>CAMFZN010000007.1 GCA_946006945.1 uncultured Clostridia bacterium | reverse complement strand
CGGTATTCAGCTATCCATTCGAAGTTGCTTCTGATGTAAGCATCAAGCTTAGCGGGGTAAAGTATCCTCCTCTTAAGCTTGCGGCAGGAAAGGCATTCTCAATAGGAGGAACAATAACCTCCAGCGTCGATATTACCAAGGTAATGGTTGGAATTGTTGATGAGCAGGAGAAGTGGAGAGTATATAGGGACGACACTCCGAAGTCCAAGAAGTGGAATATCGCATCTGCAGATTCGTATATCAGATTCGGTACTCTTCCAATCGGTGAATACAAATACAGAATAGTTGTATCCATTGGAAGCAAAGATTATACAAAAGTTGACTACGCATACTCTGTGGTTCAGCTTAACAAGACAGTAACCGCATCAGATATTACAAGCAGAATAAATCAGCTGATTGATGCGCTAGACGGCAAGTATTTTACCACTGACGGCAAGAAAGCAACGAGCAATGTTGATTCAAGATGTAATGTCGAGAATGTGCTTAAGAAGAATCAGACTGTTCGCAGCCTGATAAAGAAATATAAGGGAGGGGAAGAGCCTTCGTCAGCAAAGAATCTCCCTGAGCATTATGCTCACGACTATGAAACGACGCTGGCAAGGGGATATTCGTGCTGCGGCTTCGCTAATTTTGCAGGCTGGTTTATTTTCGCAGAGAACTGTGAGTCTGATATCGGAATGGTCACACTTGAGATGAAGACAAAGTGCACTTACTCTACCTGCAAGAATCTCCTAAAGCCTGGTGATACGCTGAGAGTATCCGGATCAATCTCCAATGGTCACTCGCTTATAGTAATATCGGTAAAGAGCTCGGGAATAGAGATTCTTGACTGCAATTCAACACAGTACAGCCTAAGCGATAAGAAGGCATCCAGAGTATGTCACTATACTGTGCCTTACAGCAAGATTAATTACATGTCAGTATCTAGGGCGACAAATTCGCCTTATCTGAAATAATAAATTATTTTTACACAAAGGAGAGAACATGCTTACAGGAAAGCAGAGAAGTGCGCTTAAAGCGCTTGCACATAATATTACGCCTGTTACCAGCGTTGGTAAGGCAGGTGTAACAGACAGTGTTCTGGATTCAATTGACAGTTATCTGGCAGTTCATGAGCTGATGAAGGTATCGGTTCAGGAGGGAGCCATGCTTGAAACGAAGGAGGTTGCAAATGAGGTTGCAGACAGACTCGGAGCGGAGTTTGTTCAGGCAATCGGAAGAAGATTTGTAATCTACAGACCGGCGACAGATGAGAAGAACAGGAAGATTGTGATCTAGCAGAATTTTTGTTTTGCACGTGAAATAGAGATATCTGGAAAGAAGAAGGAGAGGAAGTTATGAGTCAGGATCGTTACACAAGTCCGCTGTCACAGAGATATGCGAGCAAGGAGATGCAGTATATTTTCTCGCAGGATATGAAGTTCTCAACCTGGAGAAAGCTGTGGATTGCTCTGGCTGAGACTGAGATGGAGCTCGGCCTAGCTGAGAACGGAAGGCCTGTTATCACACAGGAAATGATAGATGAGATGAAGGAGCACATCTATGACATTAACTATGATGTTGCTGTAGCTCGTGAGAAGGAGGTTCGTCACGACGTTATGAGCCATGTGTATGCTTTCGGACAGCAGTGCCCAAAGGCTGCAGGAATCATTCACCTTGGTGCGACATCCTGCTATGTAGGTGATAATACAGATGTTATTGTCATGAATGAGGCTCTTAAGCTGGTAAGAAAGAAGCTTGTTAATGTAATTGCCGAGCTTAGCAGATTCGCTGACGAGTATAAGGATCTTCCTACTCTGGCGTTTACCCATTTCCAGCCTGCTCAGCCTACAACTGTGGGCAAAAGAGCAACTCTCTGGCTGAATGAGTTCGTAATGGATCTCGAGGATCTCGACTACGTACAGAGCACTCTAAAGCTTCTCGGTTCAAAGGGAACTACCGGAACACAGGCTTCATTCAAGGAGCTTTTCGACGGAAACGACGAGATAATCGACCAGATCGATCCTAAGATTGCTGAGAAGATGGGCTTTAAGGCATGTGTTCCTGTATCGGGACAGACTTATTCAAGAAAATACGATACAAGAGTACTGAACGTGCTTGCAGGAATCGCTGCTTCAGCACACAAGATGTCAAATGATATCAGACTTCTTCAGCACCTTAAGGAGGTTGAGGAGCCGTTTGAGAAGAATCAGATCGGTTCATCAGCAATGGCTTATAAGAGAAATCCTATGAGAAGTGAGAGAATCGGCTCACTCGCAAGATTTGTAATGGTAGATGCCATGAATCCTGCAATGACCTCTGCCGAGCAGTGGTTCGAGAGAACTCTTGACGATTCAGCCAACAAGAGACTGTCAGTACCGGAGGGCTTCCTCGCAATCGATGGAATCCTCGATCTTTGCCTGAATGTTGTAGACGGTCTTGTCGTATATCCTAAGGTTATCACAAGACACTTTATGGCCGAGATTCCTTTCATGGCAACTGAGAACATCATGATGGATGCTGTGAAGAAGGGCGGTAACAGACAGGAACTTCATGAGAGAATAAGACAGCTTTCGATGGAGGCAGGTGCCAATGTTAAGGTTGAGGGCAAGGATAACAACCTCGTTGACCTTATTGCAGCTGATCCGTCGTTCGGATTAACTAAGGAGGAGATAGAGGCAACACTGAAGCCTGAGCTGTATGTAGGACGCGCTCCTGTTCAGGTTGAGGTATATCTTAGAGATGTCATCAGCCCTATACTTGATGCCAATAAGGATATCCTCGGAATTGATGCCGATATCAGAGTATAATAAATGGACACTAATGAAAGCAGCATAACAAGCTTCAACAAGATTACCGAAGGAGTAATCTGGAAGGAAATGATTAAATACTGCATCCCTATAGCTGTTGGAACCTTGTTCCAGCAGCTTTATAATGTCGTGGATGCAATAGTGGTTGGAAGGGCAATAGGAACTGAGGCCCTTGCGGCTGTAGGAGGTTCGGCATCGATTCTATCTATGGTTATTATCGCTTTCTTCAGCGGACTTACTGCCGGGGCAAGCGTAATAATCGCACAGCATTACGGTGCGAAGGAGGGTAGGAAGGTAGACGAGGCGATGCACACTTCCTTTGCTTTTGCCATATCTTGCGGACTCATTATGGGCATAGCAGGCTGCCTCAGTACAGAATGGCTGCTTGAGATGATGAAGACACCTGAGGATACCATGGATCTTTCGGTAAGCTATCTGAGAATCTACTTCGTAGGGCTTGTTGCAACGCTTACCTTCAACATGGGTGCTTCTGTGATGCGTTCAATCGGTGACTCCAAAAGACCGCTTTACTATCTGATTGTATGCAGCATTCTGAATATTGTTCTTGATATTGTGTTTGTAGTATTCTTCGGGTGGGGTATTATCGGCGCTGCTGTGGCAACCGTTGCAGCACAGGTAGTAAGCTGCATAATGACTTTGTACTCGCTGATGCACTCTTATGATGAGGTGAAGCTCGAATTCAGAAAAATACGAATAATTCCGCATGTCCTCTGGCGTGAGCTGAGGATAGGAATTCCGGGAGGATTCCAGTCATGTATTTCCGGAATTACGAACATAATGATTCAGACTGCAATCAACAGCTTCGGTACGAACGTTACTGCGGGATGGGCGGCTTACAATAAGCTTGACATGATATACTGGATGGTATTAAGTTCCTTCGGCGCAGCTGCGACAACCTTCGTCGGACAGAATTACGGAGCTAACAGAATGGACAGAGTAAAAAAGACAGCACGGACATCATTCATGCTTTCTACTGTAACATGTTCGATTATTCTGGTTGTGCTCGTTACACTTGCGGAACCGCTGATGTCCATATTTACTACGAATCCGGATGTTGTTAAGACCGGAGCGGATATGCTCTACTTTCTGGTTCCAATGTACTTTCTGGCAATTATAATGGAGATTCCAACGGACGTTCTCAGAGGTCTCGGCTACACCTTCTGGCCGATGACATTTGCTCTGATCACAATGGTGGGGCTTAGAATTCCATGGCTTCTCTTTGTTGTTCCGGTACATCACACGGTAAACAACGTACTGCTTTCGTATCCAATAGCAATCGGATCGGCAGCGATTCTTATTAATGTTTACTTCTTTATTGTCATGAGAAGGCTTAGGAAGAAGTCTTAAGCCAGACAGGATATTATTAGCAATCATAAATAAATGAACCATGAAAAAGCCGGAGCGAAAGCTCCGGCTTAAATATTGGTATCTATCTGCAGACTGTTATTCTGCGTATACTTCCTTGAGCTTAACGAGATGCTGATATCTAGCCTTTGCTGCCTCCTCAGCCTCGTTGAAGAGCACCTCGGCTCTCTCAGGGAATGATCTTGTAAGTGAAGAGTATCTGGCCTCGTTCATGAGGAACTCCTTGTATCCGCCTGCAGGCTCCTTGCTGTCAAGAATGAATGGGTTCTTTCCCTCAGCCTTGAGTGCAGGATTGTATCTGTAGAGATTCCAGTATCCGCAGTCAACGGCTCTCTTCATTTCAGCCTGGCAGTTAGCCATTCCGCCCTTGATTGAGTGCATCTCGCAAGGTGAGTAGCCGATGATGATTGAAGGACCCTGATACTTCTCTGCCTCAGTGATAGCCTTGATAGTCTGAGCTGGATTTGCACCCATAGCAACCTGTGCAACATATACATATCCGTAGCTCATAGCTATCTCAGCAAGAGACTTCTTTGCAATTGCCTTGCCGGCAGCTGCGAACTGAGCAACCTGACCGATGTTTGAAGCCTTTGAAGCCTGACCGCCTGTGTTTGAATATACCTCAGTGTCGAATACGAATACATTTACGTTCTCACCTGATGCGAGCACGTGGTCGAGTCCGCCGTATCCGATATCGTAAGCCCAGCCGTCTCCACCGAAGAGCCACATCGACTTCTTGGCAAGGTACTGCTTCTTATCAAGTACTGCAGGTGCAACAGGGCAGCCGGCAGCAGCCTCAACTTCAAGAGCTGCGATAAGTGCTTTGGCTGGCTCAGCATTCTCAGTTGAATCTTCATATGTATCAAGGTAAGCCTGTGCTGCAGACTTGTATTCATCTGATGAGAGCGGACTCTCAAGCATCTCTACAACCATGCTCTTAAGCTGATCTCTTATAGCCTTGTGTCCGAGGTGCATTCCAAGTCCGTGCTCAGCGTTGTCCTCGAAGAGGGAGTTGGTCCATGCAGGGCCTCTTCCTTCCTTGTTGGTTGTGTATGGTGAGCATGCTGCAGGGCCTCCCCAGATTGATGAGCAGCCTGTAGCATTGGAGATGAACATTCTGTCACCGAAGAGCTGAGTTACAAGTCTTGCATATGAAGTCTCTGCACAGCCTGCACATGAGCCTGAGAACTCAAGCATTGGCTGTCTGAACTGACTTCCCTTAACGGTGTTATCCTGCATATCCTTCTTCTCGGATACTTCTTTAACCATGTAATCCCATACCTTCTGCTGAGCTGCCTCCTCGTGCTGAGGAACCATCTCGATTGCTCCTACAGGGCATACTCCTACGCAGACGCTGCAGCCCATGCAGTCGAGAGGTGAGATTGCAAGTGAGTATGAGTAGACATCCTTGCCTTTGCCTGCCTTTACAGGTGCTGACTTGGTATCTGAAGGTGCAGAAGCAAGCTCCTCTGCTGTAAGAGCGAAAGGTCTGATTGTTGCATGAGGACATACATAAGCACACTGGTTGCACTGTGCACACTTGGTTGGATCCCATGTAGGAACATTAACGGCAATTCCTCTCTTCTCATAAGCAGAAGCGCCAACCTCGAACTGACCGTCGGCATTGTGTGCAAAAGCACTTACAGGCAGGCTGTCACCATTCATCAGTCCGACAGGCTCCATTACGTTCTCAACCATTCCAACAAGCTCAGCTCTTCCTTCCTTGGATGTCTTAACAGTCTTATCCTCAGCATCTGCCCATGAAGCAGGAACCTCGATCTTTGTGAATGCAGTTGCACCCTCATCGATAGCCTTGTGGTTAGTGTCTACAACATCCTGACCCTTCTTCATGTAGCTCTTAGTAGCCGCATCCTTCATGTATCTGATTGCATCCTCCTGAGGCATTACCTTAGCGAGGGTGAAGAATGCTGACTGAAGAATAGTGTTTGTTCTCTTGCCCATACCAATCTTCTGCGCAAGTCCTGTTGCATCGATTGTATAGAGCTGAATGTTGTTGTTAGCGATATATCTCTTTGTCTCAGCGTTCAGAACCTCATCGAGCTCTTCCTTGGACCACTGGCAGTTGATCATGAATACACCGCCAGGCTTAACGTCGTTAACCATCTTGTATCCCTTGATGATGTATGAAGGGTTGTGGCATGCAACGAAGTCAGCCTTATTGATGTAATAAGGGCTTCTGATAGGGGAGTCACCGAATCTAAGGTGAGAGATTGTTACTCCGCCTGTCTTCTTTGAGTCATACTGGAAGTATGCCTGAACATACTTGTCAGTATTGTCTCCGATAATCTTGATTGAGTTCTTGTTGGCACCAACAGTTCCGTCTCCGCCAAGACCCCAGAACTTGCACTCAATAGTTCCCTCTGCAGCAGTGTTAGGTGAAGGCACCTCAGGAAGTGAAAGTTCAGTTACATCGTCAACGATTCCGATTGTGAACTGACGCTTAGGGTTGTCCTTCTTGAGCTCCTCATATACTGCAAATACGCTTGATGGTGGAGTGTCCTTTGATCCGAGTCCATATCTTCCGCCTGCTACCTGAACACATCTTCCTGCATTCGCAAGGGAAGTAACTACGTCGAGGTAGAGAGGCTCTCCAAGTGAGCCAGGCTCCTTTGTTCTGTCAAGCACTGCAATCTTTGTTGCTGTCTCAGGAATTGCCTCAACCAGCTTCTCTGCACTGAATGGTCTGTAGAGTCTGACTTTCACAAGACCTACCTTCTCGCCGTGAGCGTTCAGGTAGTCTACAACCTCCTCAGCCACATCACAGATTGAACCCATAGCTACAATTACTCTGTCAGCATCAGGTGCACCGTAGTAGTTGAAGAGCTTGTAGTCAGTTCCAAGCTTATCGTTAATCTTGTCCATGTACTTCTCAACTACAGCAGGAAGCTCGTCGTAGTATCTGTTACATGCCTCTCTGTGCTGGAAGAAGATGTCGCCGTTCTCGTTAGATCCTCTCATTGCAGGATGCTCAGGAGAAAGAGCGTGCTCTCTGAATTCCTTTACAGCATCGAAGTTTGTCATGTCAGCAAGATCCTCGTAGTCCCATACCTGAATCTTCTGAAGCTCGTGTGATGTTCTGAATCCGTCGAAGAAGTTGAGGAATGGAACCTTGCCCTCGATTGCAGCGAGGTGAGCAACAGGTGAGAGGTCCATAACCTCCTGTGGGTTGCTCTCTGCAAGCATTGCGAAGCCTGTCTGTCTGCATGCATATACGTCAGAATGGTCTCCGAAGATATTAAGCGCATGTGATGTTACAGCTCTTGCTGATACATGGAAAACACCCGGAAGCAGCTCTCCTGCGATTTTGTACATGTTAGGAATCATGAGGAGAAGTCCCTGTGAAGCTGTGTATGTTGTAGTAAGAGCTCCTGTTGCCAGAGAGCCGTGTACAGTACCTGAAGCACCTGCCTCTGACTGCATCTCCATAACCTTTACAGTAGATCCGAATACATTCTTTCTTCCCTGTGCCGACCACTGGTCTACAAGGTCTGCCATAGGGCTTGAAGGAGTGATAGGATAAATGCCGGCTACCTCAGTAAATGCATATGATACATGTGCGGCTGCGGTATTACCGTCCATTGTTTTTAGTTTTCTTTTTGCCATAATAACATTCTCCTAAAATATGAGATTTTGTTTGTTTTGCACAAAAAATAATCTGCACACATCAATCACATTATATCATATATACAATGTATAGTGCCAGCATATAAGCTTGTCTTGAATGATTTTGGCATAGGAATTATAATGTGTATACTATAGCAATTATCAAAAAGGAGAATAGATGCATGAAAGTTCTGCTGATATCATCAAGCATGAGAAGGAACAGTAATTCTGAATACCTTGCTGCAATGTGTGCAGAGGCAATAAGGAAAGAAGGAATTGAGGCCGAGCTTGTAAGCCTTGCAGGTCTTGATATCCGTTTCTGTATCGGATGCCTGTCATGTCATAAGACTTTACAGTGCGTCATTAAGGATGATGTTTCTGAAATAATGGAAAAGGTCAAAGAGGCTGATGCCCTTGTGTTCGCAACTCCTCTGTATTTCTTTGAGCTTTCAGGTCTGCTCAAGACTTTCCTTGACAGAATGAACCCGCTCTATGCGCAGGAATACTCTTTCAGGAAAGTATATATGATTGCGACTGCTGCCGATGGCGAGGATGGTATTTTCGACAGAGCCTACTCCGGACTTGGAGGATGGGTTGACTGCTATCCTGAGGCTGAGCTCTCCGGCAGGCTTTGCGTGGGAGGTGTCACAGCACCCGGCGAGACGAAGAACGAAAGCCATGAGATGATGGCAGCTGAATTCGGAAGGAAGATTGCTGAACAAATCAGATAACAGCGTCGAAGCTGTTTGGATGGAAGGATGACATGGATTATGTAAGAATTGATAAGTATCTTAGAGCGGTGCTTATTGTATTTATGATTTTAGTATCAGGCATGACCTGTTATGCGGACACAGAAGCGGGAAAGGATACCGAAGATATCCTTTCTTTTCGTACTCAGGTTTCTGTCGACGGAGATAACATCTACAGGTATTCCGAGATTATTACAGTAAAGACACCTGAGGATGACTACACCTTCGTCAGGACCTTGCCGAAGCAGTACAGAGGCAGGGTAACAAACGTGTCCGTCAAGGGCTACGATTACTATTATGATGAAAACTGTAGAGAGATTCAGATCCAGGCACTTGATAAGGGAAGGAAATCTTTCTCAATTTCATATGATGTTTCAGGAATCAATAATTACGGCAAGAAGAAGGACAACTTCGACATATTTTTCCTGAACGGGAGTGAATTAAAAGGGGATGACAGAATAGAATTTGCTTCCTTTAAGATTAACTGCAGCAGCATCATTAAGTGGGAAAGAATTGCGATGAATATCAATAGGGCATCTATGACAAAGGAATGGAATGCCCTCATGACTCCAACGGACTGCAATCCTAAAGATTTCTTTGAATATGGAAGATGGAAGGTCTCGGAAGAGGAGAACAGAATCAGATTCATTAGTGCCAAAGAGCTTAGGCCTGGGACTGTAATCAAGGTTCATGCTGATTTTCCGAAGGGCTTCTGGGCAAATGCGACTGAAATAGGCTGGACAAAGACATTCTCTGTTGTGGTTCTTATTTTCGGAATACTTCTGTTTATCGGAATGAGAATTCTTTTCGGCAGAGAGAAGGAAGTCGTAGTGAACCGGATGATGCTTCCTCCAAGAGATATGAATCCTCTCCAGACAGGATATCTTGTTGACGGCTATGTTGACGACAGGGATATTACAGCCCAGCTTTTGCACATGGGAGAGAGGGGATACTTCAGGATTATAGAAACATCAAGATGTGAATTTGAATTCGAGTTCCTGAGATATCCGGACAACGAGGATCAGGCAACAAAAATTCTCTTTAACGCAATCTTCCCGGAGACTGCAAAGAAAGGGGATATTGTAACTCTGGAAGCTGCGGGCAAAAGGCTGAGAAAGGCCGTTCCGCAGGCAAGGCGGAAGACAGCGAGAGTGTTCAGAGGCGGAAGAGCAGCGTTTACCACTGCATCGAAGCTCGGCAACAGAGTAATAAGACTGGCATTCTTTCTGATTACAGCCAGCCTTCCTCTGATGAATTACTCCTACAGTAAACAGACATACATGAATGTTGAGGATGGACTTATAGTATCCTGCATTTTTGCACTTGGACTAACCTTCCTCCTGTCGAGAGTAAGCATCGCATATATGAATATTCACAGAAAGCAGGTTAACGGCAACAAGCTGTACTTTAAGCTTTGGTCTGCTGCGTATGCGTTGTTTTCCATACTGTACATCTATCTGTTCAGATTTAAGGTAGACGGAAGAAGCGGTGACAATGAGATTGTTGTTCTCTCGGCTCTCTTCCTTATTCTGGCTCCTCTGATGCTGTTCGGCTTCAGATCAATGGGGCAGAATGCTACATATCTTCTTGGCGGTGTTCAGGGCTTTATCGAATTTATTAGGGACACAGAGGGTGAAGAGGTAGAGAGAATTGCCGAGAAGGACAGCGGATATTTCTTCAGAGTGCTGCCGTATGCATATTCATTCGGAATAAGCAGAAGGCTTGCGAGCAACTATCAGGATATTGATGTTCCTACGCCTGAATGGTACATTCCATACGGCTGCGACAGAGACTATGAGTTTGATGTAGTCGTGCTTAACGCAATGCTGAGCAATTTCGAGGAGGCAGTTAACCGGACAGTCTATTCCGGTTCGGCGGCAGCTTTTACAACAAGGAGATAGACCATGTCAGCTTTATATCATGAAGGATTTACACAGAACAGAGATATATCATGGCTCAGGTTTAATGAGAGAATACTTGAAGAGGCAGACGATCGCAGTGTGCCTCTTCTTGAGCGTTTAAGATATATTTCAATTTTCACAAAGAACCTTGACGAGTTCTACATGGTGAGAGTAGGCGAGCTTATCAATGACATAGCATCCGGAGATGCTGATAAGGTTGACAGACTTTCCGGACTGACAATGGAAGAACAGATTAAAGCAATAGACTCCATGGCTTCAAAGCTGCTCGAGAGGAAGGACAGGATATATTCTGACCTTATGGGAGAACTTGATTCTGCAGGACTTATCAAGCTCGAATACGACATGCTTACACCTGAGGAGAGAAAGACTGCCTATGACTATTTCGAAGAGAAGGTAAGGCCGCTTCTTCATGAGATGATACTTGACAGCACTTTTCCTGCCGGAGAGCTTGAATCTGCTCCATATATTATCGGGATGACAGAAACAGAATCAGGACCTAGGTTCTGCATTGCACGTGTTCCAAAGGAGCTTCCTCCGATTCTGGAATTAAAGAGTTCGCCTTCGGGCGAGGTTAGATACATGCTCCTTGAAACGCTTATTAAAGGCAGGTTCAACGATATCTTTGAGCCTTTCGTTACATCCGATGTCATGACAATGGTGATAACAAGAAACAGTGATGTGGATGTTGAGGACAGCGGAGACTTGCTTAAGGACATGAAGAAGGTTGTCAGAATGAGAGAAAAGGCTGAGGTTGACCGGGTGGTGGTTGACAGAAAGCCCGGAGCTTTCGTGCAGTCATTTCTTACTGAAAGCCTGAAGCTTAGAGACTGGCAGGTCTATGTAACGAAGAGAGCTTCATTTGATTTTGTTGATGCTCTTACAGGTTGCATTATAAATGACCCGGATGAGGTTTTTCTGTACAGGAGGTTTACTCCATTCAACATAATGAATCTGAGAAATGAAAGAATCATAGATCTGCTCAGAAGGGAGGAACTGCTTCTTGCATACCCATATGATTCAATGGATCCGTTTCTTACTCTTCTCGAGGAGGCTTCAGCCGATGACAGAGTCAGAGAAATCCGCATGACGATATACCGTCTTGCGGGCAATTCATCTATCGCAGAGCATCTGATGAATGCTGCATCAAATGGCAAAAAAGTAAAACTCATGATCGAGCTTCGTGCACGATTCGATGAGTCAAGAAATATAGAGTGGGTCGAGAAGCTTAAGAAAGCAGGATGCATAGTGAAATACGTCAATGATGATTATAAGGTCCACTGCAAGCTGTGTCAGATGAAGCTTCACGACAATGGAAGAGATTATTATATCACTCAGCTGGGAACGGGCAATTATAATGAGAAATCCGCAAGACAGTACACGGACTTATCCCTGATAACCTGTGATGATAGAATAGGAAGGGATGCTGAACGTTTCTTTAAGGACCTTTTTGCCGGAAGACTAAGACAGTATGAGCATATTGCAGTATCTCCCGTTCAGCTGGCAGACACTGTAACAGGGCTTATAAGGAGAGAAGCTTCAAAGGGCAGCGACGGCAGAATATTCATCAAATGCAATTCTCTTGGTGACGAGGATATTATGGAGGAACTTATGCTTGCTTCTCAGAGGGGCTGCAGAATCACGCTCCTCGTTAGAGGTATCTGCTGCATGCTTCCGGGAATAAAGGACTGCACGGAGAACGTAAGAATTGTCAATCTTGTGGGACGATTCCTCGAGCACTCGAGAGTATATATTTTTGGCAGCGGCGTTGAAGAAACAATGTATATTTCATCAGCTGACATTATGAAGAGAAACATGCATAGAAGGGTTGAGCTTGCGTGTCCCATATATTCTGCGAAGCTTAGAGACAGGATAAGGGCAATAATGTATCTGAATGTCAGAGATAATGTTAAGGGAAGAGTGATGCTCAGTGATGGTTCGTATGTCAGAAAGCAGGATAATAAAGAAATAATTGACAGTCAGAAGATTTTGATTAAATATACTGCTGTTAATTAGTTGTGAAATATGATAAAATTCATAAGATATTTTGAAATAATCTAATAGGAGTTGTAAAAATGTTTGAAAAACTTTCAGAAAAGCCGGTGGCTGAATATCAGAATGAACAGGTTCAGCACTGGAACGACATTGATCTTCTCGATCTCTGCGTTAAGGAGAGAGAAGATTCACCAAGCTTTGTTTTCTACGAAGGACCGCCTACTGCTAACGGCAGGCCGGGAATTCACCATGTAATGGCAAGAACACTTAAAGACTCCATTAACAGATATAAGACTATGAAGGGCTTCCAGGTTAAGAGAAAGGGAGGCTGGGATACACATGGTCTTCCTGTTGAGATTGAGGTCGAGAAGGAACTCGGCATGACCGGCAAGCAGGACATCGAGAAGTACGGAATCAAAGAGTTCAATGAGAGATGTCGTGAGTCCGTATTCAAGTACACTCAGATGTGGACTGACATGTCAGAGAGAATGGCATACATGGCTGACATGGAGAACCCTTACATCACTTATGATAATAACTTCATCGAGACAGGATGGTGGATTCTCAAGAGATTCTTCGATGAGGGTCTCATCTACGAGGGATACAAGATTCTTCCATACTGCCCAAGATGCGGAACAGGTCTTGCTTCACACGAGGTAGCTCAGGGCTACAAGATGGTAAAGGTTAATACTCTTACCTGCAAGTTCAAGAGAAAGGACAGAGACAACGAATACTTCCTTGCATGGACAACAACTCCATGGACTCTTGCTTCGAATGTAGCTCTCGTTGTAGGACCGGAGATTGATTACGTTAAGGCTAAGATGCTTTCAGGCGATAACGAGGGTAACTACCTGTATGTTGCAAAGAATCTTGCAGCAAAGACCTTTGGCAAGGAAGAGTACGAAATTGTCGAGGAGATGAAGGGTAAGGATCTCGAGGGTATAGAGTATGAGCAGCTCATGCCTTTCTGCGTTCCTGAGAAGGGCAAGAATGCCTTCGTTGTATGCTGCATGGATTATGTATCAACTGAGGATGGTACAGGTATCGTTCATACAGCTCCTGCCTTCGGTGAGGACGACTATCAGTGCGGACGCAGATATAATCTCGCAGTTCTTCAGCCTGTTGACGACAAGGGCTGCTATACAGAGACTCCATGGAAGGGACACTTTGTAATGGAGGAAGGTCTTGATGTCGAGATTATCAAGTATCTTGCACAGGACAACAAGATCTACAGGAAAGAGAAGCTTGAGCACAACTATCCACACTGCTGGAGATGCGGCACACCTCTCGTGTACTATGCTAAGAAGTCATGGTACATAGAGATGAGCAAGCTTAAGGATCAGCTCGTAGCTAATAACAATACAGTTAACTGGTATCCTGATTACATCGGTGAGAAGAGATTCGGCAACTGGATTGCTGATGTTAAGGACTGGGCTATCTCAAGATCAAGATACTGGGGTACTCCAATTCCTATCTGGAGATGTGAGTGCGGCCATCTTCACTGCGTAGGCTCAAGAGCCGAGCTTGTAGAGCTTGCCAACCAGGATATCGATGAGACAATTGAGCTTCACAGACCTTACGTTGATGATGTGACAATGACATGCCCTGAGTGCGGCAAGGAGATGCACAGAATTCCTGATGTAATGGACTGCTGGTTCGACTCAGGCTCAATGCCTTTCGCACAGTGGCATTATCCGTTTGAGAACGCTGACCGCTTTGAGGAGGAGCTCTTCCCTGCTGACTTCATCTGCGAGGGAATCGACCAGACAAGAGGCTGGTTCTACTCACTCATGGCTATTTCAACCTTCATCATGGGCAAGGCTCCATACAAGAATGTTCTTGTTAATGACCTTATCCTTGATAAGGAAGGAAAGAAGATGTCTAAGTCAAGAGGCAACACAGTATCGCCGTTTGAGCTTCTCGACAAGTACGGCGCAGATGCGTTAAGATGGTATCTCGTATCCGTTTCACCTGCATGGACTCCAACAAAGTTCGACGAGGACGGCGTTAAGGACGTAGTAAGCAAGGTATTCGGAACACTTAGAAATACATACAACTTCTTCACTCTGTATTCAAATCTCGATGATATCGATGTTGCAGCGATTGAGGTTCCATATGAGAACAGACCTGAGCTCGACAGATGGATTATCTCGAAGTACAACAGACTTGTGAAGGATGCTACAGAGAGCATGGATCAGTACGATCACATGAGAACTGTTCGTGCAATCGCAGACTTTATTACAGAGGATCTTTCTAACTGGTACATCAGAAGAGCGAGAAGAAGATTCTATGCTGACGGCATGACTGAGGATAAGAAGTCTGTATATGCTACAACATATGAGGTTCTTCTCGGCGTTGCTAAGCTGATTGCTCCGATTGCACCGTTCATTTCAGATGAGATTTACACTAAGCTTACAGGTGAGACTACTGTTCACACTGCTTTCTATCCTGAGGCTGATCTTGAGCTTATCGATGAGAGCGTAGAGGAGAGAATGGATCTTGTAAAGACTCTCGTTAACCTTGGAAGAGGAACAAGAGAGCAGGAGAAGCTTAAGGTAAGACAGCCTCTTAGCGAGGTGATTGTTGACGGTAAGTATGAGCCTATCATCGGAGACCTCACAGACCTTATCACTGAGGAGCTTAACGTTAAGAAGGTTGTATTCGAGAATGACCTCGACAAGTTCATGAACTTCACAATCAAGCCAAACTTCAGAGCTGCAGGTCCTGTGCTCGGCAAGAACATAAAGGCCTTCGGACAGGCTCTTTCAGAGGCTGACGCTAAGGAGCTCATTGCTAAGCTTTCAGCAGGCCCGGTTGTAATGAACATCGGAGGAGAGGATTACGAGATTACTGAGGATTACCTCGACGTAAGAATCTCTGCGAAGGAAGGCTTCGTTGTAGGAATGGAGAACAACGTATTTACCATCCTCGATACTACTCTCACACCTGAGCTCATTGAGGCAGGCTACGTAAGAGAAGTTATCTCCAAGATTCAGCAGCTCCGTAAGCAGGCTGACTTCGAGATGATGGACAGAATTACAATCAGCCTTGAGGCAGACGATGAGATTAAGGCAGCTGTAGACAATTCAGCTGATTACATCAAGGAGGAGACACTCGCAGATTCAATCAGCTACACTGAGGTAGCTGACAAGTTCGATATTAACGGACATGACACAGGTATCTGTGTTAAGAGAGTTTAACATGGAAAGAATAATGCAGAAGACTAACATTCTGAACGCCAATCCCGACATTTTAGCCGGGATTGTTCGTTCTTTTGGACAAAAAGAATTCAGGGCAAGACAGATTTTCGGCTGGCTGTCTAAGGGCGTAGAGAGCTTTGATGACATGTCGAATATTCCGGCTGCCCTTAGAGCAAAGCTTGAGGAGGAGTATTACATCGGCCTTCCAAAGGTAATTGTAGAGCAGCAGTCTAAGACTGACGGAACAAGAAAGTGCCTCTTTGAGTTCGCAGACGGTGCTAGAGTAGAGTCCGTATTCATGAAATACAGCTACGGCAATTCCATATGCATATCCTCACAGGTTGGCTGTAGAATGGGATGCTCTTTCTGTGCATCGACAATGTCAGGCCTTGAGAGAAATCTTACAGCAGGAGAGATGCTCGGCCAGATTCTTAAGATGAGAAACATCACAGGTGAGGATATCGGACATGTTGTTGTAATGGGAATGGGTGAACCTTTCGACAACTACGACAACCTTGCAGAGTTTATCAGACTTGTCAACAATCCGCTTGGATACGGCCTCGGAATGAGAAACATTACCGTATCCACGTGTGGAATTGTTCCTATGATAGAGCGTTTTGGACGTGACTTCCCTCAGGTCAACCTTGCGGTTTCTCTCCATGCCTCAAATGAAGAGAGACGAAAGCAGTTAATGCCTGTTGCAAGGGCGTATGGATATGATGAGCTGATCTCTGCATGCAGAAGCTATGCAGAGAAGACGGGAAGACGCGTAACCTTTGAGTATTCAATGATTGACGGAGTAAATGACAGCGTGCAGACTGCAAATGAGCTTGCTTCACACCTTAAGGGCTGGCAGACTCATGTTAACCTTATTCCGCTTAATAAGGTGGAGGGGCGCTCATATAATGCTGCGGTAAACAGCAATATCATGCAGTTTAAGAAGACTCTTGAGAATGCAGGAATCGCCGTAACAGTAAGACGAACGCTTGGTGCGGATATAGATGCAGCGTGCGGACAGCTTCGCAATCGATAAGCTATTGTGTTATAATGATATGTCAGACAGGTATTGTTCTATAGATTTAAGGAGTAAGACAAATATGAGAATATTACTTGATGGAATGGGCGGAGATTACGCTCCGGTTGAAATTGTAAAGGGTGCTGTTGCTGCAGCAAGAGAGATAGATGACACAATTGCAATTCTCGGGCCTGAGGATAGAATAAGAGAATGCCTTGAGAACGAGGGCTGGCAGGGTGATAACATCGAGGTAATTAACTGTACAGAGGTTATTACTAATGATGAGGCACCTGCCATGGCAGTAAAGAAGAAGAAGGATTCGACTATATCGAAGGGAATGACCCTTATGAAGGATGGGGCAGCGGATGCTTTCATATCTGCCGGTTCTACGGGAGCTCTTCTTTCAGGAGGACTTCTTTTGCTCGGAAGAATAAAGGGAATAAAGAGACCTGCAATAGCAGCTTTCTTCCCTAAGATTGGTATGAATGATACAACACTTCTTCTCGATTGCGGTGCCAATGTAGATTCGAAGCCTGAATACCTTCTTCAGAACGGAATTATGGGAAGTATCTTTGTTGAGTGCGTTAAGGGCAAGACCAATCCTGCTGTTAGACTTCTGAACGTCGGTGCAGAGGATGCCAAGGGCGATGAGCTCAGGAAGGAAGCCTTCAGCCTTCTTAAGGATTCAGATCTTAACTTCGAAGGCAATATCGAGGGAAGAGATGTTGTACATACTGACTGTGATGTTGTTGTGTGTGACGGCTTCAGCGGCAATGTATTTCTTAAGAGCTCTGAGGGAATGGCGCTTGCACTTCTTAAGGCTGTAAAGGAGAAGCTTACAGAGGGGATAAGAGCCAAGCTTGGTGCTGCCCTTTCATACAATAAGCTTAAGGAACTTAAGGATGAATTTGATTATTCACAGGAGGGTGCGGCACCTATTCTGGGACTAAAGGGTGCTGTGCTTAAGATGCATGGCAATTCCAAAGCACTTGAAGTATATTACGCAGTAAAGAAGGCTATTCCGTACGTTGAGAATGATGTTACGGGAAAGATTGAGAAAGCGATTGGAAAGAAATCTATCTTCGGTCTAAAAATCACCGATTAAGGAAATAACACTACATGAAAGATTTAGAGAATAAGCTGAATTACCGTTTCAGCAATCCCAAGCTGCTTGAGACAGCACTTACACATACATCGTATGCCAGAGAGAAAGGCAAGAGCTACGAGTTTAATAATGAGAGGCTGGAGTTCCTGGGAGATGCATATCTCGATGCGATTATCGGACATAAACTCTTCAAGATAATGTCAACTTCTGAGGAGGGCGTGCTTAGCAAAAGACGATCTGCTGTTGTCTGTGAGGAATCTCTTGCAGATGTTGCACGGCAGATAGGGCTGGGACGTCATTTAAGACTTGGCAAGGGCGAGCTGCAGGGAGGCGGAGCAGACAAGTCATCAATACTTGCTGATGCGCTTGAGGCAGTTATTGGTGCCATTGTAATTGACGGGGGCTTCTATGAATGTGAAAGAGTTGTAAACAGGCTTCTTGGAGATAAGGTGCGTATGTCAGTTAAGGGTCAGCTTAATTCCGATTATAAATCAGAACTTCAGGAGATTCTTCAGGCGCGTTTTAAGAGTGATGTAAGAATAGTATATGAGGTCATTAAGGAAGAGGGCCCTGCTCATGACAAATCGTTTGAGGTAGAGGTTTCTTCAAGAGGAATCGTTATCGGACGAGGTAAGGGCAGAAGCAAGCTGAGAGCAGAACAGGAGGCCGCACACGATGCCATTGACAAGGGGGTAGAGGGTGTACTTTAAGAGAATAGAGATGCAGGGCTTCAAGTCCTTTGCTGATCCCGTGTCAATTGAGCTTAACAACGGAATCACCTGCATTATCGGACCTAACGGAAGCGGAAAGAGCAATATTTCAGATGCGCTTAGGTGGGTTCTTGGAGAGCAGAGCCCGAAACAGCTTCGAGGCGGCAAGATGCAGGAGGTAATTTTTGCCGGTACAGCTACAAGAAAGCCCAAGGGAATGGCAGAGGTCACTCTTGTAATAGATAATTCCTCAGGGCTTCTTCCTATTGAATACAATGAGGTTGCGGTTACAAGAAGAATGTATCGCTCAGGTGAAAGCGAGTATCTGATTAACGGCAATCAGTGCAGACTGAGAGATATCAAGGAGCTCTTCATGGATACCGGAATCGGAGTTGACGGATATTCCATTATCGGACAGGGCAAAATAGCAGATATCGTAAGCAACAAGGCTGACGACAGAAGGGCAATCTTTGAGGAGGCTGCCGGTGTTGTGCTGTACAAAAGCAGAAAGCATGATGCCGAGAACAAGCTGAAGGCCGCTAACGAGAATCTCGAGAGAGTAAGAGATATCATCTCAGAAATAGAAGGAAGAATAGACGGTCTTAAAGAGGAATCAGAGAAGGCGGAAGAATTCATCGTACTTAGAGACAGATACAAGAATATCGGAGTAAATATCATTCTTCACAATCTTGAATCCCTCGAAAGAAATGTTCAGGCCGGAAGACAGCAGCTTTCCGATCTAAGAGAGGAATATGAGACTGTAAAGACCAGGGGCATTGAGATAGACGATGAGCTTGAGAGACTTAGAAGGAAAGAAGCAGAGCTTTCTGCCGGAATCGAGGAAGCAAATGCTGCCCTCCTAAGCAAGATAGAAGAGCTTAATCTGATCAGCAGCAGAGGACAGTTAAATACTGAGAAGCTTGCCAACATAGAGAATCAGCTTATTAAACTAGGTGCAAGGCTTGATGAAAGCAATGCTAAGCTTGAAAGCGAAAGAGAAGCTTTCAGGGAGCTTGAGGAGAAAGAGAAGGAAATAGGCACTGCAAGAGAGGAGGAGAGAAGACTCCACAGCGAGGCAGTGTTTAACTATAACGAGCATGTCAGAAAGGCCGGTATTATAGAGGAGCAGATCGAGAAATCAAAGGATCGAGTAATAGAGCTTACCAATAAGAAGATTTCCGGCGCTGCCGAGGCAAAGACATTAAGAAGCTATCTGGAGACTCTTAATTCCAGAAAGGAGTCACTCATCTTAGAGAATGAGGGCAGAGGAGAAAGAGACCTAAGAAGCAGACAGAGACTGTCAGAGCTTGAGGCTGAGTACGAAAGCAAGGAGCAGAGGCTCAAAGAAATAATCAGTGAGGGCGAGAGTATCGGAAGCAGAATCACCTCGCTCAATGAAGAGGCTGCAGGAATAAGTGCTGATATAGAGTCAAGGAAAGCTGATATGCACAGAGCTGCAGCAAGAAAGAACACCATTGAGGAGATGGAAGCCAATTATGAGGGCTACAATTCATCTGTCAGGGCTCTTATGAACAGATCCTTCAGCGGCATTATCGGAACTGTATCAGATATTATTGAGGTGCCTAAGGGTTATGAGACTGCAGTTGAGACTGCGCTCGGCGGTGCCCTTCAGAACATTGTGTGCAGAAATGATGAGAGTGCGAAGGAGGCAATCAGATACCTTAAATCAGCAAAGGCCGGAAGGGCTACCTTCCTTCCTGTTGATTCGATTAAGGGAGGCAAGCTGAGTCTTGACTCAGAGATAACGTCTGCACCAGGATTTATTTCAATTGCTTCTGATGTAATCGGAATTCACGAGAAGTACAGAAACATTTCAGAATATCTTCTTGGCAGGGTAATAATTGCTGATAATATGGAGAATGCCGTAAGACTGTCTAAGTATAGAACAGGCGGCGCTAGAATAGTTACTCTTGATGGAGAGATAATAAACTCAGGCGGTGCGATAACGGGCGGAAGATATGCCAACAGAACAGCAAACCTCCTTGAAAGAAAGAAGGAGATTCAAAGTCTGAATAACAGAATATCTGAGCTTGAGAATGAGATAGAGGAGCTTAAGTCAGAAAGAGAAAGCAGATTCTTATCAATTCAGAAGCTCAAAAGGGATAGAGAGGAGCTTAACAGCACCTATCAGAGTCTCGTGGTTGATTACAATGTGCTTAAGACAGATATTGAGCATGAGAAGGAGCTTGCAAAAGCAGCAGATAAGGCTGACGAGAGATTCCAGGACGAGATTAACAGTATAGAGGATGATTCAAGACGTGCAGCCGAGATGATTGCCGGATATGAAAGGGCAGGAGAAGAGGCTGACAGAGAAATCGAGCAGATAGAAAGCTCAATGGAGAGTCTTCTTGCCGAGGCTGATAAGTATTCTTCGATAATCGAGGAAGACAGTGAGCGTATAGTTCAGCACAAGGTTAAGCTTGGAGAGCATGATACAAAAATTCTTTCTCAGAACGAGCTTATTGAAAGAGTTAGAGATGTGATAACAGAGCTCGAGGATTCAATTAACACTGATGAAGAAGAAAGAAGAGAGCTTTCTGATGCAAGAATTCTTCTTACTGATTCCGGCCAGGAATCAGGAGAGAAGGAGGCGCTTCTGAGAGAAGAGAAGAAAGCGCTTGAGTCTGATATTGATAACCTTAATCAGGCTGCAGAGGATGCAAGGGCATCCTATGAGACCATGAGAACAGAGGTAAGAAAGAATCAGGAGAGAATGGAAACACTCTCGGACGAAAAGTACAAGCTGGAGCTAAAGAATACGAAGAACGAAACACTGCTTGAAACGCAGAAGGATAAGCTGTGGGATGAGTTCGAGGTTTCTTATGCCGAGGCGCGTGATATGCGTGACGAGAATTTTGCCATTACCTCAGGCAATAGAGAGCTTAGAGATATCAAGCTGAGAATGGCAGAGCTTGGTGATGTCAATATCAGCTCGATTGA
The DNA here is from genome assembly GCA_946006945.1 of uncultured Clostridia bacterium. Taxonomy (GTDB): domain Bacteria; phylum Bacillota; class Clostridia; order Peptostreptococcales; family Anaerovoracaceae; genus Crickella. The sequence goes on along the minus strand of CAMFZN010000007.1, from coordinate 10,255 downwards.
GGAGTACAGGCAGGTAAGCAAAAGATACAAGTTTATGTCTGAACAGGAAGCCGACACAACTAAGGCGATGAAGGAGCTTGAGGATATTATCAGAAGCATGGACAACACTATCAGAAAGAGGTTCAAGGAGACCTTTGACGAGGTTGTGACCAATTTCGAGGTTTCTTTCAGAGAGCTTTTCGGAGGCGGTCATGCGGAGCTTTATCTAGAGGATGAGAATAATCCTCTTGAGTCAGGCATTGAGATTACTGCTCAGCCTCCGGGCAAAAAGCTAAAGAACATCAATCTCCTGTCAGGTGGCGAAAAGACACTCACCGCAATTGCACTGATGTTTGCAGTCCTAAAGGCTAAACCAACACCGTTCTGCATTCTTGATGAGGTTGAGGCAGCGCTAGATGAGGTGAATATTGAGAGATTCTCAAGACATCTTCGCAATTTCAGTGAGGTTCAGTTCGCACTTATCACTCACCAGAAGGCTACGATGGAGCATGCGGATGTTCTTTATGGTGTTACAATGCCGGAGCAGGGAATATCCAAGCTTCTTTCACTTAAGATGGGTGAAGATATAGATACAGAACAGTACACCAGTTAACGAAAGGTACAGAAATGGGATTATTTGATAAGAAATCGACTTTCAGAAGATTTGTTGAAAGCATTACAAATGTGATAGCAGACAATCCGACTCTCGATGAGAATTTCATGGAGGAGCTTGAGGAGTCACTTGTAATGTCTGATATAGGAATAGAGACCTCAGACAAGATTATGACTGCTCTTAAGGAGATCATCAACAAGAGATACATAACAAGGCCTGAAAGAATAAAGGAGGAGCTTGCACTTGTCATAGAGAAGCTCATGGACAAAGGTGAGCGAAACAAGCTGTGCAGCGATACTCCGCTAGTAATTCTGATGATAGGTGTAAACGGCTCGGGCAAAACAACATCAATCGGCAAGCTCGCAGCTAAGCTAAAGGCTCAGGGAAAGACAGTTATGCTTGCAGCTGCAGATACATTCAGAGCAGCGGCAGCAGACCAGCTTGTTACATGGGGTGAAAGATCCGGTGTCAGAGTAATAAGACATGAGGAAGGAACGGATCCTGCCGCAGTAATCTATGATGCAGTTCAGTCTGCAAAAGCCAACGGAACTGATGTGCTTATCTGTGATACAGCAGGAAGACTTCAGAACAAGGGAAATCTTATGAAGGAGCTTGAGAAGATGAGCAACATCATCTCAAGAGAGTTCCCGGAAGCTCACAGGGAGAACATTCTTGTGCTGGATTCCACTACGGGCAAAAACGCTGTTAGCCAGGCTAAGGAATTCTCGGAAATCACCGATGTAACCGGAATTATTCTTACCAAGCTTGACGGTACAGCAAGAGGAGGAATCTCAATAACCATAGCTGATGAATTCGATCTTCCAATCAAGTTCATCGGAATGGGAGAGGGAATCGACGATCTACTTGAGTTCGACGCAAAGCAGTTCGCAGGAGGTATTTTTGATGAGTAAGCCAATACTTGCAATTGTAGGTAGGCCGAATGTAGGCAAGTCTACGTTTTTCAACAGAATAATAGGAGAAAGAAGAGCAATCGTTGAGGATGTTCCTGGTGTAACCAGGGATAGAATCTATGCTGAAACTGAGTGGAATTCTAAGGAATTCGCTATCATAGATACCGGAGGTATTGAGGTCAATACAGATGATACAATTCATGCTCAGATGAGAGACCAGGCTGTTATGGCCATGGACATGGCAGATGTAATTGTATTCATGGTTGACGGCAAGGAAGGCCTGACCACTGCAGACAGAGAAGTAGCAACCATGCTCAGAAGAACGGGCAAGGAGGTAATACTTGTAGTTAACAAGATAGATGTTCCGTCAAGACTTTATGAGGACATCTATGACTTCTATGAGCTTGGATTTGGAGAACCTATTGGAATAAGCTCAGTTAACATGCTTAACCTTGGAGACCTTCTGGACAGAATCGTGGAGAGCTTTCCTTCGGACAAGACAGATGACGATGAGGAGACCACAAAAATCGCTATTATCGGTAAGCCAAACGTGGGAAAGTCATCACTCGTCAACTGTCTTACAGGTGAGAAGAGAGTAATCGTTTCACCTATTGCAGGAACAACAAGAGATTCAATCGATACTCCATTTGAGTTCGAGGATAACAAGTACACTCTTATCGATACTGCCGGCCTAAGAAAAAAGAGCAAGGTTCACGACAATATCGAGAAGTACTCTGTAATAAGAGCAGTTGCTGCAGTAGAAAGATGTGATGTCTGTATCCTAATGATAGATGCAGAGAACGGCCTTACAGAGCAGGACAAGAAGATTGCCGGAATTGCTCACGAGGCAGGCAAGGGTCTTATGATAGTCGTAAATAAATGGGACCTCATAGAGAAAGAGACTAATACAATGAGGGATTATGAGAGACAGATTAAGGCTGAGCTGCTTTTTGCCTCATACGCGCCATGCCTGTTCATCTCGGTACTTAACAAGCAGAGGGTTTTCGATGTAATCAGAAAGGCTGCCGTAATTCAAGAGAACAGATCTCAGAGAATAACAACAGGCAAGCTTAACAATATCATTGAGGATGCTGTAATGATGAGACAGCCGCCTCAGGATAAGGGCAAAAGACTCAAGATTTACTATGGTGCACAGATTGGTGTACAGCCGCCTCTATTCTCAATCAATATCAATAACAGAGAACTCATGCATTTCTCATATTCAAGATATATTGAGAACAAGATAAGAGAGGCATATGATTTCGAAGGTACTTCAATCAAGTTTATTTTTAATGAGAAGAAGGGTGACAGATAATGAATGTTTATCTATCGATGGTACTGATTTTTGTTATTGCCTATGCCTTAGGCAATATTTCACCTGCTATTATTCTAGGCAACTTAATGGGTGTCGATATCAGAAAGGAAGGAAGCGGCAACGCGGGAACAACTAATGTTCTCAGGGTTCTTGGCGGAGTTCCTGCTCTTATTACATTGGCAGGTGATATTCTGAAGGCTATAGTAGCTGTAAGAATAGGATTTGGTATTGGGGGAAGCCATGGTGCAATCGGAGGAATGGTTGCATTTGTCGGTGTAATTCTTGGACATGTTTTTCCTGCACTATACAAGTTCAAGGGAGGCAAGGGTGTAGCCTCTGGTATTGGTGGTGCTTTTGCACTCGACTGGCTCAGTGCAACAGTAACAGTATTCGTATTTCTGATTGCTGCGGGAACTTCCAAGAAGGTGTCTGTCGGTTCAATCACTGCAGCTGTTGCATATCCGTTCCTTGTATGGTTCTATGCCAAGGAATTTCTTCCTGTGGCTGTCGCAGTTGCGCTGTTCGTAATATACAATCATATTCCTAACATAAAGAGACTAATGAAGGGAGAGGAACCGGATTTCTCGCTTGCAGGAAAGTTCAATATCAAGGAGAAGCTTGACAAGGTTTTCTATGATCCAACTGCTGATGAAGCATCGGAGTCTGAAGCGACTGCACAGACTGGTGAGGATGCCGATGAATCCTGTCCCAGGCGTGATGACGGAATAGATTATTTCGAATCAGTGGCAATACCTGAGCTTGATGAGTCTGAGGTAAAGAGAATAGGTGTAATCGGAAGCGGAAGCTTTGGTTCTGCAATGGCTAATATTCTTTCTCACAACGGACATCAGGTTACACTTTATGGAAGAAATACTGAGCTGATTAACACAATCAGAGAGACCGGAATAAATGACAGATATCTTCCCGGCGCAATCCTTTCTGATAGGATAGTATTCACAGACTGCCTTTCCGATGCCTGTGAGGATAAGGATATTGTTGTATTTGCTGTGCCTGCTCAGCAGTTCAGAGATGTTGCAGAAAGTGCAGCTGAGCACATCTCAGAAGATACCTTGGTTGTTAATCTCGCCAAGGGTATTGAAAGAGGATCTCTGTTAAGAATGTCTGAGGTAGCAGCTGAGGTTCTCCCAGGCAGAAGATATGTTGTTCTTTCGGGTCCATCACATGCAGAGGAGCTTGTGAAGAATTATCCTGCAAGTCTTGTTGCGGCATCAGATGACAAGGAGTCTGCACTTCTTGTTCAGGATACATTCTCAAACGAAAAACTTAGAGTGTATTCAGATTATGATGTAACAGGTGTTGAAATCGGCGGAGCAATAAAGAATGTCTACGCGATTGCAACAGGTATTTCAGACGGAATGGGATTCGGAGTTAATGCGAAGGCCGCTCTGATGACAAGGGCTATTCACGAGCTGTCGAAGCTTGGTGTAGCCATCGGTGCAGAGCAGACTACTTTTGCCGGACTATCTGGTATTGGAGATCTTATGGTTACGTGTGATTCCGATCTTTCAAGGAACAGACGGTTCGGAAGAATGATTGGAGAAGGTCTTAGCATTGACGAGGCGATAGAGAGAGTAGGCTCGGTTGTTGAGGGATATTATACAACCTCTGCAGCAAGGGAGCTTGCTGAGAAGCATGAGATTGAATGTCCGATTATCGTTGTTACCTCAGAGATGCTGGAGGGAAGAATAACTCCTGTTGACGCCATGAAACAGTTAATGGGAAGAGAACAGAAGGAAGAGAAGAAGTAATGCCAAGTTATCATATTATCACTTACGGCTGTCAGATGAACGAGCATGACTCGGAGAACATTGCCGGACTTCTTGAGGCAATGGGCTATGAGCATACACCTGACAGCTCAAAGGCTGATGTTGTAGTAATGAATACCTGCAGCATAAGAGAAAACGCAGACAAAAGATTTTTCGGCTCTCTCGGTCAGTTCAAGAAGTACAAGAAGACGAACAAGGATTTTATCATGTGCGTATGCGGATGCATGCCTCAGCAGCCTAGAATCATTGAGAAGATAAAGGAAAGCTTCTCATGGGTTGATATTCTTTTCGGTACTCAGACCATAGGTGAGTTCCCAAAGCTTCTAAGTGAGAGAATAAGGACAGGACGAAAGCAGATTTCTATCATTGATAACAGCCCTGATATTCCGGAGGTTATAGAATCCAAGAGAATGTTCAGACACAAGGCTCTTGTCAACATTACATATGGCTGCAACAACTTCTGTACATACTGCATAGTTCCTTACACAAGAGGAAGAGAGAAGAGCAGGTCGCTTAAGGATGTTGTGTGTGAAATCAGGAGACTTGCTGAGGATGGAGTCAAAGAGGTTATGCTTCTTGGTCAGAATGTCAATTCTTTCAGGGACAGTGAGGGAAACAGATTCGCAGATCTTATCAAGGCTGTTGATGAAATCGAAGGAATCGAGAGAATAAGATTCATGACTTCTCATCCTAAAGACATAAGTGACGAGCTTATTGACTGCTACAGAACCTGCAGCAGTCTTTGTAATAACATTCATCTTCCGGTTCAGGCCGGAAGTGATTCGCTTCTCAAGAGGATGAACAGACACTACACAAGAGCTCAGTATCTCGAGAAGGTTGCTAAGCTCAGGGAGGTATCCCCGGATATAACAATTTCTACAGATATTATTGTTGGCTTCCCGGGAGAGACTGATGAGGACTTTGAAGATACGTTAAGTCTTGTAAAGGAGGTAAGATATGACTCTGCCTTCACTTTCATCTATTCCCCAAGAGAGGGAACTCCTGCTGCTGAATTCGAGGATCAGATTCCTGAGAGACTTCAGCATGAAAGATTCGACAGACTTGTTGATGCAATTAATGAAATATCTCTGGAGAAGAATCAGGCATATGTCGGCCGTGAGGTTGAAGTCCTTGTTGAAGGCATCAGCAGAAACAACGACAAGGCTCTATCCGGCAGAACAGATGACTTCAAGCTGGTTAACTTTACCTCAGAGGCACCGCTTGATGAAGAGATGATAGGAAAGGCTGTGAAGGTAAGAATAACTGATGCAAAGACATTCAGCCTTGATGGAGTGATTACTGAATAAGTAAAGTGCATTATTATGTGAGGAAACGAAATGGTAACAGGCTTATTTGATCACATAACAGTATCGGGTGTGATGGCATTCATTTATTTCATGGATTTCGTCATTTCACTATTTATCATATTTTTTGACAAAAAAACACCGACTGCCACACTTGCATGGATAATGCTCCTTAACCTTCTGCCGATAGTAGGATTGGTTCTTTATCTGGTATTCTCACAGCACATTTCGAGGCTTAAGGTTTCAAAAATGTCTGAGAATGAAACGATGATGAAACACTTCGTGCTGGATATTCAGAAGGAGCAGATAAGACATGGGTTTGTCCATTACTCAAATGAGATAACAAACCGATGGAAAAACATGATTCTCCTTAATCTTCAATATGCGGATTCACTTCTGCTCGGAAGCAGGAGCATCGATCTTATCTGTGACGGAAAGGAGATGTTTGAGAAGCTCATTAGGGACATCGAGAATGCAAAAAGCAGCGTTAATGTATGCTACTTCATCGTAAAGGATGATTTCGTAGGAAGAAAACTGATAGATACGCTAACTGCCAAGGCAAAAGAGGGTGTTGAGGTAAGGCTTCTCATGGATGCGATGGGAAGCAAACAGATAACACGCCACAAGCTTAAGGATTTCAAGGCTGCCGGCGGCAAGTATGCATTCTATTTCGAGCCTAGAATCAGACATATGTTCCTGAGATTTAATTATAGAAACCACCGAAAAATCGTAACAATAGATGATACTGTGGGGTATATCGGAGGCTTCAACATAGCAAGAGAATATCTTGGCTTCAAGAGAAAATTCGGATACTGGAGAGACGAGCATCTTAGAATAGAAGGCAATCTTGTATTTGATCTCGTATCAAGGTTCTTTATCGACTGGAGATACGCATATGACGATACAACTGACCTTTCAGAGCTGATTACAATTGATAATCCTGAGCGCGACTATGAGAATGCAATACCGGGACAGATAGTATCAAGCGGACCTGACGAGCTTAAGGAGCAGATTAAACGTGCGTTCATGAAAATGATATCCTGCGCTGAGAAAAGCATCTACATTCAGACTCCGTATCTGGTCCCGGATCTTTCGGTGATTGACTCTCTTGAGATGGCTGCCCAGTCAGGTGTTGATGTAAGAATCATGATACCATGCATGCCGGATCATCCTTTCGTATATCATACGACACTTTATAACGCATCCATTCTTATGGAAGCAGGTGCAAGGGTATATATATATGAGAACGGCTTTCTTCATGCAAAGACAATGGTGGTTGACGGGGAGGTTTCAACTGTAGGCTCGGCAAACTTCGATATTAGAAGCTTTAAGCTCAATTTTGAGACAAATGCTTTTATCTATGATAAGGATTTTGCACGGAAGATGGAGGAACAGTTCGAGAAGGACATACTCAAGTCGAGGGAGTATACATTCGCTGAGAGAGAAAGCAGGGGTGTATACAACAAGATGATGGAAAGAATATCAAGACTTCTTTCTGAAATACTATAAGTGTACGAAGGTGAATATATGTTTAGATTTTATATAGCGTTATGGATGTCTAAGCTGTCAGTCATTGCACTTAAGCTTACAGGTCATAACGGTACGGATTTCCCGGGTACTGTTGCATTGAAGATATGCCCGGATTTCCTTAAATACATCGCAAAACCAAAGCATATTATCGGAATAACAGGAACTAATGGTAAGACAACTGTTACCAATCTGCTTACAGATGCTCTTGCTGCCGATGGAATCAGGGTTCTTTCTAACAGAGAGGGCAGCAACATCAGAACAGGAATATCAACAATTCTAATGAAGGGGGTAACACTCTTTAACAGATCCAGGTTTGATTCTGCTGTTCTTGAGATAGATGAGAGATCCGCCGGTCTGGTGTTTCCATATGTAAGACCGGAGCTTATGCTTATCAACAATCTTACAAGAGATTCAATTATGAGAAATGCTCATCCCGGCTTTATTGCAAGAATTCTTACCGAGGAGATGCCAAAGGAGACAAGACTTGTAATCAACGGGGATGATCTTATAGCATGTTCTGTTGCACCATCCAATGATAGGGTGTACTTCGGAATTGACAGAATGGATACGGATACTGACAGATGTATCAATCTTATTAATGACATGCAGGTATGCCCAAGATGCACATCAAAGCTTGTGTTTGATACAGTAAGATATCATCACATTGGCAAAGCGCATTGCCCTGAATGTGGATTCAGCTCACCTAATTGCGACTATGAGGGTCATGATGTTAATCTGATGGACATGACGATGCAGATAAGAGACAAAGACGGAAGTGAGGAGAGCTATCGTCTCATTAATGAATCTGTTTTCAATATATATAATATTGTTGCGGTTACTGCTGTTATGAGAGAGATGGGATACAGCAAAGAGCGTGTAAGCGAGCTGCTTTCTAATATCAGTATTGTTAAGACCAGATTCAATGAGCAGAGGATTGGAGACTATACTCTCAGCATGCAGCTTTCCAAGGACAAAAATGCCCTCGCAGCTTCAAGAGTATTTGATTACATCTCGTCAAAAAGTGGCCGAAAGGAGATCATTCTCATGATGAGCTGTCTTGGTGATACCAAACACTGGTCTGAGAATACATGCTGGCTGTATGACTGTGATTTCGAATTCTTAGCTGATGAGAGCTTTGAGAGAATAATAGTTGCAGGAGACAGAGGTCTCGACTATGTTCTTAGACTTGAGCTTGCCGGTGTAGATAAGGACAGAATCAGATGCACAAGAAATGAGAAGGATATTCCAAAGCTTCTTAAACTTAGCCCCGGAACAGATGTATATTTCCTCTATGGAACTGATTCGATAAGCCTTGCCGAAAGCATTGCGTCAGAGATCAGGTGTAACATGCTTGCCAAATCGGAGGTGTCGGAATGCTGAGAATAGAAGTTTTGTTTCCGGAGCTTAGCAATCTTTACGGAGAGCTTGCCAATATGAAGTATCTAAAGGAATCCCTTTCGGATGCAGAGTTTATTGAAACCTCATATACCGATGAGCCGCTGTTTCTGACAGAGAATGTAGATATGGTATACTTGGGTACCATGACTGAGGATGCACAGAAGCTGATAATAGACAAGCTGATGCCTCATAGAGACAGAATCAGAGAAAGAATTGAAGAAGGAATGAACTTCCTTATCACAGGCAATGCTCTTGAAATCTTCGGTAATGAGATAATTGAGGAGGGAAAGACTGTTACGGAAGGTCTTGGCCTGTTCGATTTTGTATCAGAGAGAAGGGCTCGTGTAAGGTATAACTGCCTCTACGTAGGTGATTTTGATGCAGAGGGCGTTGATACAATTCGAATTGTCGGATATAAGAGTCTTTTCGGGTTCTCGCGAGGCTCGGCGTTTGAGAAATATCCTTTTGCCAGAACCTGCCTCGGATGGGGTATAAACAAGGATGTCAAGGAAGAGGGAATACACTATAAGAACTTTATTGCTACTTATACGACAGGACCTCTTTTCATCCTGAACCCGCCATTTATGAAATGGTATATGTCAAGTCTGCTTGGGGACTCAGATTCTGAGCCCGCATTCTATGATGATGCCATGAAGGCATATGAATGCAGACTTGAGGAGTACATGGCTCCTGGAAAGGGCTGGGAATACTAATATGGATTACATATTCAATAAGCTGATTCTTTTGCCGGGAATAATTGTCGGACTTTGTTTTCACGAGGCGGCACATGCGGCGATGTCGAATGCGCTTGGAGATCCTACTCCAAAGCAGCAGGGAAGGCTTACTATCAATCCTCTTGCGCATATCGATATTATCGGCTTCATCTGTCTTATTCTGTTTGGCTTCGGATGGGGTAAGCCTGTAATGATTGACCCAAGGTATTATAAGCACAGAAGAAGAGATGAGTTCCTTGTGTCTATTGCCGGTGTGAGTGTTAATCTGATGATTGCGGTGATTCTCTCATTTGCAGCCAAGATGGCATCCTCAGCATATTTCGCTTCCGGAAGTTCATTGCTGGGAATTCTGCATCTGATTCTGGTGTATGCTGTAATGATTAATCTTGTTCTGATGATTTTCAACCTCATACCTGTTCCTCCGCTCGATGGATTCGGCATAATTACACAGATATTTAAGCTTGACGAGAAGCCATGGTATGTGAAGCTATATAATTACGGTACTCCAATACTTATGATTCTTATTGTATTTAACATTACTGATTACATAATAAGTCCGCTTGTAAGCTTCTTTATGGGGCTGCTAGGACTGTAGACACTTCGGGCCTGACGGCCCGATTTTTTGTTACGATTCTATCGTCACATATCCTTCACAGAAATTATTAGCACTCTTCACAGGTGAGT
>CAMFZN010000006.1 GCA_946006945.1 uncultured Clostridia bacterium | reverse complement strand
AGAACCCGAAAGTGTTGAAATTTCAACACTTTCGGGTTCTGTGTCTTTACTCAAACTCTATCGTTCCAGGTGGTTTGCTCGTCAGGTCGTAGAATACTCTGTTAACTCCATCGACCTCGTTGATGATTCTTGTCATGCAGGTCTGAAGCACCTTCCATGGAATGTCCACTGCCTCTGCAGTCATGAAGTCAGAGGTCTCGACCGCTCTCAGAGCTACGGCATAGTCATAGGTACGGAAGTCTCCCATTACTCCTACCGATCTCATGTTGGTAAGAGCAGCGAAGTACTGGTTAGGAGCAGTCATCTCTCCAGCAGCGACTGCCTTGGCTACCTCTTCTCTATAGATGTAATCAGCATCCTGAACGATTCTTACCTTCTCAGCGTTAACCTCGCCGATGATTCTGATTCCAAGTCCCGGACCAGGGAATGGCTGTCTGTATACGAGATACTCAGGAATTCCAAGCTCAAGACCAGTCTTTCTTACCTCATCCTTAAAGAGGCTTCTCAGAGGCTCGATAATCTCCTTGAAGTCAACGTAGTCAGGAAGTCCTCCAACGTTGTGGTGAGACTTGATAACTGCTGACTTGCCGAGACCTGACTCGATAACGTCAGGATAGATTGTTCCCTGAACGAGGTAGTCGACCTTGCCGATCTTCTTAGCCTCCTCCTCGAATACTCTGATGAACTCCTCGCCGATAATCTTACGCTTTGCCTCAGGCTCGGTAACGCCCTTAAGCTTCTCGTAGAATCTCTCTCTTGCGTCAACCTTGATGAAGTTGAGGTCGTACTCTCCCTCAGGACCGAATACGGCAGCAACCTCTTCAGCCTCGTTCTTTCTCAGAAGACCGTGGTCAACGAATACGCAGGTGAGCTGCTTGCCGACAGCCTTCGAAAGAAGAACTGCTGCAACTGATGAGTCAACTCCGCCGGAAAGTGCACAGAGAACCTTGCCGTCTCCAACCTTCTCTCTGATCTTCGCAATCTGCTCCTCTGCAAAAGCAGCCATCTGCCAGTCCTGATCGCACTTGCATGCGTCAAGAACGAAGCTCCTGATCATATCGAATCCCTGGAGAGTGTGGTTAACCTCAGGGTGGAACTGTACAGCATACATTCCCTTCTCGATGTTCTCCATTCCAGCGATTGGGCAGTCCTTAGTGTGACATGTTACTGTGAAGCCCTCAGGAGTCTCGCTTACGTAGTCTGTATGGCTCATCCATACAACTGTTGTATCGTCAGCATTTCTTAGAACGCCGTCCTTGTTGTCCACTGTAACCTCAGTTCTTCCATACTCGCTTGTAGGAGCTGTCGAAACCTTGCCGCCAAGCTTGTAAGCCATGAACTGCATACCGTAGCAGATTCCGAGAATAGGAATGCCCAGCTCGAAAATACCGCTGTCGATTGATGGAGCGCCGTCACCGTATGCGCTCTGAGGTCCGCCGGTGAAGATGATACCCTTAGGGTCGAAAGCCTTTACATCATCAAGAGTGATGCTCTCAAAACCCTTAACCTCTGAATATACACCGCACTCACGGACACGTCTTGCAATCAGCTGATTATACTGACCGCCGAAATCTATAATGAGAATTCTGTTCTGCATGTCTTATCTCCTGTAGTTATACCAAATAGCTGCTTATCACCTTAAATGTGGTTCGAGTGCTCCTTGAGGATTACGTCGTGCGCTCCGCCCTCAACGATACTTACTGCCGATACGAGAGTGAGCTTAGCCTTCTTCTGAAGCTCAGGAATTGAAAGTGCACCGCAGTTACACATTGTTGACTTAACCTTGCTGAGAGAAAGAGCAACGTTGTCATGAAGCGAGCCGGCATAAGGAACGTATGAGTCAACACCCTCCTCAAACTTGAGCTTCGCATCTCCGCCGAGGTCGTATCTCTGCCAGTTTCTTGCTCTTGCCGAGCCCTCACCCCAGTATTCCTTAACGTAATTGCCGTTAACCATCAGCTTAGCCGAAGGAGCCTCATCGAAGCGGGCAAAATAACGTCCAAGCATGATGAAGTCTGCGCCCATAGCGAGAGCAAGTGTCATGTGGTAGTCGTAAACAGTACCGCCGTCCGAGCAGATAGGAACATATACCCCTGTCTCCTTGAAATATCTGTCTCTTGCCTCTGCAACATCGATTACTGCCGAAGCCTGACCTCTTCCGATACCCTTCTGCTCTCTTGTGATGCAGATTGAACCTCCGCCTATTCCAACCTTTACGAAATCAGCACCTGCATCTGCAAGGAATCTGAAGCCCTCCTCGTCTACAACGTTGCCGGCACCTACCTTAACGCTGTCGCCGTAGTTCTCTCTGATCCAGTCGAGGGTGAGTGACTGCCACTCTGAATAACCCTCTGATGAGTCGATTGTCAGAATGTCCACTCCTGCCTCAATAAGCGCAGGCACTCTCTCCTTGTAGTCTCTTGTATTGATTCCTGCTCCTACGATATATCTCTTGTGAGAATCGAGAAGCTCGTTAGGATTGTCCTTATGCTCCTCGTAATCCTTACGGAATACGAATGAAGTAAGTCTCTGGTTGTCATCTATGATTGGAAGCTGATTAACTTTGTTGTCCCAGATGATATCATTGGCCTCGCTCAGGGAGATTCCCTCCTTGCCGTATACCATCTTGTCAAAAGGTGTCATAAACTCATTAATAGGTGTTGAAGGATCCATTCTTGACACTCTGTAATCCTTGGAGGTTACGATACCGAGAATCTTTCCCTCTGATGTACCGTCATCTGTAATTGCGATTGTAGAATGCCCTGTCTCCTTCTTGAGAGCGATAACATCTGCAAGAGTCTGATCAGGTCTGAGGTTTGAGTCACTTGGCACGAATCCTGCCTTATGTCTCTTAGCCCTTCTAACCATCGCAGCCTGACTCTCGATACTCTGCGATCCGTAAATGAAAGCAATTCCACCCTCCTTTGCAAGGGCAACTGCCATCTTGTCGTCGGATACAGCCTGCATTACTGCAGAGCAAAGCGGAATGTTCATCGAGATTGCAGGCTCCTCGCCCTTTCTGAACTTGGTAACAGGAGTCTTAAGACTTACGTTCTCAGGTCTGTCCTCGGCACTTGAGTATCCCGGAATAAGGAGGTACTCGTTAAATGTTCTTGATGGTTCTTTTAATACAACAGCCATTTTACACCTCTTTCTATGCAGCTAAATAAATTCGTTTCTGTCAAATTGTTGACTAATATTTTAACACAAAAACCCCTTTATTATAAAGGGGTTTAAGTCTATTATTCCATATTCTGCGGCGCTTCGCATGTCCTGCTGTGACTGATTCCGGCAGCAGCCGGGACGCCCTCGGTTCATGCAGACAGTCGTTTTGCACGAAGTTCTATGCGCTGATTACATCATGCCGCCCATTCCGGGGTTAACAGGTGCTGCAGGTACATCCTCCTTGATCTGAGTGATTCCTGCCTCTGTTGTGAGAAGCATTCCTGCAACTGAAGCTGCATTCTGAAGTGCAGATCTTGTAACCTTAACAGGGTCCACGATTCCTGCCTCGATCATGTCAACGTACTCCTCAGTTGCTGCATTGAAGCCTACTGAAGCCTTATCTGCCTTCTTAACCTCTGATACGATTACGCTTCCCTCGAAACCTGCGTTCTCTGCAATCTGTCTTACAGGCTCCTCGAGTGCTCTCTCGATAATCTTTGCGCCTGTTCTCATGTCGCCGTCCTGCTTGTCAGCATAAGCCTTTACTGCCTCAACTGCTCTGAGAAGTGCAGTACCGCCTCCTGCAACGATTCCTTCCTCAACTGCAGCTCTTGTTGCGTTGAGTGCGTCCTCAAGTCTGAGCTTCTTCTCCTTGAGCTCTGTCTCAGTAGCAGCTCCGGCATTGATTACCGCAACTCCTCCTGCAAGCTTGGCAAGTCTCTCCTGAAGCTTCTCTCTGTCGAACTCTGAAGTTGTAAGCTCAATCTCATTTCTGATCATCTGGATTCTTGCATCGATTGCATTCTTGTCTCCTGCACCGTTAACAATAACTGTTCTGTCCTTGTTAACCTTGATTGTGCCAGCCTTACCGAGCATGTCAGCAGTTGTCTCTGAAAGCTCATATCCGAGCTCTGAGCTTACAACTGTTCCGCCTGTAAGGATTGCGATGTCCTCCATCATTGCCTTTCTTCTGTCACCGAAGCCAGGAGCCTTAACAGCGACAACATCGAGTGTTCCTCTGAGCTTGTTTACAACGAGAGTTCCAAGAGCCTCGCCGTCAACGTCATCAGCGATGATGAGAAGGCTTCTTCCTGCCTTCATGATGCCCTCGAGAAGAGGAATGATTTCCTGAATGTTGCTGATCTTCTTGTCAGTAAGAAGAACGAAAGGATTCTCCATTACTGCTTCCATTGTATCTGTATTGTTAACCATGTATGGTGAGAGGAAGCCTCTGTCGAACTGCATTCCCTCAACTACATCGAGAGTCGTTCCGAGAGTCTTTGACTCCTCAACAGTGATAACTCCGTCCTTGCCTACCTTGTCCATAGCCTCTGCAATCAGGCTTCCGATCTCCTCGTCAGCAGCTGATACTGATGCAACCTGAGCAATACTCTCCTTGTCCTGAACCTGAACAGCGCTTGATCTTAAGTAATCAACAGCAGCATCAACCGCACCGCTCATTCCTCTCTTGAGAATCATTGGGTTGGCACCTGCAGTAACGTTCTTGAAGCCCTCTCTTACGATTGCCTGCGCAAGAAGTGTTGCTGTTGTAGTTCCGTCTCCGGCAACATCGTTAGTCTTTGTTGCAACCTCCTTAACGAGCTGAGCTCCCATGTTCTCAACCTGATCCTCGAGCTCGATTTCTCTTGCGATTGAAACACCATCGTTAGTAATCAGCGGTGAACCAAAGGACTTCTCGATAAGAACATTTCTTCCCTTAGGTCCGAGTGTAATCTTTACTGTATCTGCAAGCTTGTCAACTCCTGCAAGGAGCTTTCTTCTTGATTCCTCACCATAATGTAAATCCTTAGCCATTTCTGCCATACCTCCTGAATATCTGTGTTACTTCGTCCAAAATATTTATCTCTCGCTGCAATTAGTCCTCAATGACTGCAAGGATGTCTCTCTGAGCGATGATTGTATACTCCTCACCCTTGAACTTAAGCTCGTTGCCGCCGTACTTTGAGAAAACAACAACATCTCCAACCTTAAGCTCCATCTTCTCATCCTCAGTTCCCGGTCCTACTGCAAGAACCTCAGCCTGCTGTGGCTTCTCCTTTGCCGAGCCTGAAAGAATGAGTCCGCCCTCAGTCTTCTCAACAGCTTCCATCTTCTTGATAACTACTCTTGCACCAAGTGGTCTGATTCCAATTGCCATAACGTCCTCCTTATGTTAATCGTAGAATTGTTAATGAATTTTTGTTTGTTAGCACTCGTTTCATCTGAGTGCTAACTTCATAATTGATAGTATAATCATCACTGCAGGAGGTGTCAACAGCCTGAATAAGTTTTTTATGTGAAGATGAGGAAAGCCTCCGGAATTACTCCAGAGGCTTGACATTTCTATAATAATGAAAGAGATACTGCTGCGCCAGACCGCCTATATCTCCGAAGCGCTCGGCAGCAAATGCATGCATGCCCTTGGTATCGCTAAGATCGAAGCCATACATGTCGTTCATAATCTTTTTGACCCATACATCTATCGGGAATGCATCGACCCTGGCCAGACCGAAAAGCATTATGCAGTCGGCCACCTTGGGGCCTACACCGTGATATGCGAGAAGCTCCTTCTTCAGTTCTGCAGTGCTTTTGCTCGAAGGAGCACCCTGCTCGAGAAAGCGCCTTGAGGATTCAACGATGTATTCACATCTATATCCAAGCTTCAGCTCGCCAAGTCTGCATACATCGGCAGCAGCAAGAGCCTCCGGAGTCGGAAAGCTGTTTAAGCCCGTCCCCTCAATCGGCTCGCCGTATTCATTGCAGATAGCCTCGATGCACTTTCTGATTCTGGGAATATTGTTATTCTGAGATATTATGAACGAAATCAGCATCTCAAAGAAATCCTGATTAAGGATTCTGATTCCATAACCGCTCTCCGTTGCCGGCCTGATCCCAGGCTCGCATTTGATAAGCCTGCTCTTTACTGCTGCGTAGTCACGCCCAAGGTCCAGATAGTTGAACCAGTATTCTCTATCGCCGCCGGTCGCTTCAACAGTAAGCTTGTCACCATCAAGCGTGATTCGTGCAAAATAACTTCCGCATGCGCCCTCATAGCATTCCGGCCTGCCGAAGGTTCTGCTTGCTCCGGAATCATCACCTGAATCCGCCCCCGCAAGTTCCGCCGGTCTCCACCTGAAGGTCTGCCCGCATTCGAAAATATCCTTAAGACAGATGCACTCAGGATCTATTCTGTATTCATATACTTGCATTGCTACAGTCTGTTTCCTTTCATTTGCTAATTATATTCACTAAAGGCTGTCTGATTCTATTTCCTCCAGCTTCTGCGCTCGTTAAGCTCTTTTATATTGTATGCGATATCCTTGATTCTCACGTTGACACGGCTTATGGAGAAGGACGTCATCATCTCAAGGTTTTTGTGAACGGCCATCTGAAGAGCAAGGCAGTGGTTAACCGTGCTTTCATCGAGGATGGCGCGTACATCCAATGTTACACCGAGAGCGAATTCCTTGCCGGAGGTCATCTGATCGAGAAGCACAAGGCTGTCGCTGAACGACTCGCATACTATGCGAATAATATCCTTCACAACCTGATCTGTAATGATGTATTTGCCGTGATACATGAACTGCGGCCTTACCACTGTTCTGTCCATTGAGCTGCTTCCGCTCTTTGCATCGTTTCCTAAGTTATCATTCTTAAGCTCCGACTCATCTCCGTCATCTGAAGGATTAGCCTCCTGGTCCCCGAAGCTCATAAGATACCTGAGAGGATTCATGAAATAGCCTGCGAAGGACCTCTTAAGCTGGCCCATAGGAGCTGGAACAACGTGCTCGCCAAGCACATTTCTTGAGTACCTCGCCTTCTCACGCTCCTCTTCAGTCGTCACATCCTCAATGTACAGACGAACGGACGGTGACGGAAGATCGAGAGCCTTCGTTATCCAGCTGACCATTTTGTCAGACGTTCCAAGGATCATAATCCTATCAGGCTTAATCTCCTCAAGCTTGCTCTTTACAGCAATGCGGTTCTCCTCCTTATCGAATATTGCAGTGCGGACGGCACCAGCCTTTGTCTCGCACTTCTTGGCGGAGGTTCCCGCAACAATCTGACCCTTGTAGATTAAGAGTCCATCGTCGATAATTGCATCTATATTCATCTTTACGCAGAGCTTGGTGGCCTGATAGCTCTTGCCTGTTCCGCTTTTGCCCGTAAAGGATATTACTTCCATAATAATCACCTCTCGGCTGGTTAAACAGCATAATTCACACTGATGACAAAATATCATCTTTTATTTATTATATTACTCGTGTTATACTGATAGCGCAAAACTTTTTAAGAAGGAGGATTCACCAATGGCTTACAAGATTACTGATGCTTGCATTTCATGCGGCGCTTGCGCTGACGGCTGCCCAGTTTCAGCTATTACTGAGGGTTCACCTTATGTAATTGATGAGGCAGCTTGCATTGATTGTGGAGCTTGCGCAGGAGCTTGCCCAGTTGGCGCACCTGTAGAGGCATAAGTTTGATATAACAGACACAATATTTATGCATGAATATTTAGAATTGAGGAATCCTGCCTGCGGGCAGGATTTTTCTTATGCCGCCATTTGGACACTCCTTGATAAAACGCCCATAAGAATAGTCCCGCCGTATGGCAGGACCTTCCGTATAATGATATTAATCATATTCGTCGCTGCAGGCTCAGCACTATGTCTAGTCTCTATCTTCCCTGCCGGCATGCTCCATTGTCGATATCATGTAAGTGAGCTCATGAAGCGAGTCACTTAAGTGCACAGAATTCAGCGCAACGTGCTTAGGAACCTTAAGATCAATTGGAGCGAAATTCCAGATTCCCTTAACGCCTCCCTTAACAAGAGTGTCTGCAACAGCCTGTGCGTTCTCTCTGTTTACCGTGATAATTCCGATATCAATAGCTTCCTTCTCTACGTAAGCTTCCAAATCACTGTAATCCGAGACAACAACATCATTTATCTTGTTACCGATAATCTTCGGGTTAACATCGAAGAGCCCGATGATGTTGAATCCGATCTTGTAATAATAAGTGTAATTGGTAAGTGCCTGGCCGAGATTACCGACACCTACAATAACTGTCTTATACTCCTTATCCAATCCGAGAATCTTGTTTATCTCGTCATAAAGGTAGTTTACACTGTACCCGTAACCCTGCTGTCCGAACTCTCCAAATGTATTAAAATCCTGTCTGATCTGTGATGCGGTGCATCCAATCAGTTCGCTGAGTTCATTAGATGAAATCTTCTCAACGCCCTGTCTCTTAAGCTGTCCGAGGTATCTTCTGTACTTCGGAAGCCTTCTGATAATTGCCTTTGAAATCTTTGGATAGTTCATACTTATTCTCCTGACTTTAGGTTAATTAAGCAATCTTGCTCTCAACGTACTCTACAATGTCTCTGACCTTTGCAAAGCCCTCTGCATCCTCGTCAGGAATCTCAATCCCGAATTCTTCCTCAACACCGAGGATAACCTCTACAGCATCGAGTGAGTCTGCTTCGAGATCCTTCATAATGTCAGTATCCAGAGTAACGATGTCAGCATCAACATCAAGCTGCTCTACTATCAGAGCCTTTACCTTATCAAAAACCATTTCACTCAATCTCCTTTCAATAAAGTTGACTGACTAATTATATTCTCTTTGACAGTATTTTGGCAAGCAATATGTTTTTATAGTATACATATACCTTGCTTATATTTTTATGCAAAAAACACTTATTCGTTAAAAATTCCACGTATTGCAGACAATCTGTCGCAGATTTGAGATGCATTGTTCATCTGTCTCAGTTAGCCAGTACAAACTAAGCACAATCTATTGAAGCTCCATCCATTCATCGTATACCTCCTCGAGCTCCTGCTGATAGCCCGTAAGGCGCTCACTCTCCTCGTGAAGGAATTCGATTCGTTCCATGTTATCAGGACTGCAAAGAGCCGCCTCAGAAGCTGCAATCATCTCCTCAAGTGAAGATATTCTTTCCTCGAGCTCCTCGATTCGCCTCCTTGTTCTTCTCTCCTCAGCCTCCTGCTGCTTCCTTAGCTTTCTCTCATCCTCGCTCGAAAGCGGCTTGTCCTGACCGGCCAAGCCGTCCGTCGCATCCGCTCCGGACCCGCCGGCCGCTCTCCTGCCGCCCGGCCCCGCAGACACACCGGCACCCGGGCCCGCGCCATCCCCGCCCGCGGCCGCCTCGCATTCTCGCCTCATGGCCTCCTTCTTCTCCAGGTAGTAGTCGAACCTGCCCTTATACTCCACGATTCCGTCCCTGGTAAGCTCCAGAATCCTGTCAGGCAGCTTCGACAATAGGTATCTGTCATGGGATACTATGATTACAGTTCCCTCGAACTCGCTTATCGCTGCTTCAATTACTTCCTTTGAATCAATGTCCAGGTGGTTGGTCGGCTCGTCAAAAACAAGAGTGTTTGAGCCGCCAAGCATCAGCTTCAGAAGGGAAAGCTTCGCCTTCTCTCCTCCCGAAAGGTTTCCTACAGTCTTGAACACATCGTCTCCCCTGAACAGGAACCTTCCAAGAATAGACCTCATCTGAGTGTCGGTATACAGGTGATAAGCATTCTTCATCTCGCCAAGGACAGTCTCATTGTCATCGAGAAGCTGCTGTCCCTGATCGTAGTAGCCGAAATCGACATTATAGCCGATTTTCAGATAACCGTCATCTATCGGCTCGGCGCCGATCAGCATCTTGAGAAGAGTTGTTTTGCCCGTGCCGTTGTCGCCTATTATGCATACACGCTCGCCCTTCTTGATATCCAGATTTACATTGCTGAAAATCTTCCTTTCGCCAAAGCTTTTGGTCAGGCCCTCGGCGATTATAACGTCGTTTCCGCTCTTATAATCCTGTCCGAACGACAGCTTCATCTTATCCTCGGGCCCCTTCGGCTTCTCAAGCACCTTGATGTGAGCGAGCCTCTTCTCCCTCGACTGAGCCCTTTTTACGAGATGCTCTGTGTTGTGCTGCTTAAAGCGCCTGATGATCTCCTCCTGACGCGCGATCTCCTTCTGCTGCTTCTCGTACTCCTTAAGCTGAGCCTCAAGTCTCTCCTCTCTCTTCACAAGATACTCAGAGTAGTTGCCCTTGTATGCAGTAAGAGTCATGTCGTGCATGTCGAAAATCCTGTTGACAATTCTGTCAAGGAAGAATCTGTCATGCGAAACAACAAGTATCGTACCGCCAAATCCCAGAAGATAGCTCTCAAGCCACGCGAGCATTCCAAGATCGAGATGGTTGGTCGGCTCGTCGAGCATCAGAATATCAGGCTTCTGAAGCAGCATGCATGAAAGCGCAAGCCTCGTCCTCTCGCCGCCAGACAGCATTGAGATCTTCTTGTCGTAGTATTCCTCGCCGAAGCCCATTGCGGCAAGCACCGCGCGAAGCTCCGACTTGTATGTATATCCGCCCATATTCTCGTATTCCTCGATCATATGGGTGTATCTATCAAGATTCCTTTC
This sequence comes from uncultured Clostridia bacterium, assembly GCA_946006945.1. Lineage (GTDB taxonomy): Bacteria > Bacillota > Clostridia > Peptostreptococcales > Anaerovoracaceae > Crickella. Next base: position 21,228 of record CAMFZN010000006.1, on the reverse strand, counting down.
GAAATCTGGTCTGCTGTGGTCAGATATCAGCTCCTGCATTCTCTCAAGCTCCCTTTCCATCTCAGCGAGATGGCTGAAGCTCTTCTCGGCCTCACCTATGACAGTGCCGTCCGAGCTGAAGCTCGTGTTCTGCGTAAGGTAGCCGAGCGAATACTCGGATCTCTTGTACACATTGCCTGTCGTCGGCTCTATCTGACCGGCTATGATACCCATCAGAGTGGATTTGCCCGCGCCATTAGGCCCGACAATTCCAATTCTGTCTCCCTTGTTCACACTAAAAGACACATCCTCGATTATCTGATCGATTCCATAGCTTTTGCTTATGTTACTTCCTGATAATATCAGCATGTCTCCTCCATGTATTTACATCTAAAACTCAAGTGCAGGGTCTGCATCAAGCGTAAGATCGGATGTCTCACCCTTCCTGTACGCATAGTATGCAGAGCATGCAATCATTACTCCGTTGTCTGTGCAGAGCACAGGAGAAGGTCTCAGTATCTCTATTCCGCATGCACCTGCCCTTTCTGTAATGAGCTCGCGAAGTCTGGAGTTTGATGCAACTCCGCCTGCCATTACAATTCTCTTCTGTCCATACTCAAGAGCCGCTGCTACCGCCTTGTCGACAAGCACCTCAACTACAGCCTCCTGAAAGCTTGCTGCAATGTTGTTTACATCGATCGGTCTTCCGGCCTGTCTTTCGGTATTGATGTAATTGAGAGCCTGAGTCTTGAGACCGCTGAAGCTGAAGTCATAGCTTCCCTTCTCAAGATATACTCTCTTGAACGGAATGGCATCCCTGTCACCCTCCTTAGCAGCCCTGTCTACCTTAGGACCGCCCGGGTAGCCAAGTCCTATTACTCTCGCAACCTTGTCAAAAGCCTCTCCTGCAGCATCGTCTCTTGTGCTTCCAAGCTTCCTGCAGGTGTTGTAATCGTCAACCATTATGATATTGGTATGGCCGCCTGACACTACAAGACTCATGAAAGGAGGCTCAAGCTCCTTGTGCTCGATGTAATTTGATGCTATATGCCCATGCATGTGATTTACTCCCACAAGCGGAATGCCCTTCGTCCATGCCAGAGCCTTTGCCGCAGCTACTCCGACAAGGAGAGCTCCTACAAGTCCAGGCCCCTTCGTAACACCGATAAGGTCTACCTGATCTAAGGTTATTCCTGCCTCGCCAAGAGCCGCATCTATCACCCTGTTAATGTTCTCAAGATGCTTTCTTGATGCAATCTCAGGCACTACTCCGCCGAACTTTGTGTGTATGTCAATCTGAGAGCTTATCACATTGGCAAGAAGCTCTCTTCCGTCAGCCACGATTCCGACAGCAGTCTCATCGCAGCTCGATTCTATTCCAAGTGTTATATGCTTTCCGTCTAACACTGCTGTAAATCCTTTCTGTATATGACAGCGTCCTCTCCGTTGTCCTCATAATATCCCGGCCTGATTCCAAGGTTCACAAAGCCGAGTTTCTCATACATTCTCCTCGCAGGGGTATTACTGACCCTGACCTCGAGACTCATCTCGGACGCTCCCTCTTCTCTAAGTCTCAGGAAAAGCTCCTCCATCAGCCTCTGTCCGATGTGTCTTCCCCTTGCAGAGCCGGTTACCGCAATATTGTTAAGCTGCCCTTCTCCTGCAATGCTCCACACATCCGCATATCCTGAGAGCCTGTCCCCGAGGAAGGCTGCTATTACGATGGCACGCTCGTTATCCGTGATATCGTGAATAATCGAGTCCTCGCTCCATGGATGAGCCGAGGTCTCCTTCTCAAGCTCTGCTATGGAATGGGCATCACAGGCAGATGCGTCTCTTATTACAAGCTCCATGCTACAGCTCACCTCTTATTCTTTTGCTCAGCGTTCCTTCCTTAAGCCTCTGCTCTGCCTCCGAAAGTCTCATGTAATCCGGAAGGAGCTCTTCGTAGCCTCCCGCAGACTCAAGTCTTGAGAGTGCAAGCCTTGCTATGCTTCCGGCCGAAGGATATCTTGCCTCCTCAGGCGCAAGCTCATATGAGCCATCGCTTAGAGTCTCCTCTATCACCGCCAGATAAGAATCAGCGCCGTCTCCTGTCAGAAGCACTCGTTCTCCAAGTCCTTTGACCTCATTAAGGAGCTCGTCTATCATGTACTGTCTGTCCTTAAGCACAAGCTTAAGGCCATCATCTGTAAGCCTGTATGCTGCGCTGTAGGTCTGATTTCTTCTCGCATTGATAAGAGGCACTATGTATTCAATGCCTGCTTCGCGGGCGCAGTCTGACGCCTCAAGAGCCATTCCCTCAAGAGAGCTTATTCCTATTGCCTTGGCTCCTGCCGCCTGCGCTACTGTCCTTGCTGTAGTCACACCGATTCTTATTCCTGTGAATGAGCCCGGACCTACGGATGCAGCAGCATGTGTAAGCTCTCCCGGAGCAGCCCCTGCTATCTTGAAGCAGCGGTCGAGAAGCACGATAATGTCCTTAAGATGGTTCATCTTCTCCTCGGACCTCTCGACAATAAGCCTGCCCGTTTCATCTATCAGGGCGCAGGATGCATTTCTACCCGTTGTCTCAAAGGCTGCTATCAGCATATTGTTACCTCCCTTGCGCCTTCATTCTCACCATATTCAAGTCTTATTACTATCGTCTCCTCGGGAAGGATATCGGCTACAATATCCGCCCATTCAATCAGGCATACGCCGTCTCCGTACAGATAATCCTCCGCTCCGATGTCCACAAGGTCGTCTCCCGATGAGAGTCTGTAGACATCAAAATGAAAGAGCGGCAGCCTTCCCGATCTGTACTCCTTGACAATATTAAAAGTAGGGCTGCTCAGAGCTTCCGTTACTCCGAGGCCCTCTGCTATGTATTTGGAGAGAGTTGTTTTGCCCGTGCCGAGATTTCCGACCATGGCAATGATATCTCCGGGCTCAAGTGCAGCTGCAAGCTCAAGCCCGAGCTCTCTCATCTCATCAACGCCTTTGATGCTAATTCTTCTTTCTGAAAACTGTCTCATTATGCAGGAATCCTGAAATTCTCTTATATACAACGAAGGTAACTGCCGCATTGATACTGAACTTGATCAGATTGAAAGGAATGATTGCAGTAGGAAGCATTGCGATTACAACGCTCTTCTCAACTCCCATGAAGGCCGATGTTACGAAAATATTCATAACGCACATGATAAGTGTTGTCACAATAACTCCGAGTCCGAGAGCCTTAAGAGCCGTCTTCTTCGTCTTATTTCTCTTATACATGAAGCCTATCATTACCGCAACAATTCCTGTTGCAACAAAATGCATCACAAAGCCGTATATTCCGTCGCCTCCAAGTGCAAAAGCCTGAAGGAAGCTTACGATAAACGTAATCGCAAGTCCCGCGCCCGGTCCGAAGGCAAAGGTGCATATGTAGATCGGAATGTCCGCCGGGTCGTATACAAGAAACGGCGCAAGCGGAAACGGTATTCTTATGAGCAGCATCAGGACAAGCGACATCGCCGTCATGAGCGCAATCTTCACAATCATCTGTGTCTGGTTTCTTCTCATCAATTGTTCTCCTTAGGTCTCCTTATTCCTCGGTGCAGCACACCTTGGCAATCGCCCTCGCATAGATCTCGGCGCTCTTAAGGTATGACTCAAGACTCACCCTCTCGTTCGGCTGATGGATCGAATCCTCTTCACCCGGGAAAGTCGGTCCGAAGGCAAGCGTGTTGTTTATTGCTTTAGCATATGTTCCGCCCGGGCTTACTATCGGACCGCTCTGGACATCGCCTGTAACCTCATGATAAGCCTCCATGAGCCTGCCGACCATCGGATGGCTTGTATCGAGATGAATTCCTGCCTCGGACTGCTTCTTTACGATTCCGATTCCTGTTCCCTCAAGGCACTTCTCAAGGCCCGCATATACCTCGTCATTCTCGTGAGTAACCGGCACCCTTACATTGACTGTAAGCGACGCCATCTCCTCAGTGAACTCACAGATTCCAACATTGAACTTCAGAGGACCGGATGGCTCGTCACAAAGCCCTATGCCGCAGTCTCTGCCGTTAACATCGTAGCCGATATGCTCGTTATAGAAAGCAATGAAGTCGTTAAGCTCCTCGCATGCAAAAGCAATCTCTCCAAGGAACTCCATCATCACGCTTACCGCATTCAGTCCCGTTTCAGGATATGCTCCGTGAACCGATCTTCCGAGCGCTGTAACTGCGATGGATGAGCCCTGCTTTCTTGCAGTAAGCTCGTGGCCTGTTCTCTGCGAGAACGCCTCTGCAAGCTCCTTTATTCTGTCATATGTCTTCTTGTCTCCCGATGCGATTACAGCCTTGCACTCGCCCGGAACCACGTTAGGAGCAGTTCCTCCTGAAAGCTTAGTAAGTCTGATTCCATCCTTGCCCGCGCGCTTAAGCTTCCTGCACAGATCAAAAATCATTGCTCCCATCTCGCCGTTAATCAGCGGGAACTCCGAGTCAGGTGTGAAGCCCATGTCAGGCTGACCTGCCCTGTCGAGATAGTACTCAATACCGGAGGTTCCGCACTCCTCGTCGAGTCCTAGAATCAGCCTTACTGCCATCCTTGGCTTCATTCCTGCATCCTTTATTGCCTTCATCGCATAAAGAGCCGCAACAGCAGGACCCTTGTCGTCTACAACGCCTCTTCCATAGAGAGTTCCGTCCTTCTCTGTAAGCTCGAAGCATGGTGTATCCCAGCCTATGCCCTCAGGCATTACATCAAGATGGCAGGTAACACCGAAGCAGCCCTCTGAGTCCTTATCTCTGAACTCGATATGACCGCCGTAGTTGTCTATGTTTACTGTCTCAAAGCCCATAGACTCTCCGAGTCTTAACATGTATTCATATGCATCCTGTATGTTCTTTCCGAAAGGATAAACCTCTCCGTCAGGTGTTCTTACAGCAGGAGCTGCAACGCTCTCGAATGCGATAAGCTCTCCGAGCTTATCAAGCATTTCATCCCTGCTGTCCCTGAGAATCTCTATATAATCCATAATTACTGTGCCACCTCAATGCTCTCTGCAGTAGTTCTGCTCTTAGTAGTGTATACCGGTACAATGTTGCCATCCTGCACCGTTGCAATGTTTACTGACTTGATAGTTGTTCCGCTGCTGTCGAACTCGAATATTCCTGTCGCACAGTGAATACCCGAAAGCTCAATCAGCGCTTTTCTGATATCCTCGCCCTTTACGGACTTTGCCTTCTCAATTGCATTTATAATTAGAAGATAGGAATCATAGCCGAGTGCCGCATCCTGAGTAGGAATATCCTCCTCTCCGTACATTCTCTCGTACTCAATCTGGAATCTTCTTGCCTCCTTGGTTACAGTCGCCTTCGATGCTGCGCTGTCAAGATCCTGACTGTTATATGGGAACGCAACCTTGATATCAGGATGCTTCTTAAGCATTTTCTGGAAATCTGCCCCTCCCCATTCCTCAGTACCCAGGAAGGTGATGTCTGTCATTCCCATCTTCTCTATCTCTCTGAAGAACTCATTGGCCTGAGCTGTCTGAAGAGGGAGAAGTACCGTGTCTGCACCCTTGTTTCTAAGATCCCTTACCGCAGGATACATCTTCTCATCGGTAACGAGAATCTCGTTATACGATACAACAGCTCCAACGTCACCGTTCCTCTTCTCGTATGCTTTCAGATTCTTTCTGAAACTCGATACGAAATAGTCCGAAGCGCTTTCATTACGTATGTTAACGATTCCAATGCTATCCGAGCCAAGCTCTGATGCCGCATATTCCGCGAGTCCCTCACCCTGCTGTGAAGCAGTCGTATCAGCAATAAAATAGTATCCGTTGTTCTGTGCAATCAGCGGATTAGTCGCAGAAGGTGTTATTGCCGGAATCTTTGCATCTCCAACATATGTTGATGCAATAAGCGTAGTGGCGTTTCCCGCACTTCCGATTATTGCAGCAGGATTCATCTTGATAAGCTCCTCAGTTGCTGTTTTGGCAGTCTCAGTGCTTGATTTGTCGTCTACAATAATGAGACTGATATCCTGGCCGTTAACATTGTTATATATCTTATGCGCCAGCTCTATTCCTTTTATCTGATTATTGCCCTTATCCGCATTCTTTCCGGACTTGGATTCAATAACTCCTATGTATATGACGTTTGTATTATCCTCCGTTCCCTTCTCGATGAAGGTGTGCACAAAAGAATCAAATGTCTGACATGATGGCAGCGCCACCATGACAAGCATAAGAATTACCGACAGTATTGTTTTCTTTAGTCTGATTCTATCTCTCACGTCCAAGAACCTCTCTTACCTCTTCGGCTGTATCAAGTGTATTCACGATTCCCCTAAGCTTCGAAGAGCCGTACATTCCCTTCGTATACCAGCCTACATGCTTCCTTAGCTCCTTGACTGCAGATGTCTCGCCCTTAAGCTCAATCAGCTCGTCGAGGTGTCTCAGAATCATGTCTATCTTCTCAGCATCAGTTGGCGCCTCCGGCTTATCCTCACCCATATACATCGCATGCAGGTCACGAAAAATCCAAGGGTTGCCGAGAGCTCCCCTTGCTATCATTACCATATCGCAGCCTGTCTGTTTCATCATCTCGAAGGCATCCTCTGCCGAGAAAACATCTCCATTGCCTATTACCGGAATGGATGAATTCTCTTTAACCCTTCTTATGATGTCCCAGTCGGCTTTACCACTATAGTACTGAGCCCTCGTTCTGCCATGTATGCATATTGCACTTGCACCGGCACATTCAATTGCCGATGCTATCTCAAGTGCATTTATGTGCTCGTCATCGAAGCCCTTTCTTATCTTCACTGTCACCGGCTTCGAAGTATTGTTAACTACAGCTCTAACTACATCATGAGCAAGCTCCGGATTCTTAAGCAGCGCAGATCCGTCTCCGTTCTTTACCACCTTAGGAACCGGGCATCCCATGTTAATATCGAGAATGCAGTTGTCAAGCTCGTCAAGTCTTCTTGCCGCATAAGCCATTACATCAGGCTCAGAGCCGAAAATCTGTATCGACGTCGGGCCTGCATCCTCTTCAATATATATCAGCTTCTCGGAATTTCTGTCGCCGTAGAAAAGCCCTTTTGCACTTACCATCTCTGTGGTCGTAAGCGATGCTCCCATCTCAGCGCACAGCCTTCTGGTAACGGCGTCGGTAATGCCCGCAAGAGGCGCCATTACGAAAGGTGTCTCGAGTGTTACATTACCTATCTGGATTAGCCTGTCTGTCATTTATTTGGTTTTCTTCTTTCTTGTTGCTTTATTCTTCTCGTAGATTATCACAAGTCCGTCGAGAGTAAGCCTCTTGTCAATCACGTCAAGGCACTCTGTGCCGCTCTGAACCAGAGTGGAAAGTCCGCCTGTCGCGATAACCTTTATCTCGCTCTCATCTGTGCCTGTGTACTCCGCCAGCTCCTTCTTCATTCCCGCAATCATAAACTCCGAAAGTCCCATATGGCCGTATATAAGACCTGCCTGCATGCATTCCGTTGTATTCTTGCATATCATTCTCGCAGGCTTCTCAAGGTCAACGTTAGGAAGCTTCGCAGTCTGCGAGGAAAGAGCAGCAGCCGAAGTCTTGATTCCCGGAGCAATCGCACCTCCAAGGAACTCGCCATCTGCCGTTACCACGCAAAACGTAGTTGCAGTGCCGTAATCAACCACGATGATGTTGCCCTCATACTTCTCGTGAGCAGCAACCGAGTTGACAATTCTGTCGGATCCAATCTGTCTCGGATCGTCACATTTAATCTTAAGTCCCGTCTTAACACCCGTCTCCACAATGAGCGGTGTAATGTCAAAATACTTGTATGACATGTGCTCAAGTGTAAAAATCAGCGGCGGCACAACAGATGAAATGATGATGTCATCGACATCTGCAGGATCAAGACCCTCATGTCTGAACATGCTATCAACAAGAGTGCCGTATTCATCGGCACTCCTTCTTGTATCAGTAGTCAGTCTCCAGTTGGCAATCATTCTGCGATTCTCAAAAAGACCGAGCACCACATTGGTATTGCCGACATCTATCGCAAGCAGCATTAACTATGCCTCCAATCTCTTAATTGCAAGGGCCATTGTAAGACCCGGAATGATTCTGTTGCCTGTCATGTCTGCTCCGAGAATCTCGTTGATTCTCTTGAGTCTGTACTGTACCGTGTTGTTGTGGATATTCATGAACTCAGCAGTCTTGCCGCTGTTCATGCCTGCGTCAAGAACGAAGGTGGAAAGCGTATCGAGAAGAAGCTTTCCCTTGTTCTGGCTTATCTCTCTCTCGAACGGCTCAAGAAGATCTGAGTACATCTTCTTGATTGAGTTGCCGCTTGTGTTCAGGTTAATGCAGTCGCATACCATTGACATCTCGTACTTGGTGAACACTCTCTTGAATGGGAATACAGTCTCAACACCCATCCAGGTTCTGTTGATGAGTCTGAATCCCTCTACAGCACTGTCGAGAGTAGTCATTCCTGTCATATGGAAGATTCTAACCTGCTTTCTTCCGCTCTTGAGCTCCTCATACATCTTGAGACAGATATGCTTCACGTCAATCTCTCCGTTAAGCTCAGTTGTCTCATCTGTATATATGATTCCGTACATATCGTGCTCATCCATAAGTGTCAGACAGCCCAGATTGTGCTTGTTCTTGTATCTGTTTATGATTCCGAGGAACTCGGCATCATCTGCATCCTTGGCATAGAAAACGCTTGTGAAGTTCTTGCCCTTAAGGCCTGCCTCCTCAAGGAGTGTATAGCAGAATGACATATCCCCTCTTACAGCAGACTTGATGAACTCAGCCTTTGAGTCTCTCTCAGGAGTGTACTTCCACATACCGATGGCAAGCTCAATAATCTCTGAGAGCTTCTTCATCTCAACCTCTGAATAGTTGTCCTCGTTGTCAACTATCATCATGATATACTTCTGCTCCTCGATGTTTATGAGGCCCCAGTATGTAATTACATCATCGTTTGAAACCTTGGTATACGTATTCGGATGAATTGACTCATGCTGTCTTGCAAGCTGGATGATGTCGTCAATTGAAACGATGTGTCTTGTCTCAATTGTTAGTATCTGATTGTAGTCGGCAGTCATCAGCACAACCTGATAATCGTTATATATTGCTGCCTCTCTAAGAGCTGCAGGGAAGCTTGAATGCTTCTCGAAGTTGAGCAGATGATAGATTGTGTTGTTCAGAATGTTATCGCTGAAGTTATGTCCATATAGAATCTTATCCATAACCTGTGAGATAAGCATTGCGTATGTCACTCTTCCATCGTCCATCAGAGTAATGAGGAGAAGGCCGCCCTCTTCAGCAGCATTTACAACCTGAGGATCTATCTGCCTGATTCCATTCTCATTAAGGTATACCACCAGTGCGGCAACACCTCTTTTGCCCAGTCCCTTGACAGCCTTGCACTGTCCTTCAATATCATCGTTATGTGACCAGAAATGAGTGATTACCATCTGCTCCTTAACACCATTTCTGTCAACACCCTGCTCAAGATCCTCCTCATCAAGAACAGATACGCTTCTGACTCTTCTGTCAGCCTTTCTGTGGCATGACAGAATCTGACTTCCGTTAAAAGCATCTAGCTTTAAGCAATCTTCAACTGTAATTCTCATAGATTCAACCTCAGTAATTGTTCTTTATTATAATAATCTTCTTAGCTGTTCTTATCGTCGGAGTCGTCATCCCCGTTAGACTCCTCGCCGTTTCGCTTCTGGGAAGGTCTTACATAGACCTCGAACTCTTCAGCCTTATCGGAGGATGAGTTCTTTGCCGCCTCTGCCATCATTGATTCCTGAAGCTTCTGAACCTTCTCTGCAAGTTCTCTTCTTCTCTCCTCCTCAAGTCTTTCAGCTTCCTTCTTCTCTTCCTCGTTAGCCTTCCTGAGTTCCTCTTCTCTTTCCTTCACCTGCTTAGCAAGCTCCTCAGGGCTTACCTCGCCTGTAAAGAGCTTCTCGAACTGTTCTCCGTCAAGAGTCTCAACAAGGAGAAGCGCTCTAGCAACTCTCTCGAAGGCGTCATCATTCTCTGTAAGAATTCTTCTGGTCTCAGCGTAGCATTCCTCAAGAATTCTTCTGATCTCGCTGTCTACCTTTGAAGCAACCTCCTCAGAGTAATTCTGTGTCTTTGAGAAATCTCTTCCGAGGAAGACCTCATCATCGCTTGATAGGCATACAGGACCGATGGCATCGCTGAAACCGTATTCGGTAACCATGCTTCTTGCGATTCCTGTTGCTCTCTCGAGGTCGTTTGAAGCACCTGTGCTGATATCATCAAGCTTAAGCTCCTCAGCAACACGTCCTCCGAGAAGATGCTTGATATTGTCCAGCATATGTCCCTTTGTTACGAAGAATCTGTCCTTCTCAGGAAGCCACATTGTAAAACCTCCTGCCATTCCCCTTGGGATGATTGTAATCTGATGAACAGGATCTGACCCCGGAGTTGCTCTCATTACGATGGCATGTCCTGCCTCGTGGTATGCTGTAAGCTTCTTCTCCTCATCGGAGATTACTCTGGACTTCTTCTGAGGACCTGCCATTACCTTCGTAGTAGCCTCCTCAATCTCGTCCATTCTGATCTTCACACCATTTCTTCTTGCAGTCAGAAGAGCAGCCTCATTGATGAGATTCTCAATATCTGCAGGTGAGAAGCCTGCTGTTCTTCTTGCAAGCACCTCAGGCGATACATCGTCGTCGAGAGGCTTGTTCTTGGTATACAGCTTGAATATCTCTTCTCTTGCCTTTACATCCGGCATTCCGATAACAATCTGTCTGTCGAATCTTCCCGGTCTCTGAAGCGCCGGGTCGAGAACATCCGGTCTGTTGGTTGCAGCAAGAATGATGATTCCGAGGTTGGCGTCAAAACCGTCCATCTCAACAAGGAGCTGGTTAAGTGTCTGCTCTCTCTCGTCATTGCCGCCGCCGAGTCCTGCGCCTCTTCTTCTTCCTACCGCATCAATCTCGTCAATGAATACGATACAAGGAGCATTCTTCTTCGCTTCTGCAAAGAGGTCTCTTACTCTTGACGCACCAACACCGACAAACATCTCTACGAAGTCAGAACCTGATATTGAGAAGAACGGAACTCCCGCTTCTCCCGCAGTTGCCTTCGAGATGTATGTCTTTCCTGTACCAGGGCTTCCCACAAGGAGGACACCCTTAGGTATTCTTGCGCCTAGTCTTGTATACTTGGATGGATTCTTCAGGAAATCAACAATCTCTGCAAGCTCTTCCTTCTCCTCCTCAAGGCCGGCAACGTCCTTGAACGACAGCTTCTTGCCGTCACCCTTGTACAGCCTTGCCTTGTTCTTTCCGAACTGGAATGCCTGCTTATTGCCTCCCTGGCTTACCATGAAGTAGAAAAGCATTATCATTGCACCGACCATCAGTATAGTCGGAAGCATGTTCAGAATATTGAAATCGCTCTCCGGCGGATTACTCTCTATTGTAAGCTTCTTCTCCTCATACTGAGGGAAAATGTATTTCTCCTCGAGCCAGCTTATTTCGATAACCGAAGGAGCGTATGCAATCTCTGTATCACCATTCTCCTTAACTCCCGTAAGCTGTCTGTCGGAGATATTGATTGACTTGAATTCCTCCTTCTCAAGATGAGCTGCGAACTGAGAAAACTTTACATTCTTAACATTTGTATCGGTCTTCAGACCCGCCATGAAGTATGCTGTTCCGAGTACAAAAGCGAATAACAGAATGTAAATGGATAAACTTCTGCCTTTTTTATTCAACTCGAATATTTCCTTTCTAAAGTGCTCAAATTTGTTTTTGTACACAAATTTTAGATTATTCTAACACAGCGTTGTCGTCAATTCAAGGAAGAGGACTCTTCCAGAGGTGTCAGTTATCTGATAATTCTGTGAATATTTACCTCTCCTGTGGGGACTTCCTTCCTCATCCTGCTCAGACGGAAGAATCCATAGAATCTCACTTCCTATTGCTGCCATCAGAATGCTGTCCCTTTCGGTCTTTGGGATTTTCTGGTCCACGAACACATCCTGGATCTTTTTCCTTTTGCCATCCTTTATGGCTATGTAATCGCCCTCGCGTCTTGTTCTGAGCTCAATGCTTCCTATCTGTCCCGGATATACTCTGTTGAACTCGTCGTAATCGAAGGCTGCGAATCTGCCTGTTTTGTCATAATACTCGAATTCCCTGCGAAGAAGGACTCTTGCATTAAGCTCAAGAAGCTCCTCGTCTCCGTCATGCTCTCCTGCTGCATCATTGTATGCGCCTGAGCCCGGATACAGCGCCTCATCGTCCTCTGCAAATCTGAACACCACAAAGCCGTAGTTTCTCCTTGCGACTATCCCTCCTGCAAGATTAAGCATTCCTGATGGATTATCTGAATTGATAAGATCAGTAATGCTTCTTATCTGCCTGTATGACAGAGCATCCTCCCTGTTCATTATGCTGAATACCATCGAGATAAGCCTTCTTGTAAGAGCAAGCGGAAGTTCCCTTATATATGATGCATCGAGTTTTACTGCACCCTCCTGCTCGAGAACCTCAAGACAGCTTTCCGCCTCGAACATGGCAAGTCCCTCAAGGAATTCATTATCCTCATTGGCTATTGAAGCGTATTTGCGGAGCGCATCCTTTACAGACGGGTTGAAATTCTTCTCTAGATACGGAAGAAGCTCGTTTCTGATTCTGTTTCTTGCATAATCGTTGGTGCTGTTAGACTCGTCTATGTTAGGCTTAAGCCCGGTCTCTTCAACATACTCCTCGATTTCCTGCCTTGTAACAGAAAGAATCGGTCTTACAATCATGAAGCCCTGATCAGACAGCCTCATTCTGCTTATTCCGGCAAGTCCCTTGCCGCCTGTACCTCTCACAAGTCTGAACAGAACAGTCTCGCTCTGATCATCAGCATTATGAGCAAGAGCGATTACAATCCTGTCTCTCGGAACACCGCTTGCTTCAAGATCGGATGCCACCTCATCGAATATCTCATAACGGATAAGCCGTCCTGCCTCCTCAGTAGATATTCCCGCATCCCTCGATGCCTCCATGCAGTCAGCCTCAAAGCATACGCAGTCAAGGCCGAGTTTCTCACAGAGCATAACTGCATTCTCTGCCTCAGCATACGCATTCTCTCTCAGCTTATGATTGACATGCACAGGAACTATCTCAAGCTCAAGAATATCTCTAAGCTCACTTAGAGCATGAAGAAGACACAGCGAATCGGGACCTCCCGAAAACCCTGTTATTACATAGCTTCCCTGACTAATCGTCTCGCTGTCAATTATCTGCGAGATAATTCTTTTCCTTCTACTCATCAATTTCGAAAAACCTCTTTCCGTTCTCAGTCAGTATTCTTCCTGTTTCCTCAAAGCTCATGTTGTGAAGGAGCGCGATTCTCCTTACAACATGCTCTACATATTCCGATCTGTTCTGACGTCCTCTCAGCGGTTCCGGAGCCATGTATGGCGCGTCGGTTTCTGACAAAAGTGCCTCAATCGGCACTGCTCTTGCCACCTCCATAGCTTTACGGCCATTCTTGAAGGTTACCGGTCCTCCGAGAGAAATAGTTGCTCCCTTCTTCACATATTCAAGAGCAAGCTCCGGAGAGCCAGAATAGCAGTGAAGCTGAACCCTTGCATCCGGTGACTCTTTGCCGTCTATCAGCCTTGGCGGGAACCAGCCGATCCTCTCCTCGCTGAAGGCTCCCTCTTCAGTCAGAATATCCATCGTAAGCTGATTGGCATCCCTTGTATGAATCATTATCGGCATTCTAAGTCTGTTGGCAAGTCTTATCTGCTTGCGGAAGGCCTCTATCTGCTCCTCCTTATTATCCTTGCCGTAGTAGAAATCCAGTCCGATCTCTCCGATTGCCTTAACTTTAGGATGAGCTGCAAGCTTCTCTATCTCAAGCAGGGTCTCATCGCACACTGAATTCGCATGCTGAGGGTGAATGCCGACAGCAGCATAGCACCATGGGTATTTCTCTGCATCCTCTATAGCCTTGGACGAAGAGGCAGTATTGTCTCCTACATCTATAATGAACGCAAGGTCTGATTCTGATATGGTGCGTGCAAGCTCCGCTCTTTCATCCTCGCTGAATTCTTCGAAATTAAGATGTGTATGTGCATCAAACAGCATTTCTACCTCCCTGAATACCGGTTAATATCTAAAGCGTCTTAAGGCTCCGCAATCCTGATGATTGCGGAGCCCCTATGTTCATTGATAATCTATGCTACTTTGTTATTCTCTACTTATCTGCCTTGCCGATGTTCTCGAGTACCTCAAGCTCCTTCTCAATATCAAGTCTTGGGAAGAGCTGGTCACCCTTCTTGACAGTGCATCCGTCCATCTTGTAGAACTCGAATGCATCCTCCCACTTAACCTCTACATCTGCAATACCAAGCTGCTCTCTCATTCTCTCTGATGTTGTGTGCATGAAAGGCACAATCAGAATTGATACCACTCTGAGTGACTCTACAAGGTTTCTCATTACAGTATCAAGCTCGTCCTTCTTTGACTCATCCTTGGCAAGAGCCCATGGCATCTTCTCATCGATGTACTTGTTGGCTCTTCTGACAACATTCCAGATCTCATCAAGTGCAAGGTTGAAGCAGAAACCGTCCATCTTCTCCTCAACTCTTGCTGCTGCTGATACAGCAAGCTCAATAAGCTCTGAATCAATCTCGTCTCTGAGCTTAGCCTCAGGAACCTGTCCGCCGCAGTACTTCTCAACCATTGATACTGTTCTTGAAAGAAGGTTGCCAAGGTCATTAGCAAGATCATAGTTCAGTCTCTTAAGCATTACCTCGTTAGTATATATTCCGTCCTGTCCGAATGTATACTCTCTAAGAAGGAAGTACTTGAGTGAATCTATTCCGTATCTGTCGATAAGAATCTCAGGATCAACAACATTGCCCTTTGACTTGGACATCTTGCCTCCGTCAATCAGAAGCCAGCCATGTCCGAGTACCTGCTTAGGAAGAGGCTCATCGATAGACATAAGCATTGCAGGCCAGATGATTGAATGGAATCTTACAATCTCCTTTCCTACAAGGTGAACGTTGGCAGGCCAGTACTTGTTGTACAGCTCGTCGTTCTCGGTTCCGAAGCCGAGTGCTGTAATATAGTTAGAAAGCGCATCCAGCCATACATAGATTACATGTTCCTCATCGATAGGCACAGGAATACCCCAGTCGAACTCAGATCTTGAAATGCACAGATCCTCAAGTCCCTGCTCGATAAATGCCTTCATCTCATTCCTTCTTGAATCAGGCTGAAGGAATTCAGGATGCTCATCATAGTAATTAAGAAGCTTGTCGCCGTACTTGCTCAGCTTGAAGAAGTATGCCTCCTCCTGCATTCTCTTAACCGGTCTTCCACAGTCTGGACAGTTGCCGTCCTCTACCTGCGTCTCTGTCCAGAATGACTCGCATGGAGTACAGTACCATCCCTCATAAGCTCCCTTATAGATATCTCCATTCTTATACATTCTCATGAAGATATCCTGAACACCCTTCATATGTCTTGGCTCAGTTGTTCTGATGAAGTCATCATAGCTTATCTCCATCTTATCCCACAGTCTCAGGATAGTCTCAACTATTGAGTCAACATACTCGATAGGTGTGCAGCCTGCTTCCTCGGCACACTTCTCAATCTTCTGTCCGTGCTCATCAGTTCCTGTAAGGAATCTTACGTCATAGCCCGAAAGTCTCTTGAATCTTGCCATTGCATCAGCCATTACTGTGCAATATGTATGTCCGATATGAAGCTTCGCACTTGGATAATAGATAGGTGTGGTAATGTAATAGGTTCCCTTCTTCTCTGCCATTTCTTATAGTTCCTTCCCAAATAGTATTGTCAGTTCACAGCACTACAGCAGTGAAACATCCTCATCAAGATTCCAGTCGATATCGTTCCAGGCCTTTGCCTCAGACATTGTTCTGACTGCTCTGCATGTAATCACTGCAACTACCCCAAGGGCTGCCAGTGAGCTTCCGACTGCCGCTGCTATAATCTTCTTTCTTGCAAGTCTTGTTGCCTCTTCAGCAACCTCTGCCTCTGTATATAATCTCTTTCTCATAACACTGTGCTCCTTTCTATATAGATATAGCGCACACTTATTTCATAATACAGATATTATAGCATTTCTTTGTGTCTTAGTGAAGAGCGCCTTATGGCTTCGCGGAAGAAGAATTCCTGTAAAAACTCTCATAATAAAGAAACCACCGGCCTGAGCCGGTGATTCCTACGATTATATGAATTATCGAGTTGTTTGCTCAATTATTCTAAGCAGCCTCAGCTTACTTCTGAGCCTTTCCAATCTCAAGACCCTGCTTGAATGCCTCAACGTTTGGCTCGATGAGGTGTGGCTTCTTCTCGAACTTGTGCTCGATGCCCTTGATGATAACCTCAGCAGGAACTGCATCAGTTGCACCAACATATACTCCAAGCATGATTACGTTAAGAGCTCTTGGGTTGTTGATATCGAGAGCCATCTGAGTTACAGGCGCCTCAATAACCTTAACGTCATCTCTTGCAACTTCCTTAGCATCAACAATAGTGCTGTTGATGAAGAGGTTACCACCTGACTTGAGGTTGCTGATGAACTTGTGAAGTGATGGTCCGTTCATTACAACGAGGTCATCAAGAGTATAGCTTACTGGAGCTCCAATCTCCTCGTCTGAAATAACTACGAAACAGTTAGCTGTACCACCTCTCATAGCAGCACCATATGATGGGAAGAATGATACGTTAAGATCTGTAGCATCACATGTTGCCTCTGAGAGAAGCTTGCCCATAGTCATAACACCCTGTCCACCGAATCCGGCGATCATTAGATTTCTTTCCATTTATGATTCCTCCTACTCTGGCATTCTGAACTCGCCTACAGGGAACTCCTTAAGCATGTGCTCTCTCATGAAGTCGATTGACTCAAGAGTTCCAAGTCCCCAGTTAGTAGGGCAAGTAGTAACGATCTCGATAAGAGCATAGCCCTTACCCTCGAGCTGCATCTTGAATGCCTTCTCGATGTACTTACGTGTCTTCATAACGTTCTGTGGAGTATCAACAGTAGTTCTTACGATCATCTTTGGAGCAGTAAGCTGGTTGATAATCTCGCAAACGTGCATTGGATAACCGTGCTCCTCTGCAACTCTTCCCTTAGGAGCTGTAGTAGCCTTCATTCCAAGAAGAGTAGTTGGAGCCATCTGGCCTCCTGTCATTCCGTAGATACCGTTGTTAACGAAGATAACAGTGATGTTCTCACCTCTGTTAGCTGCTGAAAGAGTCTCAGCAAGACCGATAGCAGCAAGGTCTCCGTCTCCCTGGTATGTATAAACAAGTGAATCAGGGGATGATCTCTTAACACCTGTAGCTACAGCACCTGCTCTTCCGTGAGCAGCGATGAGCCAGTCACCTGAAACGTAGAGCTGACCAAGTCCACAGCATCCTACACCCTCAACTCTTACGAGCTTGTCAAGAGCGCCAACGTTCTCTGCAGCCTCGCCAATCAGCTTGTGAACTGTTGAGTGCATGCATCCTGGGCAGAAGCCTGATACAGCACCCGGCTTAATACCCTTAGTTCTCTCATATACTTTCTTCATCTCAGACATTACAGCACCTCCTTAATAAGCTCACGAGCGCCTGCAAGAACCTGATCGTTAGTCAGGAGCTGACCGCCTGATCTGAGGCACTCCATTACAGGAATTCTTCCGCATACAGCGTGATCGATATCGAATCTCATCTGTGCAGGGATTGACATCTCAACATCAAGAATTCCCTTAACCTTGCTTGGATCAAGGTTAGCAAATGTATCATATGGGAATGGTGAAACAGTGATAGGTCTGATCATTCCAGCCTTGATTCCTTCTTTTCTGAGCTGCTTAACGATTACCTTTGAGATACGAGCTGAAATTCCGTATGCAGCAAGTACGATCTCTGCATCGTCCATCATGAACTCCTCAACTCTTACGTCCTTATCCCAAGTCTTGTACATCTCAGCAGTCTCGATGTTGTGCTTCTCCCAGCCGTCACCGATTCCGCCAGGCTCACCTGTGTGCTGGTCAAGTGGCTTGTGTCCGATTACTGCTCTGTGAGCAAATGCCTCTCTGAGAGCTGCAACCTCCTCGTCGCTCTTCATTGGAGGAAGAACAACAGGCTCCATCATTGTACCCATAACTCCGTCAGTAAGAACGAGAACTGGGTTCTCATCTCTTGCTGCGAGATCAAATGCTTCGTAAACCATGTCTACACACTCCTGAACAGTTGCAGGAGCGAGAACGATCATCTTGAAACCACCGTTTCCTGATGCCTTAGTAGCCTGGTTGTAGTCCTGCTGTGCAGGCTGGATAGCTCCGATTCCAGGGCCTCCTCTCTGTACGTTAACATATACAGCAGGTACTCTTGCTGCTGCCATGTAGGATACTCCCTCACTGTAGAGTGAGATACCGCATGATGATGATGAGCTCATTGCTCTGATACCTGTGAGTGCAGCACCATACAGCATGTTAACTGAAGCAACCTCAGACTCACCCTGTACGAAAGTACCGCCTACCTCAGGCATTCTTCTTGCGAAATACTCAGGAATCTCGTTCTGCGGAGTAATAGGATAACCCGCGAAGAAACGACAACCTGCTCTTGTAGCTGCCTCAGCGATAGCCTCGCAGCCCTTCATAAATACACGTTCTGCCATTATAATTCTCCTCTCTCGATTATCTCCATACTTCAATTGCCGAATCAGGACAAACCTGAGCGCACATAGCACATCCGATGCAGTCATCAGGACGTGCTGCAACTACATAAGGGTATCCCTTAGAGTTTACGTCCTTGCCAACTTCAAGGACCTTCTTAGGACAGTTAACTACACAGTACTGACATGACTTGCATATTTCAGAACTGATTTCAACTCTGCCTTTTGCCATTACGTTCCCTCCTTACGGTTATAAAAAGTATTTATTCTAATCAACCCATGAATATGTCAGATAGAGCTCGATTGGAAGCAGATACTTGTCAGTCTCCTCCTGTGCCTCCTCATACAGATCCGCGCGGACGCATGCACTTGTCACAGTAGTAAACTCACCCATAAGCTCATCAAGTCTATCAAGACCATCCATGAATTCATCAACATTGGTTGCGTAACCCAGGTTAGGGTTGCCGAGCACATAAATCTGGTTAAGTCTTACAGACTTCAGAATATGTGACATTGTGCCGTCAATTGCCTCGGCACTCTTGGTCCAAGGTCTGTAAGGATTGATTACATAGATTGCAACCGAATCCTCGTTCCTCAGAATATGATTGTAAGCTCCGGCATACTTGGCTGCCTGATGGCCGCCTCCGATGTCGAGCAGTGTGTAGTTGTCGCTTAGAAGTGATGGAATTACACCACCAACCTGCGAAGGCGCGTCAAGGAACTGATCCTGATAATAGATATCTACGCCCTTATCTGCAAATGCATCCTTCATGTCTCTTGATCTGAAGAGAGGCTTGGTCTGGTCGAGGTCAAAAAGATCTACAGTCTTGCCTGTCATCTCAGCAAGCTTCACAGCAAGGTTCAGAGTAATCTCGCTCTTGCCGCTTCCTGCCTCGCCGATAAGGATGAAATTCTTCTTCTCCTTGAGAAGATCCATTATTGTCTTGTCTTCACCGTAAAATAAACTCATTTCTGTTCCCCTTATATACTCGTAAAAATAAAGCTTTCATCCCGGTCGTGAAAGCTCTTTTCAATATTGTCATATGAAATAAATAAAATGTTCGTTAGTTAATTTACTATCGTTTATATTTTTACATAAACTCACTATTCAGTCAAGCGATGTAGGCTCATTTTCAAGCCGTATAAGGTAAAAAAACACCAAAGCTTCACATATATTCAAGTATACAAAATTCATATACCTTTCACTACTCTCTTGACTTTAGCACTTGTCTTATAGGAAAATATTCAAACTATGAGAATATTAAGTGTAACAGCCCAGAAGCCGCATTCAACGGGCAGCGGCACATATCTTACAGAGATCGTCAGATCGCTTGACAGAGCAGGTCATGAACAGGCAGTCGTTGCAGGCATTTATGAAGAAGATCTCGTGCATTTTCCTCAGGGTGTGGAATTCTACCCTGTAATTTTTGACAGGCGTTTTCCAATAGCGGGAATGTCAGATGTAATGCCCTACCCTTCGCAGCTGTACAGCCGCATGAATCAGGCTGATGTCGGAGAATTTGAGGTAAGATGCATTCCTGTCGTTGACAGAGCGATTAAGGAATTCAAGCCGGATATCATATTCTGCCATCACCTCTTTCTTCTCACTGCAATGATCAGAAGAGACTATCCTTACATTAAGACATACGGCCTATGCCACGGAAGCGACCTCAGACAGTTCAAGCAGTCTCAGCAGCTTAGGGACTTCCTGAGAAAGTACATTCCAAGACTTGACAGAATCTATGCTCTTCACAACGAGCAGAGGCAGATGATCGAGAAGCTGTACGGTATACCTGCGGATGACATCAGGATAGCAGGATCAGGCTACAACTCTGAGGTGTTTAACACGAAGCTCCGAAAGCCTCGCCGAAGCAGCAGGATTACAATAAGCTATGCCGGCAAGCTCAGCAAAGCCAAAGGAATAGAAGAATTCATGGAGGCATGCGAGCTTCTGGAGGCCGACGAGAGCTTCCCTGAGTTCAGAGTTCTCCTTGCAGGCGGAGAAGGTGAGGAATCGGTAAAGCAGGCAATAGACAAGCCTTATGTAACCTACTTCGGAATGCTTAACCAAAAGGAACTTTCGGAGATGCTTCAGAGGACTGATGTTTTCGTGCTTCCTTCCTACTATGAGGGGCTTCCTCTTGTGCTTATGGAGGCAATGGCCTGCGGAGCAGTTCCTGTATGCACAGATCTTCCGGGAATCAGGGAATGGATTGAAAGCACCATTGACGGCAGTACGGCAATCTTCGTTGAAAGACCGGAGATGTGGTCCGTCGACAGACCTATGGAGCATGCAAAACCGATTTTTGCACGTAATCTCGCAGCGGCCATAAAGAATGCTCTCGATATCTCCTGCGCACTTGGCAGGGGTGAACTTGCAATGCCTGATATTGAAGCGGCCAGCTGGGATTCATGCGCTTCAAGGATTTTTACAGAATAATCATTTAGCCCGGCGGTTTATATGGTATATTTACTTATGAATTTTGAAGAAACGGCGGCTTCGGCTGCCTTTATGAATCATAAAGGGGAACGTAATGGATTTGATAACAGGCAAGCAGCTTCTCGAGAACGGTTCTAAGGGCTTCCG
>CAMFZN010000005.1 GCA_946006945.1 uncultured Clostridia bacterium | reverse complement strand
TTCCGCCGCCGGAATCGCCGCCGGTGTTACCTCCGGTATTTCCGCCGCCGGAATCGCCGCCGGTGTTACCTCCGGTATTTCCGCCGCCGGAATCACCGCCGGTGTTACCTCCGGTATTTCCGCCGCCGGAATCGCCGCCGGTGTTACCGTTGTCAGGAAGGCCAGGAGTTTCCTTAGATGGGTTATCTTTGTCTTTGTCTTTATCGTTGTCTTTATAACTCTTGTACTTGGAGAGGCCCTTCTCAGTACCCTTGGTGAAGTATTCACCCCTGTATCTGATTACATTGTCAGGCATCTCCCTGTATGTTCCTTCCTTAGCAGCTGAAACCTGGTTCATAATCTTGCCCCAGAGAGCTGCAGTAGTAGATGACATGGATGTAAGCTCAAGGTTGACGTCTGTTCCGATCCATAGTGCTGCAGCATATGACTGAGTGAATCCGTCAAACCAGATATCATACTTGTCACTTGTAGTACCTGTCTTACCGCCGGCCTGTGCTCCGGAAAGGGCAGCAGGTCGTCCAAGACCATTTGTTACTACTGACTTAAGTACATCAGTCATAATCCATGCAACGCCTTCATCGAGAACCTTTGTTTCTTCAGATTTGGACTCAAGAATAACTTCACCCTTGGAATTCTCAACCTTTGTGTAAGCTACAGCGCTGTTTCTTGTTCCCCCGGCAGGGAAGGTTGCATATGCAAGTGCCATTTCAAGAGGAATAACACCCTTAGTCATACCTCCAAGAGCCAGAGCAGCTGTATTCTCATCGTTAACTGTTGCGTTATCAGCAGATGTAACCAGTGTTGTAAGACCGAATTTCTCAAGCAGCTCCATTGAATAATCAACACCTACCTGCAGCTGTATCTTTACTGCACAGGTATTGATAGATCTCTGAATAGCCTGTCTGAAGGATACTGAACCGGAATATCCTCCTCCTGAGTTGGTAGGCCATACCTCTCCGTTGACAACCATTCTTTCATCAGCGACAGTTGATGCAGTTGTGATGTAATCTCCGTATCCCTTTGTTCCTTGCCTGTCATAGCCGAAATCGGTATATGTCCATTCCTTACCGGCCTCAGCAAGGTCAAAGCTCTTCTGAAGAGCAGCTCCATAAACTGCAAGCGGCTTAATTGACGATCCAGGCTGTCTAGGGTTAAGCGCTCTGTTGAAGAGTCTCTGTCCCTTGGTGCTTCTTCCTCCAACAAGGGCCTTAACCTCACCGGTTCCAACTCCAACTATTGCCATTGCAGCCTGAGGCTGAATTGTCTTAGGAGTAAGAGTATATCCGTTCTCAGTGATTACTATCTTATCCTTCTTGACCTTCCACACATCAGGATAATCCTTGAAGTAGTCTGCTGAAATTACTAGATTATCATCACCGTCAAGTGTCTTATACTGTGCAGGAATATTGATGTATCCGCCTGAATATGTGTAAAGTGTTCCATCATATACGTAGGTTGACTTGAACTCCAGACTGTAGTCTGTTGTGCCGTCATACTGTGTAGTGTAGATGTTAAGACGCTTGCCTCTAACTACAGTAACAGAACCGTCAGAATTAAGTCGTGCCTCATCATCCTTGAATACAAAGCTGTTGTTATCGTTGAAGAAATCATCGTAATCATAGAGAAGAATGCTTCCGTTAGAAGAGATGATGTTCTTGTCAGCATCATATCTGATGTTCATTACAGAAGGGAAGTTGGCAGGATTCTGGAACTCCTTTACCGCTGCCTTCTGTGCCTCAGAGTCAATTGTAGAATAAATCTTCAGACCCTTGGTGTAAACCATTGATTCAGCCTCTGCATATGAAAGATTGTATTCTTCCATAAGGTCAGATACTACCTGATCAATCAGATACTCGTGGAAATAAGCGTAATTTGAATTACCTGAATCAATTGTCGGCTTAATAAAGTCGATAAGATCCTTGTTATATGCCTTATTATATTCATCTTCTGTAATATAGCCCTGTTCCTTCATGAGGTTGAGACAGGTATCTCTTCTGCCTTTGGCTATATCATTTGCAACATATGTATCAGGCTCGCGAATAATAATGTTAGTTGTATCCTCACTCAGGTTGGCATCAGATACATATTGTACAAGGGCATATGTGTCAGGTGCCTGAGGAAGAGCAGCAAGCGATGCACACTCAACGAGAGAAAGCTCACTTACTTCCTTTGAATAGTATGCATGGGCTGCAGCATCAACTCCATAGCAGCCGAAGCCGAGATAAATTGTATTGAGATATGCCTCGATTATCTCTTCTTTAGAAAGACATTTCTCGATCTGAGCGGCATAGTACATCTCAAGTATCTTTCGCTTTATGGATCGTTCACTCTTAACATCAGCAAGGTACACATTTCGTGAAAGCTGCTGTGTGATTGTACTTGTACCGGATATTCGTCCGCCTCCGGTAAGTGAGCTTACAACAGCTCCAACCATTCTTGTCCAGTTGAAACCGTGATGCTTCCAGAAGGTCTTATCCTCAAGTGCAACAAACGCGTTAATCAGATCCTCCGGGCAGTCATCATACTTGATAAGCGTTCGGTCCTGGCTGTAGTAGACGCTGTCAACCTCCTTGCCCTGATCATCATATATTACAGAGCTTCTCTCGATTGCATCGTATATATCATTGGCGTTAATCTTCGGAGCGAAGCTGATAGTGATGAAAGCATACAGAAAGGCCAGAATGCACATTGCTGCTCCAAGTGCAACGCAGTCGAGAAGGAGCTTCTTGATACTTATCTTATAAGGCTTGTTCTTTCTCTTCTTACCATTAACCATGACATATTCGCCCTTGCCAGGGACATAGTCCGGATTCTCTTTATAGAAAAGTCTGTATTTGAGATGACTTGCATTGGAATCAGATGCTGCAGAACTGTTTCTGCGTTTTGATTTAGGCTTGTCGGAATTCTTTCTTTTCTTTCTATCCGGTTTTTCCGGTTCCTGAGGGCTTGATTCACGCGACGCTGCGTATGCTTCATTCTGTACATGCTTTGTCTGAGCGTAGGAAGAAGGCTGGCTTGCAGACCTTCTATCAGCTCTTCCAACATGAGCACTCTCTCCGGAATTATTCAGATATCTGTCGATATCCGTCGAAATATCTTCAACAGGAGTTTCGAACTGAGAAAGAAAATCGTCGATTTCCTTTTCGCCCTTAGTTCTGTTATCTCTGTCGGATCTCATAAAAACCTCCTAACATAACATGAAATGTAACATTAATACTATAACACATGAGCTATGCATTATAAAGTGAACCTATTTTCACATAAGCGTGCAACACAGCCCTCGATATATAAATCAAAGTGGTCCTCTCTTCCAAGATTGGCAGTTATTACATCAGCTACAAACTCTCCGGCTCTTTCTACTGCAGCAGGAAGGGAAGCTCCGCACATAAGCTCTGAGATAAGTACGGCACTGAACACATCTCCGGTTCCAATGAAGCTGTCCTCAATCTCATCATAATAAAGAAAGTCGTACTTGTCTCCGGCAAGACAGTCATAAACAAGATTAAACATTCTGCCGTCGCAGGACCTGCAGCTTGTAATAACAAGCTTTTTGCACCCCAGCTTTGATACCTCTGCGGCAAGCTCGATATACTCCTCATCACTCAGGCAAAATCTGTCAGTGTAAAGACCCGCGAGCATCGCGGCCTCCGTGAAGTTAGGAATAATCACGTCAGCTCTTGAGGCAAGCTTGCGGTTGCATTCAATCGCACCCGGGTACATGTTGTCATAAAGCTCGCCTGAATCAGCCATAATAGGGTCGACCAGAACAAAAGGATTGTCCTGGCTGTCAATCAGATCGAGTATGATATCGACCTGCTCGTCGGAATTAATAAATCCGGTAGCGATTGTATTGAAGCTGAAGCCAAGCTTCCTCCATTTGGATACTGCAGCTCTCATGAAGTCTGTAGTATCAAGAATTTCTGACATACCATAATCAAGAGTGTTTGATACAAGCCCGGTAGGCAGAAGATATGGATGAAGTCCGTATGCTGCGAGTATCGGAGTCATTGCAAAGCACGATACTCTGCCGTAGCCTGTAACATCGTTGACCAGAAGCAGACTTTTATTCATGATGGTGGTTAATCCTCCTTTTACGTCTTTCATTATCATAATGAAAGGAAATTACCGAGAGAATCGATATAGCAGAGTATTGTGTTGGTAATCAGCTTAACCGAATCCTCATCCATGCTGAGATGGATAATATCCATCTTAGGATTAATGTCCTGAAGGTATGAGCATGGAGTAAAGTAATGGTCAATCTTCTGCTTGATTATCATATTCCTCGAGATAACATCGTTAACCTTTAAATATGTGAAATTAAGAAGGTTGTAGAAATCTGTATCTGTCTCATAGAAGTTTTCAACCTTCTCACCGCGAACATAGCTGCAACTGGATATTCTGGCTATTGTTTTGTTCTCGTCTTCAATCTTATTTAGATATGCATTAGTAAGAGCCTGAGTGCAGATATCCAGAATAATGGTATCATCTTTCTCTCTGAGCTGCTCAAGGCTGTTTATTCCGTATACCTCGTCCTTCTCATATCCTGTCGGAATCTCATCCTCTTCATCAAAACGATAGGTTCCGTTATTGAAGGTGTAGATGATGTTGTTGATGGTTTTGCACACTGCATCTGAATATCTCTCTGCAGGAAGCTTTGACTCATCATCAATAACCTCGTAAGTGTATTCTATGTTAGGGAAATCTCCCTTATACTTGTCTTCAAAGGATTCAATTCTGTCATCCAGATAATCGGTTAGCGATTCCACCGAATATGAGTTGACCAGAATGTCTGCATCAAGAGAAGTAGGGAACATGTTACCCTCGTTGACAACCTTAATGTTGGCAAGCTCATAACGAGATGATTTGGATTCAAGCTGGGCAAGAACAGTACCAAATGCTGTGATCGGATTCGGCTGTGAGCTTATTCTTGATGTAATCTCATCAGTATCAACACCTGCAATATGAAGATGCACAAGCGTGTCACATGTCACAGGCTTCATTTTCTTCTTTATTACATAAGAAGCTTTGAGCTCATTAAAGCTCTGAAGAGAAGCGTACGTGCTGGAGCCGTAGTCAAGATAGATGACATCTGAGTCTTTGGTAAAGTATGATTTGCTTATGTTCTTATAACCTCTGAAATCACCCTTCTTGTTGTTGAACAGAATAACTGTATACTCAGTTGATCTTATCTCGGAACGTGCTATATAAAGAGCGGAAGCCAGAAGGTCAGTATTCTTTGACGCAGTCTTGCTGTTATAGCTTGCACACACTACTACAGGATCCTCTGAAGATTTGCTGCTCTTAGCCTTGGTTCTGAGAATTATGTTTCCGGCGTCATCTATGTGGTACTTGAGACATTCCTTATCTGCCCATTTCGCAATGAACTCGGCCATATCATCATTTGTCTCAAATGAGTCACAGGCTGCCTCAATCTGAGCTTTGATATCCTTGAAGTCAGCCGAGTTGAACAGACCTTTCTTTGTGTCTTTATATATAAATGTAATTATCGTGATTGCAGCAATGATACCGAATACAAGCATGAGTCTTCGGAAATAATATCTTGCCTGTGAATTTTTGACATCGTCCATGTTTATTATTACTACCTTTCAATAAAGTGTACAAAAATACATAATAATTATACTCTCATCGGGTTTAATATAAAATATATAATAAACCGTGCTTTTTATTTAGAACCGATTAAGAATTACATACGTCATAATAGCAGGTAAGGAGAGCGTGATTTATTTGTACAGTTGAAATATAGAATACACAAACTTTTGCTTGCATGTGTGATTACTATGTGTTATTATATTCGAGCGTGTTTATAGCATTTAAGAATTTAGTAATTAAAGGAGGTGCGGCAAATGTCCAGAAAATGCGAAGTATGCGGTAAGGGTCAGACTTCCGGAAACGCTGTTTCTCACTCAAACAGACACACAAGAAGAAAGTGGAATGCTAACATTCAGACTGTAAGAGTAAACGAGAACGGAACAGTTAGAAAGGCTTCAGTGTGCACTAGCTGCCTGAGATCGGGCAAGGTTAACCGTGCTATCTAGTGAATATACCGTAGTCAGTCTTAAGCATTGTGCTTAAGACTTTTTTCTTTTTTGCGAATAATCGCTGATAGGATATAATACTGGTATAAAGATAAATCGGAGGTTGGTTATGGCTCTGATAGCAAGAAGCAGATATGGTCTCGTTGCAGTAAACAACGATGCAATTAAGGATATAGTGTTCAAGTGCGTTTCTGATATGAAGGGAAGACTTATTCCATGCAATCAGAAGGGCAGAATATATAAGAAAGGACTTCTTGGAGGTGATCCCAGGAGTCTTAACTGCATAAGTCTTGAGGACGATGGCGGAAGGCTTCGAATCAGGATTTACTATGTGGGTCTTTTCGGTGAGAGTATAAGCGATACGGCCAATGAGCTTTTTGACAGGATTGAGAATGATCTTGGGCTCCTTATGCCTGAGAAGCCGGCTGAGATTACTGCATGCATCAAGGGAATAATGTCTAAGCAGCTTGTCTTAAGAGATATTGAGGTGACAAGAAGCAATGAGCAGTAAAATGTTACAGTCTGAAGCGGTTACATCACTTAAGGGTGTTGGTCCTGCTAAAGCAGATGCGCTTTCGAGGCTTGGTATTGCGTCAATAGGTGACCTTCTATGCTTCTATCCTTATAAGTACAAGGACAAGCGACAGGCAATCCTCTCTGACCAGGTGCAGTCAGGACGTGACGTCCTTGCTCAAGGAGAGCTTCTTTCCAAGCAGTCGAGAAGGATAAGCGGCGGAAGAGTAATTGTGGAGGCCAGGTTTAAGGATGAAGCCGGATTCCTGCATGCCTCATTCTTCAATATGCCTTTTATGGCAAAGTCGCTAAGCATTGGTTCTGATTATGTTATTTTCGGAAAGGCGACAGTAAGAAACGGCTTCGTCGGATTCACCAATCCTGAGATTTATCCGAAGGGTTCATCTCAGGATATTAGGGGGCTTATGCCGGTATACCACGCCTGCAAGGGAATAACATCGAAAGAGATTGCAAAGCTTACTTACACCGCCATAGAGTCAGCCGAGACGATACCTGAGTGGATTGATTCTGATATTGTTCAGGAGAGAAGGATATGCAGCCGTGAGATGATGCAAAGAGGGCTTCATTATCCTTCAAGCAGGGATGCATATAGGATTGCAAGGTATCGGATGATATATGAGACACTCCTTATACATCAGCTCTCAGTCGAGCTCTCGAGAAGACGGCTTGCGGATTACGGTGAGTCGGCGTCTCTTGGGGCATATGACGAGCTTGGATATGATGATTTTGCACGAGGCCTTGGCTTTGAGCTTACTAAAGACCAGATTGATGCGATAGAGGATATCAGAAGGGATCTTTCCTCTGACAGACCGATGAACAGGCTTGTTCAGGGAGATGTAGGTTCGGGCAAAACAGCAGTGGCAGAGGCCGCTATTGTAATGGCTAAGCGTGCAGGCTATCAGTCTGCGTTCATGGTGCCGACCGAGGTTCTTGCGAGGCAGCATGCGGCGAAGCTTACAGAGGATTACAGAGAGTGCGGAGTAAGTGTTGCTCTTCTTACATCGTCTGTAACTGCATCAGAGAGAAGAAATATTTTGAAGCGGCTTAAGGATGGTGAGCTTGACTGTATCATAGGTACTCACGCTCTCATTCAGGATGATGTTGAGTTCGCTTCTCTTGGGCTTGTTATTACTGACGAGCAGCACAGATTCGGAGTCAAGCAGAGGAAAAGCATAGCGTTGAAGGGCTCATCTGTTAATGTATGTGTAATGTCTGCTACACCGATTCCAAGAACACTAGCTAATACTGTCTATGGGGACATGGACTTCAGCATAATACGAGAGAAACCTAAGGGCAGGCTTCCTGTCATTACGAGAGCTGTTAATGCGGACTCAGAAGAAAGGGCCTATGTCGCGCTAAAGGCAGAGCTTGATAAAGGCGGAAGGGCATATGTAATTGCTCCTTCTATTGATTCGGATGATGAGGAGCTTGCATCTGCAACAAGGCTTTACGAAAGGCTTAGCAGAAGATACAGTGATTATAATGTCGGAATCCTTCATGGCAGAATGGACAGAGATGAGAAAGAGAATGTCATGAGAAGATTTGCCGAGGGTGATATTCAGGTCCTTGCGGCAACGGTTGTAGTTGAGGTTGGAGTGGATGTTCCCGAGGCTACGATAATTGTCATCGAGAATGCTGAGAGATTCGGCCTTTCGCAGCTTCATCAGCTGAGGGGACGTGTCGGCAGATCTGATGTGCAGTCGTACTGTTACCTTATCAATCATTCTGACAGTGAGACTGCAAAGGAAAGAATCAGACTTATGACAATGCATAATGACGGCTTTGTATTAAGCGAGGAGGATTACAGGCTCAGAGGTCCCGGCGATATTATGGGAACCATGCAGCATGGAGACGGGGGCTCAGGCATAGCAGAGCTTCTTAGATACACATCAATTCTTGAGGCTGCTTCCGAGGACGCCAGAACAATGGTGTCAAGAGCGTCGGCTGAGAGGCTTTCGGAGCTTGAGATGAAGTGCGGCCGTCTGAAGACATACGATAACAGTAATGTAATATGATGCTTTTGCACTTGTTGAGGTATCATGATCATACATAATGAAGGGAGTACATCAAGGTGAAGATTACATCAGGAGATTACAGATTCAGAAAGCTCGAGGTGCCGGAGGGAATAAGGCCGACAACCGAGAAGGTCAGGGAGGCTGTGTTCAGCATGATAAGAGAATGGATTCAGGACTCGGTATTTGTTGATCTTTTTGCCGGTTCCGGATCGCTTGGACTTGAGGCGCTTTCAAGGGGTGCAGCAAAATGCTATTTCAATGAAGGTAACAGAAAGAACTACAAGGTTCTTGTTAACAATATCAATCACTGCAAGGCAGGTGATAAGGCGGTAATAAGCAACAGCGATTTCAGAAAGTGCATAATGAGTATTAATGAGACTGCTGATGTTGTTCTTATGGATCCGCCTTATGAAGCAGGATATTATGAGGAGGCTTTCGAGCTGCTTGAGCAATGTGGCGTTCTTGATGATGGGTCAATAGTGGTTGCAGAGCATCTCTACGAGAATCCTCTTCAGGAGACATATGGTAATCTCAAAAGAATCAAAATGAAGAAATATGGAACCATCGGAGTTGACATATATCTCTATGAAATTGCAATAGAGGAATAATTCTGATAGAATGTAATATCAGGAAAGGATTATATATGGAACGAAAGGCATTGTATGCCGGATCTTTTGATCCGATTACTAACGGGCATCTCAATATTATCGAAAGAGCATCAAGGATGTACGACAAGCTTACGGTAGGAGTGATTAATAATCCATCCAAGAACGGCTTGTTTTCGCTCGAGGAGAGAATGGAGCTTATTAGAAGAGCGGTATCGCATCTCGATAATGTTGTTGTAGATACGTTCGGTGGTCTGCTTGCAGATTATGTCAATGATAATTCATTTGATGTAGTTGTTAGAGGCCTTAGAGCTACAACTGATTTCGAGTATGAGCTTCAGATGGCGCAGATGAATGACAGACTCTTCATCGGAAGCACTGAGACTGTTTTTCTTATGACGGCACCTGAGTATTCGTTCATTAGTTCATCCTTAATTAAAGAGGTTGCATCATATGGTGGCGATATCAGCGGACTTGTACCGGATTTCCTGATAGAGTCAATCGATAATAAATACTGCAGACAGAAACAATAGGAGGTTGTTATGCGCGAAGACAATATTAAGATTCTATCACTTCTTGATGAACTTGAGGATGTAATTACAGGGTCTTCAAGAATGCCTTTTGTTGAGAAGGGTATCGTTGATATCGATGAGGCGACACAGATTATCAATGACATTAAGATGACTCTTCCTAAGGACTTCAAGGACGCTCAGTGGATCATCCAGGAGAAGGACAGAATTGAAGAGGAGGCAAAGGCTGAGTACAACAGAATCATTGAGTCAGCCAAGGCACAGGCTCAGTACATGATTGAGAACGATATCATCAAGAGAGAGGCTGAGAAGAGAGCTGCTGCACTCCTTGCAGAGGCTGAGAATCACACAAGATACATGAAGCTTAGAGCATACGAATATGTAGATAAGATGCTCTATGATATGCAGACAGACATCAGCAGTGTTGCATCTTCATATATTCAGCCGATGAATGATTACTTTGCAGAGGTAATCAACAACATCAACAGCAAGGTAAACAACAACAGGATCGAGATGAAGAATCTCGCTGAGAGAGTTCAGCTGTCCGATGCGAACGTTGAAGATAAATAATATGATCCACAAGACTGAATCTCTGATTCAGTCTTGTTTTTGAGGAGTTAATCCATGAAGGCTATCGGCATTACAGCGGAATACAATCCATTCCATAATGGTCACAGATATCATATTGAAGAAGCAAGGCGAATATCAGGCGCTGATGCTGTTGTGGTGTGCATGAGCGGCAATTTCGTACAAAGAGGAGGCCCTGCAGTATGTGATAAATGGACAAGAGCCGGATGGGCGCTTAGCCATGGTGCAGACCTGGTTATTGAGCTTCCGCAGGCCTTTGCTTCTGCTGATGCAGGAAGATTCGCATGCTCTGCTGTTTCAATTCTGGCTCAAGCAGGATGCGATGCGGTGTCATTCGGCAGCGAATGTGCTGACAAGGAGCTTCTAAAGACTGTATCGCAAAGAACAAGGCTTATCAGAGATGAAATACCTTCCTTCGTAAAGGAGCATCCCGGTCTAAGCTATCCTGCCGCAAGGACTGAGTTATATAAGGAGACTTTTGCATTTAGCGACAGTATTGATGATGAGCTTAGAATCATCTCATCGCCGAATGACATCCTTGCAATTGAATACATAAGTGAATTGTCCGGGCTTGATTTTTATCCTGTAAAGAGGCTTGGCGCCGGCTATAATCAGGAGTTCTGTTCTGAGTCCAGATTTCAGAGTGCCTCTGGGATAAGGAAGATGGTTGCTGACGGGGATCTTGGGATATCACAGTACATGCCATCCGCTGTTGCAGAGAATCTCAGCGGAGAAGCTTTTGGTGCTATCGAAAGAGAATTCTACAGGCTTGCAGCCTACAAGATAATCGAAGCAGGAAGAGGTGAGATTGATAACACTCCATCGGGAGGAGAGGGACTTTCCTCCAGGCTTAAAGAAGCAGTCTTAAATGCCGAATCGCTTGATGAGCTTATTTCCTTGGCTAAATCCAAGAGATATACATTCTCAAGGCTTTCAAGGCTCGTTACACAGCTTGTTCTTGGCATTACGAGGGATAATCTTGTTATTGATCCTTCATATATAAGGGTTCTCGGGTTTACAGCCAGGGGCAGGGAGCTTCTGTCTGAGATCAGCAGGAAATCCGCTATTCCCGTAATAACAAATCCTTCAAGGCAGCAAAAGCTTCTGAATGATGAAGGGAAGAGACTTCTTGCCATTGATTCCAAGGCTTCTGACATATATAATCTTCTATGTGGCAGTAATCTGTACAGGAATTCAGATTATGTCAAAAAACCAATAATAATTAACTCATAACACTTGACATTGTATAACTAAGTGATATAATAATTTGGTGTCAATCTGAAAACAATAATTACTAAATTTATTATATAAGGAGGTGTCGACGGATGGCAGTACCTAAGAGGAAAACTTCACAGGCGAGAACAAGCGGCAGAAAGGCTGCTAACATGAAGAAGGTGGCAACTGGAACTTCGGTTTGTCCTCAGTGCCATGAGCCTAAGCTTCCACACAGAGTTTGTCCTAACTGCGGTTACTACAAGGGTAAGGACGTAGTTGGTGAGTAATCATCGGGAAGGTAAGATGTAAGCGTTATGCTTGCATCTTTTTTTTTCTGCTTGCTCTTTTGCGCTATTTCAGCGCCCGCTGCGCTGTCCTGCGGTTCTCACGTACATCCAGGTACGCTCCGTTCCTCGGCAGCTTGGCGCCTTGAACTAGCGCAAAAACAGCATATTACTTCATTCTATTTTTGCCTTAGCAACACATAATATAGTATAATAGTATGATTAAACATACTATTTATTAAGATAGGTGAGAAATGTCAGATAATCAGAAGAAGAGAGGTCCCGGAAGACCTAAGGGAAGCAAGAACAAAAAAAGTTCTGAGGTGAATGTTCCTGCGGTTGCCAAGTCGAAGGAGGCGCAGGTCAGGGAGATTCAGAACAAATCAAAAAACAGCAGCAGGCTTAATGATGCTATCTGGTCGGTGGCTATTTTTGCGGTAGGCTGTTTTCTTTTCTTTACAATAATCACTGATTCAACGGGTGCAATGGGAGCTTTCATCCATGATATGTTCATGGGGCTTTTTGCTGTAATGGCTTATGTTCTGCCATTCTACTTTATTGCATATGCTCTTCTGCTGTTTTTCAAAAAGCTTCAGCACATAGGTACAAGAACTGCCGTATGCTCGGTAGTGCTTTTTGTTGACATGTGTCTGATCAATTCATACAGGTTCATCGAACAGAACAAACTTGCATTCGGGTTTAACGACATAAAGAAATACTATATTGCAGGTGTTTCCGGGGATAAGGGCGGAGCCGTAGGAATGGAGATTGGATCTCTTCTTGTCAAGCTCCTGGGTAAGAGCGGTATGATGATACTGTGCATCGCAATTCTTGTGATATGTATTCTTCTTCTTGTCAATAATCCTCTGTCGATAGCATATGAGAAATACAAAGAGAAGAAGGAAGCAAAGCTTATTCTGGAGCAGCTCTCAGAGACTGAAGCAGAAATGGGCGGAGCCTCAGCGGAAGCAAAAGCAAAAGCAGATACAGGGTTATTCGGAGGCATTCTTCCATGGAATCAGTCTACTCAGGCAGGCAGAGGCTCAGATAGCGATAGGAAGACTTCAGCAGCTATTCCTTCTGTTATGCCATCTGCAACATTTGACAGAGAAGATTCTGCCTCATCGGTAAAGAACACAGGTCTTCCTGATGTGACAGATGATAACAGCAAAGTCAGCTACGGCTTAGAATCATCGGGTAAGACAAGAACAGGCTTCGGTCTTGGTGATTATGTAGAGCCTGAAAGATCAAATGTAAGATTCGAATCAGATGTTAATCCTGCATCTTTCGCGTCAGCTTCGCATTCAACAAATCATTCTGAGAAGGGTCAGGTTATTCCGGATAATTCAGATATAAACAATGTGCCGGAGAAGGAAGAAGTTTCAGTTAACATGCCTGTAATTGAGACCTCAGTATCTGAGACGGCAGTAGATAACGAGCCTGAGTCACCTAAGCCTAGAAGAAGGACGAAGGTGAAGGCGGAAGATGCAGCAGATGATGGAGATGACAGTCTCGAGAAAGACCTTGAGTCAAGCATTAACAGCAGCCAGGCTCACCATGAATTCTACAGGCTTCCGGATATTTCTCTTCTTAAGAGGCCTAAGGTTCAGGGGTCAATGCTAAGCGAGAATCAGCTTAGGGTCAAGGCTGCAACTCTTGAACAGGTGCTTAGAGACTTCGGTGTTGATGCAACTGTAATAAAGGTTACACAGGGTGCATCCGTTACAAGATACGAGGTTCAGCCTGCAACAGGAGTTAAGGTCAGCAAGATTACTGCTCTTGCAGACGACATAGCGCTTAACATGCGTGCCAAGAGCATACGTATGGAGGCTCCTATCCCGGGCAAGGCGGCAGTTGGAATTGAGATAGAGAATGATAAGGCGGCGCCTGTTCTGATTAGAGAACTTATTGATTCGGAAGAGTTCAGAGCTTCTGAGTCTAAGCTGACATTCGTTGTCGGTAAGGACATTTCCGGAAGAAACATTGTCGCAGACCTCAAAGGGATGCCGCACATGCTTATTGCAGGTGCAACCGGTTCGGGCAAAAGCGTATGCATCAACACGATAATTGCCAGCATTCTGTATAAGGCCAACCCATACGAGGTAAAGTTCATAATGATTGATCCTAAAGTTGTTGAGCTTGGCAATTACAATGGAATTCCTCACATGTCGATTCCGGTTGTTACAGACCCAAAGAAGGCGGCAAGGGCGCTTAACTGGGCTGTAGGCGAGATGAACAAGAGATACGAGGAATTCGCCAAGGTAAGAGTAAAGGATCTTGAGACATACAACAGATATGCGAGAGAAAACCACATGGAGGTCAAGCCTCAGATAGTAATCATTATCGACGAGCTTGCCGATCTTATGATGGCGGCACCATCTCAGGTAGAGGAGTCAATATGCAGGCTTGCACAGAAGGCAAGGGCTGCAGGAATGCATCTTATTGTTGCAACGCAGCGTCCTTCAGTAGATATTGTAACAGGAGTTATTAAGGCAAATATCCCTTCGAGAATTGCCTTCAGCGTATCATCGCAGTTTGACTCAAGAACAATACTTGACATGTCGGGCGCAGAGAAGCTTCTCGGTAAGGGAGACATGCTGTTTTATCCTGTCGGAGCTAACAAGCCTCTTAGAGTTCAGGGCCCTTTCATTACCGACAAGGAGACACAGGATATCATTGAATTCGCTAAGAATCAGGGAGATCCTGACTATAACGAAGAACTTGAGAATGACATCAATTCTGAGTCAGAGCAGAAGGGAGGCTCTCAGGCTTCTGATGGCGATGAGCTTACAGAGGATGCAATTGAGTTCATTCTGAAGTCGAAGCAGGCGTCGGTATCAATGCTTCAGAGAAGGTTCAGAATCGGTTATAACAGAGCGGCACGAATCATTGATGAGATCGAAGAAAAAGGAATCATAGGACCATCTGATGGCTCAAGACCTAGACAGGTTCTTGTAACAGAGGAAGAGTATTATGGAGGTCATCAGGAGACTGCCGATTATGATGAAGCCGAGGACGAATCAGACGATGAAACAGATAACAAATCATTAGAGTAGGATGATTCAATTGTTAACAATATATTATTATGGTGTGATTAGATAATCTGATCTGCTTTCAGAAATAATTATTCGAATTCAGAAGGGAATAAGGATGAGCAAAAGCTTTTATATTGATACTTTAGGATGCGAGAAGAACGAGTACGATTCACAGATGCTTGCAGCATCGCTTCTCGAGAAGGGCTGCGTGATGGCGGATGATCCGTACGAAGCGGACATCATAATTGTCAACACCTGCGGTTTTATTGAAGATGCCAAAAGAGAATCCATTGCTCATATATTTGAGATGGCTGAAATCAGCGGCGAGGATCAGGCCAAAAAGCTTGTAGTTACAGGATGTCTTTCCGAGAGATACCACGAGGAGCTCCTTGAGGAGATGCCTGAGGTTGACATTTTCTTTGGTGTTAACGAGTACGACAAGATGGCCGATACACTGATTGCCGATGATTACAGTGTAAGAGATTCTGTCGGAGACTCGCTTGACAATCTGTCGTACCGTACAAGAGTTCTTCCAACCCGCGCACATACGGGATGGCTTAAGATTGCTGAGGGCTGTGATAATGCCTGCGCCTTTTGCGCGATTCCATCAATAAGGGGAAGGTTCAGAAGCAAGTCCATGGAGGACTGTGTAAGAGAGGCTGAGGATCTTGCCTCTGCCGGCATCAGAGAACTGATTCTCATAGCGCAGGATACGTCAAGATACGGTTTTGATTTATATGGAAGACTTGCGCTTCCGGAGCTTCTCGACAAGCTGTGCGAGATTGACGGAATTGAATGGATAAGACTGATGTATGTGTACGATAACGGCATCACAGACGAGCTTATTGATACCATAAGAAGACAGCCCAAAATATGCAATTACATAGATATTCCAATCCAGCACGTTTCTGACAGAGTTCTTGAGATGATGAGAAGATGCTCTACTGAAGCTTCAATCCGAGAGACGATAAACAAGCTCCGTGCAGCTATTCCTGATATTCACATCAGAACAACTCTTCTTGTTGGTTTTCCGGGAGAGACCGAGGAGGATATCGAGAAGCTTGTTTCCTTCGTTGATGAGATGAAGATTGACAGGCTTGGAGCATTTGCCTTCTCTGATGAGGAGGGAACAGAGTCATATCTTATGGACAACAAACTCGATGAAGAGACTAAATCAATCAGAAGAGATGCTGTGATGGAGCACCAGCAGAGAGTTAGCGAAGAGCTTAACGAGCGCAAAATCGGAAGAACGTATGAGGTCATTATCGATGAGATACAGGATGACGGATATGCAATAGCAAGAACAAGATACGATGCTCCGGAAATAGACTGTGATGTTGTTTTCAGACCTGTAAGAGAGCATAAGTGCGGAGATATTACTGAAGTAAGAATTACGGATGCCTACGAGTACGATCTCGAGGGAGAGGAGGTATAGTCAAATGAATCTGCCTAATAAGCTGACACTTGGAAGAATAGTAGCTGTACCATTTTTCATAGCGTGTTTTATGATGAAAATGTATATTGCTGCACTTGTGATATTCTGTCTGGCATCACTTACTGATCTTCTTGACGGCAAGATAGCAAGAGCACGAGGTCTTGTAACAAATTTCGGAAAAATAATGGATCCCCTTGCAGATAAGATTCTTGTGTATTCAGCGTTATGTCTGTTTATTGATGACAGGATAATCAGCGGATGGATGCTTATAATTATCCTTGCAAGAGAGTTTGTTGTAAGTGGCATGAGGACAATTGCCGCATCTGAGGGAACAGTACTTGCAGCCGGCATGAGCGGCAAGGTGAAGACCGTATTTCAGATGTTTGCAGTAATCCTGATAATTGCAGGACTTGCAATAACTTCAGTTCCTTTAATTTTGAAGGCTGGAATGATACTATTCTATCTGTCGCTGGTTCTAACCGTATACTCAGGAGTTGAGTATGTAATTCAGAACATAGATGTATTCAGAAGATAAGGAGACAAGATAGAAATGAACAGCGCAATCATTGCTGTAGGAACCGAGCTTCTGTTCGGTCAGACTGTAAATACCAATGCCAGTTATCTTTCGATGAAGCTTAATCAGATGGGCTTTAACGTAATGTATCACTATGTTGTAGGTGATAATCCCGACAGACTTAGGGATACGCTTGAACGTGCTTTTGCACTCTGTGAGCTCGTCATTCTGACAGGAGGTCTTGGACCTACTCAGGATGACCTCACAAAAGAACTTGTATCAGAATACATGGGAGCAGAGCTTGAGATCGATGAAAGGGTTATGGCAGAGCTTCGTGAATTCTTCGATGCAAGAGGAAGAGTCATGACTGAGAACAATATCAAGCAGGCTTACCTTCCTAAGGGATGCATTCCTCTCTATAACAGAACTGGAACTGCGCCCGGCTTTGTGCTGACCAGAGACGGAAAGACAGCGATATGCTTCCCGGGTCCTCCTCACGAGATGAAATGGCTGTTCGAAAATGGCGCAAGACAGTATCTTGAATCTCTTTCGAGCAAAAGCATGTATTACAAGGTTGTAAGAACGATAGGAATCGGAGAATCCGATCTCGAGACAGCTCTTCTTCCGCTTATTGATGAACAGACTGACCCGACCATTGCGACATATGCAAAAGAAGGAGAATGCACGCTCAGGGTTGCTTCACAAAGAGATACTCCAGAGGAAGCAAAAGAAGCCGTTGAAGAGATGCTCTCCAAAATTGATGAAATTGTCGGCAGATATATTTATAGCTATGATGATGAGGAGCTGAATGAGGTTGTAGTTAAGCTTCTTGCAGATAAAGGCCTTAAGGTTGCATCGTGCGAATCGGCAACAGCAGGAATGTTCTCTTCATATCTAGCCGATGTGCCGGGTGCATCTTCAGTGCTTGGAGGCTCGCTTGTTACATACAGTGATGAATCAAAAACAGCTCTTGCCGGAGTGGACAAGTCTGTTATTGAGGACAAGGGTGTCGTAAGCCCTGAGGTTGCGCTTCAGATGGCAGAGGGAGCAAGAAGGGTCTGTGAAAGCGATATCGGAATATCGGTAACTGCATATGCCGGACCGGATATCCCTGAAGGATATGCTCCGGGTGAGGGATACGTTGGATACTCATATGGTGAAATATCCGGCACAATTCATCTGAGAGGCATGAGAAATGACAGATTCAGAAACAGAAATTTCTACAAAATGACAATGCTTAGGATTGTGTATGAGCTTGCATCAAAGGGAGAGGTTACGTTCAGATAGCATAGAGCAGAGGATGAATGGGATACATTAAAGTGATTCTATCGTCCTTTGTGGTGACTCTGATGTTTGAGATTGCATTATCCGCAAAGTATAATGTTGACAGGAACGGATTTAGAGTATAATATAAGAACAGATGTTCTTTGTTCTAGGAGGATAATTCATATGGCAAATACTGTAAACAATACAGATAGAGATAAAGCATTGTCAGCTGCTCTCGATCAGATTCAGAAGCAGTTTGGTAAGGGCGCAATAATGAAGCTTGGCGATGATAGTGCGAGAACTAATATCGAAGCCATTTCAACAGGATCAATAAGCCTTGATCTTGCAACAGGTGTAGGAGGCCTTCCTAAGGGAAGAATCATAGAGATTTTCGGACCGGAGTCTTCGGGTAAGACAACTCTTACACTTCACTGCATAGCAGAGGCTCAGAAATGCGGAGGAAAGGCTGCTTTCATTGATGCTGAGCACGCTCTTGATCCGGTTTATGCAAGAAATCTTGGAGTTGATATAGACGAACTGCTGGTATCACAGCCTGATACAGGAGAGCAGGCTCTTGAGATCTGCGAGCTGCTCGCGCGAAGCGGTGCTCTTGATATCATAGTAATCGACTCTGTAGCGGCTCTTGTCCCTAAAGCGGAGATTCAGGGTGAGATGGGAGATTCCCATGTTGGATTACAGGCCAGACTGATGTCACAGGCTCTTCGTAAGATCGCAGGAGCTGTCAATAAGTCCAACACTTGCGTGATTTTCATTAACCAGCTTAGAGAGAAGATTGGTGTTATGTTCGGCAATCCGGAGACAACAACCGGCGGACGCGCACTTAAGTTCTATGCATCAATGAGGCTTGACGTAAGAAGAGTAGAGACAATCAAGAAGGGAGAGGAGATGCTGGGCAACAGAACCAGAGTTAAGGTTGTAAAGAACAAGGTTGCTCCTCCTTTCAAGAAGGCAGAATTCGATATCATGTATGGAACAGGAATTTCTCTTTCGGGTGATGTGCTCGATACTGCTGTTGAATTAAAGATTGTTGATAAGGCAGGTTCGTGGTACAGCTATAATGGAGAGAGAATCGGACAGGGAAGAGAGAACGTTAAGGACTTCCTTGAGAACAACAGTGCTATGCTTGAGGAGATTAGGCTGAAGGTTTTAGATACTATAGTTGTGAAGCCTGAGGACGATACTCCTGTATGTGATGAGGATGGAGTTGTAATCGAGTAATTCCCTTCATAGCACATAAATGCTGCTGCGGAGTGCTTGTGGTATTCACATCTTCGAGATGATGGATTCATAAGCAAATAATTGGATAATAATGATTGACATTCGTTGCAATCCATGTTATATTCTAACAGTTAGCCGCACAGGCAAGGTCTTTTAAGCTGCTTAAGAATAGTTAAGCACACCCGGGTGCCTGGCGAGTCTGGTTTGAGGAGGAAACTTATAAATGTACGCAATTATTAAGACAGGCGGAAAGCAGTACAGAGTTCAGAAGGACGATGTATTCAAGGTAGAGAAGCTTGACGTTGAGGTTGGCTCAACTGTTGTTTTCGACGAGGTTCTCGCTGTTGGCGGAGATGAGCTTCTTGTTGGAGACGCTGTAAAGGGATATGCTGTATCAGCAGAGGTTCTCGAGCAGGGTAAGAACGACAAGGTTATCATCTACAAGTACAAGGCAAAGAAGGACTAC
Organism: uncultured Clostridia bacterium; assembly: GCA_946006945.1. Classification (GTDB taxonomy): domain Bacteria; phylum Bacillota; class Clostridia; order Peptostreptococcales; family Anaerovoracaceae; genus Crickella. The sequence goes on along the minus strand of CAMFZN010000005.1, from coordinate 14,976 downwards.
AGAAGAAAGAACGGTCACAGACAGCCATATACAATGGTTAAGATCACAGAGATTAGCCAGGGTGTTGAGGCACCTGCTGCTAAGGCTCCAGTAGCTGAGGCTCAGACTGAGGATGTTAAGCCTTCACTCTCAATGAAGAAGGATGAGCTCCTTGAGATCGCAAACAAGATGGGCGTAGAGGTATCAAGCAAGGCAACTAAGGCTGATATCCTCGCTGCAATCGAGTCAAAGTAGTAAATTAGAGTTAAAGGAGGTAACTTTCGATGGCAAGTAAAAAGGGAGTAGGTAGTTCCAAGAACGGTCGTGATTCCGAGTCGAAACGTTTGGGACTCAAGATTGGTGCTGGTGAGTATGTAAGCGCTGGAAGCATTCTTGTAAGACAGAGAGGTACTAAGTTCCACCCAGGTAACAACGTAGGTATCGGTGGAGATGATACTCTATTTGCTAAGATCGATGGAACTGTAAAGTTCGAGAGATACGACAAGAAGAGAAAACAGGTAAGTGTTTACAGCAAGGAAGCATAGTTATTGAGGAGCCCTTACAGGGGCTCCTTGTTTTTTTGAGGATAGAGAAATGTTCGTAGATAAAGCAGAGATATCAATAGCGTCCGGTAAGGGCGGTAACGGAGCTGTGACTTTCCGTAAAGAGCCGTTTGTACCAGAAGGCGGTCCAAACGGAGGTGATGGCGGAGATGGGGGCAGCATCATTTTTGTCGCTGACAGAAATCTTCGTACACTCATGGACTTTAAGTATAAGAGAAAATACGAAGCCGAGAACGGACAGGATGGAATGAAAAAGAACCGTTTCGGCAAGAAGGGTGAGGACCTGTATATCAAGGTCCCGGTCGGCACACTGATATATGACAAGGAGACAGGCCTTCTAATGAAGGATATGATTCATGACGGAGATGAGCTTGTTGCAGCAAAGGGTGGACGCGGCGGACGAGGCAATGTCCACTTCAAGAGCTCTGTAAGAAGAGCACCGAATTTTGCTGAGGCAGGTACTCCGGGCAAGGAACGTACAGTAATCCTTGAGCTTAAGCTTATTGCAGATGTTGGCCTTCTTGGCTTTCCGAATGTTGGCAAATCAACTCTCCTGTCTGCTGCAACAAGTGCAAAGCCAAAGATTGCCAACTATCATTTCACTACAATAGATCCTAACCTTGGTGTTGTAAACATTCATGATACCAGTTTTGTCATGGCAGATATTGCCGGAATCATTGAGGGTGCACACGAGGGCCTTGGCCTCGGTTTCAGATTCCTTAAGCATATCGAGAGAACAAAGGTGCTTGTTCATGTTATCGATGTGTCCGGCTCTGAGGGAAGAGATCCTATTGAAGATTACATTAAGATAAATGAAGAGCTTGTTCAGTATGATCCTCAGCTTGCAAAGAAGCCTCAGATAATAGCTGCCAATAAGATGGATATGGTATATGATGAGGACAAGCTTAATGAATTTATGGAATTCATGGATAAGGAGGGCCGTAAGGTATTCCAGATCAGTGCTGCAGGAAGACAGGGAATAATGGAGCTTCTTAATGAGGTTCTCCATCAGATAGAAAGCTATGAGCCGGAAGAGGAGACTCAGGTTGAACTGTTTGACCTTGAGATGGATGACTATGATCCTGATTACAGAACGGTTACTGCATATAAGGACGAGGATGGAGTATTTGTTCTTGAGGGAAAGCAGCTTAGCAAGATATTTAATTCAACCAACTTCAACGACATGGGTTCTGTAAGATATCTTTACAGATACATCGTTGAGAAGGGCGGAATGGATCAGATGCTTGAGCTGGGCCTCGAGGAAGGTGATACTGTAAGAATCGAGGATTATGAGTTCGAGTATTACGAGGATTAAGAATTTAAAATGATACATAAAGATACCCTTTTTTGTCTTCAGGGTATCTTTTTTTAGTATAAATACTTGCAAAATGTGACTGAATTGCAGTGATTCGTGATGAATAGCGTTAATAACAGTAGTTTTTTGCACGAATCCGGCTTTTGATATATTTCTTTAATAATATTAATATGAGGAATAATGAAATCTTGCCACGCTCCGGAAAGGATTTCTTATGAAAGATTCTGATTTGAGAGACAGACTGTCAGATGTTCTGGATTATCTATCTTCTAATCGAAGGAAGGTTATGAGGATTGCGGGGATAGTGCTGATTGTTGTGATTGCTGTTGTGCTTAAGGCCGGCAGCGCTTCAAAGGACAGAGTAATCATTGATTCTGCAGATGATGATAACGGCTCTGTAGTCTCAGAGGCTGTAAATAAAGAGATTTGCGTTGACATTAGTGGAGAGGTGATAAATCCGGGAATATACATTCTCGAAGAGGGCACAAGATTATATGAATTGATAGAGAAAGCAGGCGGACTTCAGGATGATGCCGATTTGGATATGATAAACCAGGCGGAAACAGTATCGGATGGACAGAAGATAATAATACCTGCAAAAACTGAAAATGAGAGTGCAGGAGTCTCCGGTGATGATAATGGAAATGCTGACAATGGTCTTATCAACATCAATTCTGCACCTAAGGACAAGCTCATGGAGCTGCCGGGTGTAGGAGAGGCGATAGCACAGAGAATTGTTGATTACCGTACCCAGAATAGATTCGTAAGAAAGGAGGATATCAAGAATGTAAGTGGAATCGGTGACAAGACTTATGAGAAAATGGAATCGCTGATAACCACATAGCATTCTTGGTGGTGCATCATGACAGAAGGTCTAATGATAGCTCTTGAATTGAGAGACAAGGAGCTAATTGAAAGAATTATCGGGCTGCTTGAAGAGTCAATTCTTCTTAAAAGATACGATGCTTTTGTAACTATAGCTGATTTGGATAACAATCAGAGTGATAAAAGCAGTTCTACCGATACTGATAGTCATGTATCATCTGAAGAAGAAGAGTGCCGGTTCAAGTCAATTCTAGAAATGCTTCTTATTGAAGCGGGTATCACAAAGAAATACAAGGCTCACATGTATATGCTGAAGGGCTGTGAACTGATTATGCAAAGCGGTATCTATAACTTTATGATCACAAAGGACATTTATCCTGAGCTGGCAAGACTCTATAATGTTACGAGCACAAGCGTAGAGCGTGCAATCAGGAATGTGATTGATATCTCCTGGGAGAGAGAATGTGTTTTCTGCAGTCCTTCAGATAACATATTTGCAGGGTTTAATCATAAGCCATCCAATGGCGAGATGATGAGAAAGCTTATCTCTGCTGCCCAGGTAATAATGAATCAGAAGAATAATACGGATGAAATGAAATAAATGATGGTGATATATCCTTCTTCTATTTTGATTATCTATGCATTTGTGATATACTAATTTGGTATATTGCAATAATAGGAGGAAGTATGGAACAGTCTAAAATTGACAGAATAAATGAACTTGCGCACAAGTCAAAATCAGTTGGTCTGACTGAGGCAGAGCGAGCCGAGCAGGCTGAGCTTAGGATGGAATTTTTGAGTGCGATTCGAGCGGATCTGAAGAGATCTCTTGATAACATTGATTTTGTCGACGAGGATGGAAACGTAACTCCGGCAGGACATAAGAATTAATAAGATAATCAAATTTAGAAATAAAAGGGGTATATATCAAATGGAAAAGATCGGTCTTAATGAATTACGTGAGATGTTTAAGGATTTTTTTGTCAGCAAGGGACATTATGCAGGAGGAAGTGCATCACTTATTCCTAACAATGACAAGAGCCTTCTCATAATAAACTCAGGAATGGCACCATTAAAGCCTTATTTCGCAGGACTTGAGACACCGCCATCAAAGAGGATGACAACATGTCAGAAGTGTATCAGAACAAACGATATCGAGAATGTCGGAAAGACAGCAAGACATGGTACATTCTTCGAGATGCTTGGTAACTTCAGCTTTGGAGATTACTTCAAGGAGGAGTCTCTTAATTGGGGATGGGAGTTTATTACACAGTGGCTTCACATGCCTGAGGAGAAGATATGGGCAACAGTATATGAGGACGATGACCAGGCCGTAGAAATCTGGAAGAAGATAGGCCTTCCGGAGGACAGAATCGTAAGACTTGGCAAGGACGATAACTTCTGGGAGATCGGACTTGGACCATGTGGACCTTGCTCAGAGATTTACTACGACAGAGGTCCTGAATATGGCTGTGGAAGTCCTGACTGCAAGCCGGGATGTGACTGTGACAGATACATGGAGTTCTGGAACCATGTATTTACTCAGTTCTCAAGAGAAGAGGACGGTTCATACTCAGATCTTGAGCACAAGAACATCGATACCGGAATGGGACTTGAGAGACTTGCCTGCATCATGCAGGGCGTAGATTCAATCTATGATGTAGATACTGTAAGACATATTCTCGAGGCTATTACTGATATGGCTGGAGTTTCATACCAGACCGGCAACACTAAGGTTGATATAAGTATCAGAATCATCACAGATCACCTTCGTTCAATGGTATTCATGATTGGTGATGGAGTTCTTCCAAGCAATGAGGGAAGAGGCTATATTCTCAGAAGAATTATCAGAAGAGCAGCAAGACACGGAAGACTTCTTGGAATCAGCGAGGAGAACTTCCTTACAGAACTTTCCAACAGGGTTATCGAGGTATCAGGCGGTGCATATCCTGAAATCGTAGAGAAGAAGGATTACATCCAGAAGATAATCAGAGTTGAGGAGGAGCAGTTCGCAAAGACTCTCGACAAGGGAATGTCTATCCTTGATGATTATATGTCTGAGATTAAGGCTGAGGGTGGTTCACAGCTCGATGGTGCAAGAGCCTTCAAGCTCTATGATACATACGGATTCCCTGTTGAGGTTACGCAGGAGATTCTTGAAGAGAACGGCATGACCATCGACATGGATGGCTATAATGAGAAGATGGATGCTCAGAAGCAGATGGCTCGTGAGGGTCAGAGGAATACTGATGAGGATGCATGGAGAGATGCATCTGAGTACAGCACACTTCCTCAGACTGAGTTCCTCGGATATGATTCAACTGACGCAGAGGCAGAGGTTCTGTTCTGCGGAGACTATGACAAGAACAGAAAATTCGTTATTTTTGACCGTACTCCGTTCTACGCAACAGGCGGTGGACAGCTTCACGACTGCGGCAGTGTTGAATTCGGTTCAGAAACTGTAAGAATCGAGCAGGTTGAGAAGGAGAATGGAATCTATCTGCATATTGCAACTGCTGAGGATTCAGAGAAGCTTTCTTCTCTAAAGGCTGGCGACAAGGCAAAGCTTGCAATCTGTCAGATCAGAAGAAACAGAATTGCAAGAAGTCACTCTGCAACACACCTTCTGCAGCAGGCTCTACAGGATGTTCTCGGAGATCACGTAATGCAGGCAGGATCATATGTTGATGACAAGTATCTCAGATTCGACTTCAATCACTTCCAGCCAGTTACTACCGAGGAGCTTAAGAAGGTTGAAGATATTGTTAACAGCAAGATTGACAGCTTCCTTCCAATCGTAATGGAAGAGATGCCTATTGAAGATGCTAAGAAGCTTGGCGCAATGGCAATCTTTGGTGAGAAGTATGGTGACATTGTAAGAGTAGTAACAATGGGTGATTACAGCGTTGAGTTCTGTGGAGGAACTCATCTTGCCAACACAGGCCTTATCGGATGTATCAAGATTACTTCCGAATATGGTGTTGCATCAGGCGTAAGAAGAATCGAGGCTGTTACAGGAAGCAATGTTGTAAAGTATGCTGAGGCAAAGGATGCTGTAATAGCAGAGGTATCATCTGTTCTTAAGACAAATGAGAATGATCTCTCAAGAAGAGCACATCAGCTTGTTACAGATAACAAGGAGCTTGAGAATACAATCAAGTCACTTAAGTCGGATGAAATCAGCGGCTCACTTGATGAGATTATCGCATCTGCAAAGACAATCGGAGATATCAGACTTATTACAAGATTATTTGAGAATACTGATGCAGATCAGCTCAGAAATATCTGTGATGCTGTTAAGTCAAAGATTGATAAGGTAGTAATGGTATTTGCTGCAGTTAATGACGGTAAGCTCATGTTTATTGCATCTGTAAGTGACGATCTTGTAGGTCAGGGATACCATGCAGGAAAGCTTATCAAAGAAGTAGCTTCTGTTTGCGGCGGAGGCGGCGGCGGAAAGGCTAATATGGCACAGGCCGGCGCTAAGGATCCGGGCAAGCTTGACGAAGCCTTTGCAAGAGCTGCAGAGGTTCTGGCATAATCATAAACGGAATTGTTCATTTCTTAGAATTTGAGGAGGAATATGAATAATGAGTAAGAATACACTGACTTTTGACGGATTAAAGGATGCTCAGATTGATAAGAAGGAAGCACTAAATGCTATCTATTCTGCACTGACTGAAAGAGGATATAACGCAATCGATCAGATTGTCGGATATCTGACATCAGGTGATCCTTCATACATTACAAGTCATAACAACGCAAGAAATCTCGTTCTCAAGCTCGATAGAGATGAGCTTCTTGAGGAGCTTCTGATTAATTATCTTGGTATTGAGAAGTAATATGAGAATACTTGGACTTGATGTAGGTGATAAAACAATAGGGGTTGCTGTAAGCGACCCCCTTTGTATTACTGCGCAGGGAATTACCACCATTGAGCGCGTAGGCATCAGAAAGGATGCAGGCAAGGTAATAGATTACATTAAAGAATATGAATGTGAGGCTGTTGTGATAGGGCTTCCGCTTTCGCTTGACGGTACCGACAGTGTTCAGACCGAGAAGGTTAGAGAATTTAGGACCATGCTTGAGAACAAGCTTAAGAGTCTCGGACCGCTTTCGAAGGTAAAGGTTCACTGGCAGGATGAGAGATTCACAACAAAGATTGCCGAGAATGTTCTTATAGAGGCAAACGTATCGAGGAAAGACAGGAAGAAGATAATAGACAGACAGGCGGCCATTGTAATTCTTCAGAGCTATCTCGACTCGCATTTCTAGACTACAGGGAGATTGATCGCTTATGAACAGTCTGCAGATAGATTATTTTATGGCGGTTGCAACGAATCTGAGCTTTACTAAGACCTCAGAGGAGCTTTTCGTGTCCCAGCCTGCCATATCCAAGCAGATATCTCTTCTTGAGAAGGAGCTTGGTGTTAAGCTGTTCGTCAGAAATAACAAGAAGACAGAGCTTACTGAGGCAGGTAAGCTGTATTACAATCTGTTTAGAGACTGCAAGTCGGATTTCATGAAGACACATACAGAGGCTCTAAAGCTTGCATCTTCCAATGAAAGGGTTGTAAGGATTGGTTTTCTTGAGGGCTGGGATCTGTATGAATACCTTCCCGGAATCATCGAAGAATTCAGGATGAATTGTCCCGGTGTGAGACTTGTGGTCAACTGCTGCGGTGTTAAGGAGCTTTCAACACTCATTCTTACAGGAGGCCTTGATCTTTGCCTTACAATGAAGAACTCTGTTGAAGGAATACAGGAGATAAGCATTGTTGACGTATGTTCAATCCGTAAGAATATTCTGTATCCGAAGGGCAGCAGATATGAAAGCATTGAGGATTTAAGTCCTTTAGATTTCAGAAACGAAACCTTCTTTGTTCCGTGGGGTGTTGTTGAGAAGCTTGTAAGAGAATCCATATACGGTCACATGAACAAATACAGATTCGTTCCTAAGCTTGAATTCGTAAGCAATCATGAGTCAATGATTACCTGTGTTCGTGCCGGAATGGGTGTTGCGATAACTGATGAATGGAGCTGGGCTAAGGGAGCACCGCAGATTTCATGCCTTGAGCTCGATTCAGAGGACGAGATATGTATTGCATATATGAATAGTAAAGCTGATGACACCATCAGAACTTTGATAAAAATACTACAAAGTGCGTATAACTGCGATTTATAACCAAATGGTTATAAACTGTATCGCTTTTAATGAATTGTACAAGAATACTCTTTATATCTAAACTATGGGTGTAAAGAGTATTTTCTTTTTTCATATTTTGCATAAGAGATAGAAAGAATAATTCAGATTTGGAGGTAATTCTCATGAAAAGCAAGAAACTCACAGCTGTATATGCACTGATAATGGATCTTCCGCTCAGCCTTGTGATTACAGGAATCGCACTGAAGCTTGGCAATAACCTTAACGGTCCAATGTTCGTAAGAATGGCATGCATTGCATATCTTGTAACATTCTTCGTTAACTTCCTTCCTGTAGGAAAGTGGGGCGTAGACTTCGCTGTAAAGCATGCTAAGCCGGGCACTTTCAAGTTCGGCCTTTTAATCAACATTGTTATCGCAGGTGTGTTCGTAGTAATCCTCGACCTTATCATGACAGGTCTCGGAGTACTCGTATTCGGACACGGAACATTCCAGGCATTTGCGTTTGCAGTAGTTGCAGGCTTCATTCCATGCTATGTTCCAACACTTGTTATCGCAATGCTGTGGAATCCTGTAGCTGACGGTCTATCAAGAAAGATCTGCAACGAACCTGCAGAGAATCACTTCTAGGCAAAACATTCTTTTGCACGATAGTAATTGAATTATTAACGAAACCAGTTGTAAACTAAATCTAATAATCGGAGGAAAGATATGAAAATCTTAGGTATTTCAACCGGAACAAAGAACGGAAACAATGACACAATGTGCCGCATCGCTCTCGAGGAGGCAAGAAATCTCGGTGCTGAGATCGAGTTCATCCACGTTGCTGACTGGAATATTGAGCAGTGCTCAGGCTGCGTTGCATGTTCAAGAGGTCTTGTAATGGGTAAGGGCATGATCTGCACAAGAAAGGATGACTTTAAGGCTCTCTATGAGAAGATGGTAGATGCTGACGGAGTTCTCTTTGTTGACCCAATCTTTGAGTCAGGTGCTACAGGTCTCTTCCACGCAATGTGTGACAGAATGGGACCTGGACATGATACAGGAATGCTTCTCGGCCTTAACTCAAAGCTTCAGGAGCAGGGCAAGGAGCCTCTTGATCACAAGTACTTCAAGCAGAAGGCTGTTTCATTTGTTGGAATCGGCGGTTCTGACTGGGCTGTAAGAACAGAGACTGACCACGCTATGCTCGCAATGAGCCCTGGCTGGAAGGTTGTTAACAACGAGTACTTCTCATGGTGCAAGGATGTTATCATGCAGGATGACAAGGTTGAGAGAATGAAGGAGATTGCAAGAAACCTTGTTGAGGCTGCACAGGACATGATCGACAGAAATCTCATGATTTTCGATAAGGAGAATGATTCACTTTCATACTGGAAGGGAACACCTGGTGCATGCCCACACTGCAACGGTAATGCGTTCTACATTCACCCTGGCACTACTACTGCAGAGTGCGAGCTTTGCGGACTCAGAGGTGAGCTTAAGGTAGTTGACGGTGCAATAAAGTTCGAGTACGATCCTGCTTGTGAGCATCATGCACACGATATTCTTTCCGGAAAGGCACTTCACGGCAAGGATATCTTTGAGAATGAGGGCAGACTCATGAACCTTCACAAGGATCCTGAGTTCCAGGCTAGAAAGGCTCACTATACAGCTGTTATCGAGCCAACCCCATCACCATCAAAGAACAACTAATTAATACATAACGATACTAAAGCAGAAGCAGCCATATGCCGAGGTTCGGTATATGGCAGTTACTGCATGAGACTGTATTTGATTTAATGAAAGAGGTATTCAGAAATGGCAGATTTCAAATTTGAGCCGATGAGAAGTCTTATCTACGTAGACTGCGCATGTGAGGATTACAGACCAAGCCTTCAGAGATGGCTTTATAAGACTCATATTCCTGAGAGTATTTCTCAGTTTGAGCCTTATGTAACAAAGTATGCTTTCTATCCATCATACAGAATGCCTGAGGGAGGAGAAAGCTATGGCTATGCAAGACTTCAGCTTACAGAGCATCACTGGCTTGTAAGCGACCTTGATCCAAGACTTGGAATCAAGGCTCTTCAGGAGACATTCCCTCTTGATGTTCTTGTATGGCAGGGCAACCTTCCTGCATCAGCTCTGGGCAAGGGTCAGATTGAGACTGAAGGAGATGCAGGAAATGCAGCTCGTCAGACTAACGATGCAGAAGGAAATCCTTTTATCTTCGCATTCCTTCCTATGTGGTGGGAGAAGGATATCAAGGGAAAGGGAAGAACCATAGAGGATGGTCCTAACTATCGTTTCAACATGTCAATCGGCTTCCCTGAGGGCGTAGACAAGGCAGAGGGTGAGAAGTGGCTCTTCGAAGAGGTAATTCCTGTTCTTGAGAAGGCGCCTGAGTGCACAAGAATTCTTGCAAGCCAGGTTAAGAAGGACATTAACGGATGTGTAATGGACTGGACACTTGAGCTTTGGTTCGGATGTGAGTCAGAGTGGAGAAAGGTAATGGTAGAGGACGTTAAGTCAATCAGAAAGCCTGAGTGGGCAATGACTGATACATTCCCATATCTTAAGCCAAGACATAACGTAATCTCATGCGCTGTAGGAGATTACACTCCATTTAACAACCTGACCAACTACCGCGGATATATCACAATGAGATAATCTCATAAGCGGTGCATAAAGAATGTCAAAGAAAGAGATTATTTCGCTCGCGCTGCTTGTAGGCTTACTGCCTCCTGTCTGGGCTGTAGCAAGTCCGTATATCGGAAACAGCTTCGGTCCGGTAGCTCTTATTGCTGCAGGCATCTATGGCTGCAACGGAAATAAGTTCGAGGATGCAGGAAAGATAGCGGCGGGTTATCTGCTTGGCGATGTATGGGCTCTTGCGGCAACACTTATAATGAGAAGCGGACTTGAGATAAATCCTGATGTGCTGCTTTTTGCGGTACTCTTCGTGCTGGGATTTCTGGCGGTTGTGATATCCTGTACTTTTGCACGATACATATTCATGCCGTCGTGGCTTGCCGGCTGGGCGATAGGAATGCTTGCCATGAACCTTGAGACAGAGATTCCTCTGATGAGCATGACTGTTCAGATAGCAGTATCAATGATGGTTGGAGTGTTCTATGTCGGAGCACTGCTTGACAAGATACATCGCACGATTAATCGATAATAAATTACAGTTAATTAAGGAGAAAGAGATGAGCGAGGGTAAGTATTTTTACTCAAAGGGTGAGGGTAACGATGGTTACATAAAGAACCTTGAGGTTCTTTCTCACTGCGATATGGATGGAACATGCGGAATGTTCCAGATGGCTCTCTACAGAACTGAGGATGGAAGATATCTTCTCTATGGTGCTGCTTTTGCAGCAGGTCCGAACGGTGTCGGTGTCATGATCAGTGACGTTACCGACCCAAGGAATCCTGTATTCATAAAGAAGTTCGTGCCGTTCGATATTGAGGAGATGCCGACAACTTCAATTCCTAAGATTCAGATTGCAGATGATCTTATGATTCTTGCAATGACATCCGGAGCAGGTCCTGGTGCGCTTGTAGGAGACAGGCTGTCTGATTTGAAGTCTGAGCAGGGAATTAGAATATACAGCCTCAAAGAGGATCCTCTGAATCCTAAGTTCCTAAGCTACTGGGACTGCGGAGTTCCTCATTCAATGGGTGTTCACAGATTCATGTATAACGGCGGAGATTATGTGCACCTTTCATGTGAGGCTGAGGAGTTCGAGGGACTAATTTACAGAATCATTAATATTTCAGACCCAACCAATCCTTACGAGGAGGGAAGATGGTGGGCTCCTCATCAGTATGTTGACGGTGTTCCGGGAAGAACTGTCAACCATCAGGAGCCTCATAATCCTAACTTCATGGACAAGGGCTGGCTTCACGGTCCTCCGTTCGTAATGGACGGCAAGGCATATATGGGATACTGCGGCGACGGTCTTATGATAGTTGATGTTGAGAATCCTAAGAGACCGAAGGCACTTGGCAATCTCAAGTTTATGCCTGCATTCTCAAGCCATCTTGCAGGTGCAAGAACACACACTGCACTTCCACTTAAGGGAAGAAACCTCTGCGTAGTAACAAATGAGGGAGAAAGATATGGCTTCTTCCCTGAGGGAACTCTTAACAGACCGCAGGCGATGAATAACATCCATATGGTAGATGTAAGCGATCCTGCCAATCCTGTAATGATTGCACAGTTCCCATACCCTGAGGTACCGGAGGATTTCCCTGCACCTAACTTCAACACATACGGCTTAAATGGAGGAATCGGACCTTTCGGACCACATAATCTTCACGAGCCTATGGACGGAAAGCCATGGCTTGAGCAGAGAACTGATGTCGTATATAACTGTTATTTCCATGCAGGACTCAGAATCTATGATGTATCGGATCCATATTACATAAAGGAGAAGGCTTACTTCATTCCTCCTAACCCAACATCAAGATTCTTCCCATTCCCCGGACCGCATCTTGCTTCAACTGAGGATGTTGTTGTAGATGACAGAGGAAACATAATCATCGATGCACTTGAGGACGGATTCTACATCCTAAGAAAGACATACGAGGATTAATAAAACACATTTGCGAGAATATTAACCAAAGAAGTAAAAATAACCAATAAATTGACATATTTAGTACATTAGTACGACCAAATCCTTATTAGACATATTCTTCTTGAAATGGGTGGCAATGCTGTTGTCACCCGTTTTTTTGCACATGAAAAAACCGGCAGTGACAATCTCTCGAAGTGAGAGATTGCTGTGCCGGGCAAAAATCATTATTACTTATCGGAGTAAGGCGTGCCTGCGAGAACCTCATTCTTATCCGTCTGCCACTCCCAGAGCCAGTGAATTGAATCATAGTGCTCCCAGGTGGTTGCAGCTATTGCAGATATTCCGTCATTAGCCTTGCCGTACCTTGAGCAGACAGTCTGTATGTACATAACATAGGTCTTCTTGCCGATTCTTATCCAGTAGGTCTCACCAAAATCCATTCTGCCGCTGCTGTCAGGCTCATACATGTAGCTTCCGCCGCCGAGAGTTCTGGACCTTTCTTCGTCCATCGATGACCAGTCTGCGTATTCCATAAGCTCAGTTACATCTGTCTTATCTGTAAACAGCTTCTCAAGCTTATCCTTGCTTCCTGACTTAAGAGCCTTAAGCGCAGCGACGGCATTCTCCTCGCTGTATACAGAAAGCTTGTATGTATCAACCTCGGTAAAGCTTTCATTCTCAATGTTCTTCTGGTATCTTCTATCAGCGAAGTATTCAACCATCGAGGCGAAAACCTTGACTGAAACAAATACTGTCACGACAACCAGTAGAAGTATTATTAGATTGTTTCTAAATCTTCTGGACATTTCATTTCCTCATTTCAGATTAGCTTATTAAATTATATCAGTTATACTGAGTAATACACAAGATGATGTATCAGCCTTTATTTCCTGCATATATATTGGAACTTTGTTGTCAACTTTCATAAATATTATAGTATAATGGATACATGAACAGAGAATATACAGATGAAGAGATAAGAAGAATAATACGTAAGAAGAAAAGACGCAGGAGATGGGCAAGAAGGTCGTCTATTGTTGTGTCATGTCTTCTGATAATTGGACTTACGGTAGTTCTTGCATCTATTGTTGGAAGCTCTGTTGGCAATAAACGATACCAGTCTGATATCGCGACTTACTCTGTTGATGTATCAGGAAACAGCTTCGTTGATACAGCCCTGTCTCAGGCAACAGCTGAAAACAAGGGCGGAAGAAAGTTCTGGTCTAATTCCGGATTCTCATCAAGAGTCCCATGGTGTGCAGCCTTCGTAACCTGGTGCGCCGAGCAGAATGATATGATAGAGGATGGCAAGCTTATTGAATATGTAGGCTGCGGTACAGGCGCGGAATGGTTTAAGTCCAAGGGCAGATGGCTTGAAGGTGGTAAGAAGCCTAAGGGTGGATATGTAATCTTTTTCAGCTGGCAGGAGAACAGAATGTATGATCATACAGGAATTGTTACAGGTGTTGTTGGAGACTATGTATTTACGATTGAGGGCAATTCAAGCGACAGATGCAGACGCAAGAGATATAGAATTGATAATCCAGTAATAAAGGGTTATGGAATAATAGAATAATAAAACATTAATTTGGCGCTGATATACAATTATCGGCGCTTATTTTATATATTTTTTGTGAATAACAACAGAACATTGTTGACTTTAGCGCACTAAAGTGCTACCATACACAAGTGATATTTAGCTTAAATCCATTATTGAAATGGTTATTGTAATAACGGAGGAAATGATATGAGTCATTTGGAGCAGAAGCATAAGGATAACTTCTATGATGCGGTTCTATCTCTTAAGACAAGAGATGAATGCGTTGCGTTCTTTGATGACATCTGCACGATTAATGAGCTTAGAGACCTTACCAGCAGACTGGAGGTTGCGAGGCTTCTTAAAGAGGGTAAGGTATTCAACGACATAATAAAGCTTACGGGTGCAAGCTCGGCTACCATCGGGAGAGTAAACAAGTGTCTTAGATATGGTCCCGGAGGATACAGAACGGTTCTTGAAAGACTGGAGACAAGAGAAGATGAAGGATTACAACAAGATATTAAAGAGTGATGAAAGGGCTGTTTTTGATCTGCTCGATCTTTACAGCAGATATGGATACAGCAGATTTAAATCAGGAAAGTTTGAGGAATACGAGCTTTACGCAAGAAACAGGGATTTCATAGGTCAGGATGCCATTCTGACATTTACTGACTCTTTCGGAAGACTGATGGCATTAAAGCCTGATGTTACTCTTTCAATAGCAAAGAACTCATCGGATGAGCCTGGTGTGGTAAACAGATTCTCTTACAATGATTATGTATACAGAAGATCCAGGGAAGACAGGACCTTCAGAGAGATTAACCAGACAGGAATTGAGTGCATAGGAGATATCGGATCCTATGATATCTGTGAAGTTATAATTCTTGCTGTAAAGAGTCTTGAGACCATAAGCAGCGACTATGTTCTTGATATTTCCCATATGGGAATTGTCAGGGGGCTTATCAGAGAACTCGCTTAAGGAAATCCGTGACGAGCTCTCATCAAGACACGTTATTGACCACAAGGTTAAGC
>CAMFZN010000004.1 GCA_946006945.1 uncultured Clostridia bacterium | reverse complement strand
AATTCAAGCTGTATGACTTTTGACGCTGTCATACAGCTTTTTGCTTGCTCTTTTGGGCTATCTCTTCGTTGCTCTCGCCTGCCTCGGTACTCACGTACCCCCAAGTACGCTCCGTGCCTCGGAGGCTCGGCGCCTTGAGCTAGCACCAAAATAGCGGCGCAAAACCAAAGCTTACTCTTTTGCACGAATAAGTTATCGCACAGTTATTATCAGATTTACTTTAATAAGGAGAGGGAACAATGGAAAACCACATTAAGATTTTTGACACAACTTTAAGAGACGGAGAACAGTCACCTGGATGCAGCATGAACCTCAAGGAGAAGATTGAGATAGCTAAGTGCCTGGAACGACTTAAGGTTGACATAATCGAGGCTGGTTTTGCAATTTCATCGCCGGGAGATTTTGAGTCAGTAAAGACAGTGGCAGAGACAGTTAAGGAGTGCACAGTTGCATCACTTGCAAGATCTGTCGAGAAGGATATAGATGCAGCATGGGAGGCAGTAAGATGCGGAGTCGATCCAAGAATTCATGTTTTTCTTGCAACTTCACCGCTCCACATGGAATACAAGCTTAAGATGACACCTGAGCAGGTTATCGAGAACACTGCGGCTGCTGTAAAGTATGCGCGCAAGTTCTGCAGCAACATCGAGTTCTCATGCGAGGACGCTACAAGAAGTGATTATGATTTCATGGTTAAGGTTGTAAACGCGGCTGTTGCAAATGGAGCAACAACAATCAACCTTCCTGATACAGTAGGATATACAACACCGGACGAGATGAGACAGCTTATCTCATACGTTAAAAGCCATATCGACAGACCTGATGGAGTAACCTTCTCGGTTCACTGCCACAACGATCTTGGAATGGCAACTGCTAACTCACTTGCAGGAGTTCTCGGAGGAGCAGGACAGATTGAATGTACAATCAACGGACTCGGAGAAAGAGCAGGAAACACCTCACTCGAGGAGGTTGTTATGGCAATGAGAACAAGACCTGATATCTATGGTGCTACTACAAGACTAGATACTACTCAGATTGCAAGAACATCGAAGACTGTATACAACATCATCGGACAGACAGCTCCGCTGAACAAGCCGATTGTTGGAAAGAACGCTTTTGCACACGAGGCAGGAATACATCAGCACGGAGTTCTCGCCAACAAGGCTACATACGAGATTCTGACACCTGAGTCTGTAGGCGTTCATACCAACAATCTGGTTCTCGGAAAGCATTCAGGAAAGCATGCGTTTGAGACAAGACTCAAGGAGCTCGGCTTCGAGCTTGACAAGGAGGAGCTGATCAAGTGCTTCGAGGAGTTCAAGGTTGTGTGTGACAAGAAGAAGACAGTTAACGATGAGGACCTTGAGGCAATCGTAAGTCACAACTCAATGGCTGCAGACGAGGATAAGGGATACAAGCTTGACTGGTTCTCAGTTAACACAAGCAATTTCACAACTGCTACATGCACAGTAAGCCTAGAGAAGGACGGAGAGAAGTTCGAAGAGGTAGCTCTCGGAGACGGACCTCTCGATGCAGCCTTCGGAGCTATCAACAAGATTGTAAGACCATCAGAGCATATTTTCTCCGACTTCAGAATCTACTCGATTTCTGAGGGCAAGGATACTCTCGGAGATGCAACAATCAAGCTCAACGTAGATGGCAAGTCGTTCAACGGACATGGTCTTTCAACAGATGTAATACAGGCAAGTATAGTTGCATACATCAATGCAGTTAACAAGCTGCTCAAGTAGGAACAGATTAGGAGGAATTGATATGGGAATGACGATGACGCAGAAGATTATTGCTGCGCACGTGGGAGTAGAAAGCGTTAAGGCAGGAGAGCTTGTCGAGGCAAGACTTGATCTCTGCATGAGTAACGATATAACATCACCTGTTTCTGCGGATATTTTTGAGCAGGCCGGATTTGACAAGGTATTCAACAAGGATAAGGTGGCAATCATTCTTGACCACTATACACCCTGCAAGGACATAGATTCTGCAAGACTTTCGAAGAAAGCAAGACAGTTCGCAAGAAAGCAGGGGCTGACACATTTCTATGATACAGGAAATGTCGGAATAGAGCATGCTCTCGTTCCTGAGAAGGGACTTGCCGCACCTGGCGAGATTATCATCGGAGCAGATTCTCATACCTGTACATATGGTGCTCTTGGAGCATTTTCTACAGGAGTCGGCTCGACAGATCTTGCGGCAAGCTGGGCTTCGGGATACAGCTGGTTCAAGGTTCCTTCTGCAATCAAGGTAGTCCTGACAGGAAAGCCCGGAAGATGGGTTACAGGAAAGGACGTAATTCTTCACCTTATCGGAGAGATAGGTGTTGACGGCGCCCTTTACAAATCCATAGAGTTCACAGGACCGGGAGTCAGTGAGCTTGAGATGGACGACAGATTCACAATAGCCAACATGGCCATCGAGGCAGGCGGCAAGAACGGAATCTTCCCTGTAGATGTGAAGACTCTTGAGTACATCAGCGGAAGGGTTGAAAGACCATATCAGGTGTTTGAGCCGGACGAGGATGCGGAGTACGAGAGAGTAGTTGAGATTAATCTCAGCGAGCTTAAGAATACAGTGTCGATGCCAAGCCTTCCTTCCAACACAAGAACTGTTGATGAAGTTAAGGGCACACACATCGATCAAGTAGTAATCGGCTCATGCACCAACGGAAGAATGAAGGACATGAGGATTGCTGCAGAAATCTTTGAGAATAGAAGAGTTGCTGATGGAATAAGATGCAATATCGTTCCTGCAACTCAGGCAATATATCTTCAGTGCATTGAAGAAGGGATAATGGAGATTTTCGTCAAGGCAGGCTGTGCAGTTAACACACCAAGCTGCGGACCGTGCATGGGAGGCCACATGGGCGTTATGTGCGAGGGCGAAAGAACAATCTCCACAACCAACAGAAATTTCGTAGGCAGAATGGGACATGTTGAGAGTGAGATAATTCTCGCAAGCCCTGCTGTCGCAGCGGCATCTGCGGTTGCAGGCTTTGTTGCCGGACCGGAAGATATCGAGTAAGGAGGACGTAATGGTAAAAGGCAGAGTTTTTAAGTTCGGTGACGACGTCAATACTGATGTAATCATTCCCGCGAGATATCTTAACGATCCTTCGCTTGAGAACATGGCAAAGCATTGCATGGAGGATATAGATCCCGAGTTCCCGAAGCAGGATCACACAGGTGATATCATGGTCGGAGGCTGGAATTTCGGCTGCGGCTCATCTAGAGAGCACGCGCCTGTATCAATCAAGGCATGCGGGGTATCATGTGTTATCGCAGCCTCTTTTGCACGAATATTCTACAGAAATGCGATTAACATCGGCTTTCCGATTCTTGAATGTCCGGAGGCTGCAGAGGAAATAGCTGCCGGTGATACTGTAAGCGTGGACTTCGAAACCGGAACAATCATCGACGAGACTACCGGACAGGAGTTTAAGGCTGCGGCCTTCCCTCCATTCATACAGAAGATTATTAAGGCCGGCGGTCTTATCAATTACAGGAAAGAGGAAGGTAAGGCGAAGAATGAACTTTAACATAGCATTGGTCAAGGGTGATGGAATAGGCCCCGAGATTGTTGGAAGTGCTGTAAGAGTGCTCGATGAGATAGCATCGAAGTACGGGCACAGCTTCTCATACAACGAATATCTTGCCGGCGGAGCGGCAATAGATGAAACAGGAGTTCCGCTTCCGGATGAGACAAGAGAAGGCTGTCTTGCGAGTGACAGCGTGCTCTTCGGAGCTGTGGGAGGACCTAAGTGGGATCATCTCGGTGGTGACGAGAGACCTGAGAAGGCTCTTCTTAAGCTGAGAGCATCAATGGAGCTTTTCACAAATCTCAGACCTGCAAGAATATATGATGCTCTTAAGGCAGACAGTCCTCTTAGAGCTGATATTGTTGACGAAGGCTTCGACATCATGATTGTAAGAGAACTTACAGGAGGTATCTACTTCGGCGAGAGAGGCAGGAGAGACGGAGACAAGGGACCTGAGGCGTATGATACTGAGAGCTACAGTGTCATGGAGATTGAAAGAATCGCACATGTTGCTTTTCAGACTGCGATGAAGAGAAGAAAGAAGCTTACAAGCGTCGATAAGGCCAACGTTCTTGAGACCTCAAGGCTGTGGAGGGAGACCGTTCACAGAATAGGAGAGCAGTACCCCGAAGTCGAGCTTAGCGACATGCTTGTTGATAACGCAGCTATGCAGCTTGTGAGAAATCCTTCTCAGTTCGATGTTATTGTTACAAGCAACATGTTTGGTGATATACTATCAGATGAGGCTTCGCAGATTACAGGCTCAATCGGACTTCTTGCATCATCATCTCTCGGTGAGGGAACAAGAGGCCTCTATGAACCGATTCACGGCTCGGCGCCTGACATTGCAGGTACCGGCAAGGCGAACCCTATTGCGACAATTCTATCAGCAGCAATGATGCTCAGATACTCCTTCGGACTCGAAAGAGAAGCTGATTCAATTGAGGCTGCTGTAGAGAAGGCTCTGTGCGAAGGCCACAGAACCGGAGACATAGCGGGAGAGGGTGACAGAATTCTTTCCTGTGACGAGATGACTGATGTCATCATCGGATATCTCAGATAGCCTTCAACTGGTACGTTATCGCTGTTAATAATATGAATAATCAGGAGACATAAATGAAACTTAAAGGTTCCGATATTATGATGGAATGCCTGCTTGAGCAGGGTGTTGATACGGTATTCGGTTACCCGGGCGGCACTGTTATCAATCTTTATGATTCTTTATACAAGTACTCAGACAGAATCAATCACATCCTGACTGCACATGAGCAGGGTGCATCTCACGCAGCTGACGGATATGCGAGAAGCACAGGCAAGGTAGGAGTGTGCATCGCAACCTCAGGACCGGGAGCTACCAATCTTACAACTGGAATAGCAACTGCATTCATGGATTCATCGCCGGTTGTATTCTTCTCATGCAATGTAGGAGAGGCTTACATAGGCAAGGATTCCTTCCAGGAGTGCGACACTGTTGGAGTAACAATGCCGATTACCAAGTGCAACTATCTAGTTACAGATATTAATGATCTGGCAAGCATAATAAGAGCGGCATTTGCAATGGCAAGGTCCGGAAGACCTGGTCCGGTAGTAATAGATATTCTCACAGATATTACGAAGGCGGAGGCAGAGTATGAGTACATTCCTCTTGAGGAGCATTACAAATACGGCAAGCTGGCAACTCTCATGAAGAGACCTACTCACAACCTGAAGCCGCATGAGCCGGAAGGCGACATCGACAAGCTCGTTGAGATGATTAACGAGTCGAAGAAGCCGATGATAATCTGCGGCGGAGGAGTGGTAAGAGCGAGGGCTCATGAGGAGCTTAAGACTTTTGCACACCTCGTTGATTCACCTGTGGCTATCACTGTAATGGGCGGTGGCGGCTTCAACGGACGCGATCCTCTGACAACAGGAATGATAGGAATGCATGGTTCACAGGCATCGAACATGGGAATCGATTCTTGTGATCTTCTGATTGCAATTGGATGCAGATTTGCAGAAAGAGTAACTCTTGACGTCAGTCAGTTCGCAAGGAATGCGAAGATTGTACAGATTGATATCGACCGTTCAGAGATTGACAAGAATGTAAAGACGGATCATCACATTATTGGAGATTGCAAAAGAGTTCTTGAGATAATAAACAGAAAGCTTGAGCAGCAGGATCATAGCAAGTGGAAGGAGTATGTATTCTCATTCCCTACTGAGACAAGATACGAGGAGGATGGTGAGACTCTGACTCCTAAGCAGATTTCAGATGTTGCATCAGAGATTCTTCCTCAGGATACTATCGTTGCAACTGACGTAGGACAGCACCAGATGTGGGCAATCCAGCATTTCCACTATTCATATCCGGGCCAGCTTCTTACATCCGGAGGTTTTGGTGCTATGGGCTTTGGACTTGGAGCTGCAATAGGCGCCCAGATAGGAAATCCTGACAAGGTTGTTCTTCATATCACAGGAGACGGAAGCTTCAGAATGAACTGCAATGAGCTTTGCACTGAGGAGTATTACAAGCTTCCTATCATCACGCTGCTTTACAACAACTCCGCACTCGGAATGGTAAGACAGTGGCAGACTCTGATGTATGACAAGAGATACTCACAGACTACTCTTGACAGAGGCCCTGATTTCGTAAAGCTTGCCGAGGCATATGGCGTTAGCGGCATCAGAGTAAGCACAAAGGAAGAGCTTAGGCTTGCTCTGACAGCAGCTCTTAAGGATGTCAGGGAGAACAACAAGGGCTGTGTAATCGACTGCGCAATTCATGCCAATGAGCTTGTAAGACCGATGGTACCTGGCGGAAGATCAATTACAAGCTTCATCGTAGACTAAGGAGGGCACTTATGGATAATAGCGAGAAGAGAATTCATACACTTGCCGTTCTTGTAGATAATGAGGCGGGTGTACTGTCACAGGTATCCAGAATGTTCACAAGAAAAGGATACAATATTGAGTCACTTGCTGTAGGAGTAACACACGATTCTACAATATCAAGAATTACAATAGAGGTTCTTACCGATCTTGAGAGAGCGCAGCTTCTCTGCAATCAGCTGAGAAAGCTTCTGCCTGTTCACTCGGTAAAGCTTCTTAACAGGGACAACTCGATTAAGAGAGAGCTTCTGCTGATCAAGGTGGCAACACCTGACAGCGCAGCAAGAAACGAGGTTGTACAGATAGCCAACATCTTCAGAGCGAATACGATAGATGTATCAACCCAGTCGATTACGCTCGCGGTAGTTGGAGATAATGACAAGAATTCGGCGATTGAGGAGATGCTCGATCACTGCAATATTCTTGAACTTGTTCGTACTGGCATTGTTGCACTCGAAAGAGGCATGAATACCATTGATGAAGATACTAAGGAAAAAGGAGAATTTGATTATGGCAAAAATGTATTATGAGAAGGATTGTGATCTTAACGCACTTGATGGAAAGACCATCGCAATTATCGGTTACGGTTCACAGGGACACGCTCATGCTTTGAACCTTAGAGATTCAGGCTGCAACGTTATTATGGGACTTCGTCCTGGAAAGAGCTGGAACAAGGCAGTTGAGGATGGCTTTGATGTATACACTGTTGCAGAGGCAGCAGCAAAGGCTGATATCGTGATGATGCTCGTTAACGACGAGAGAGCAGCGGACATCTACAATGAGCAGGTTGCCGGCAACATCAGACCTGGTTCAGCAGTTGCTTTTGCACACGGCTTCAACATTCGTTACCAGCAGATTCAGCCTGCAGCTGACATCGACGTATTCATGGCTGCTCCAAAGGGACCTGGACACACTGTAAGATCTCAGTATGTTGCAGGAAAGGGAGTTCCTTGCCTCGTAGCATGTGAGCAGGATGCAACAGGAAAGTGCATGGATATCGCTCTTGCTTATATCGCAGGAATCGGCGGAGCTCGTGCAGGAATCATGGAGACTACAATGTACGAGGAAACTGAGACAGACCTCTTCGGTGAGCAGACAGTTCTGTGCGGTGGAGTTGTTGACCTCATGCAGTGCGGCTTCGAGGTTCTAGTTGAGGCAGGATATCAGCCTGAGAATGCTTACTTCGAGTGCATCCACGAGATGAAGCTCATCATCGACCTTATCAACAAGGGCGGAGTTGCTGCAATGAACTACTCAATTTCAGACACAGCTGAGTTCGGTGAGTACGTATCAGGACCAAGAGTTCTTCCTCACGATGAGATCAAGGCTAACATGAGAAAAGTTCTTGCAGACATTCAGGACGGAACTTTTGCCGGAAAGTGGATTGCTGAGAACAAGAATGGAAGAACATTCTTCAACTCAAAGAGAAACCTTCTTGCTAAGCACCCAATGGAGGTAGTAGGTAAGGAGCTTCGTGACAACATGCTCTGGAAGGACACTCAGGACGGAGACAAGGATCTCGATAATGCTTCTAACTAATCCAGGGAAGATGAAGGAGATAATAGATGCGTTCAGACGTAATTAAGAAGGGTGTAGAGAGGACTCCTAACAGGAGCCTTCTCTACGCTCTCGGTTATACAGATGAGGAGCTTTCAAGACCGCTTATCGGTGTAGTAAGCTCATATAATGAAATAGTTCCGGGCCATATGAACCTCGACAAGATTACTGAGGCTGTAAAGGCAGGAATCAGGGCTGCAGGAGGAACACCTGTGATGTTTCCTGCAATCGCTGTATGTGACGGAATTGCCATGGGACACGAGGGAATGAAGTATTCACTTGTTACAAGAGACCTTATCGCCGATTCAACTGAGTCCATGGTCATGGCTCACCAGTTCGACGGCCTTGTTATGGTTCCTAACTGTGACAAGAATGTTCCGGGCCTTCTTATGGCGGCAGCAAGACTTAACATTCCTACGATTTTCTGTTCAGGCGGCCCTATGCTTGCGGGACGTCTTCAGGATGGAAGAAGAACCTGCCTGAGCCACATGTTTGAGGCTGTAGGAGCTTATCATGCTGGAAGCCTAGACGAGGAGGGCGTGGACGATTATACAAAGAATGCATGTCCTACCTGCGGAAGCTGTTCTGGAATGTATACTGCGAACTCAATGAACTGCCTTACAGAGGCAATCGGAATGTCACTTCGCGGCAATGGAACAATACCGGCAGTATATTCTGCAAGAATAAGACTTGCCAAGGAAACAGGCATGAAGATCATGGAGCTTGTTGAGAAGGATATAAGACCAAGAGATATTCTTACAGAGAAGGCCTTTGATAATGCCGAGACCGTAGACATGGCTCTTGGATGCAGCACCAACACAATGCTTCACCTTCCTGCTATTGCTCACGAGGCAGGCGTAACAATTGATCTCGACAAATCAAATTCTATCAGTGCAAAAACACCTAACCTCTGCCACCTCGCTCCTGCAGGAGACACATTCATGGAGGATCTCGATGCGGCAGGCGGTGTATATGCTGTAATGAAGGAGCTTACTAAGAGAAACCTTCTCCACACAGACCTTATCACTGCAACAGGATCAACTGTAGAGGAGAACCTCAAGGGTGTTGTTAACAGAAACACTGAGATTATCAGACCGGTTGAGAATCCTTACTCAGAAAACGGAGGAATTGCAGTACTAAAGGGCAATCTTGCTGTAGACGGCTGCGTAGTAAAGCAGTCTGCAGTATCTCCGAAGATGATGGAGCACGAGGGTCCTGCGAGAGTATTTGACAGCGAGGATGAGGCTATCGAGGCAATTTATGCTAAGAAGATTAATCCCGGTGATGTTGTTGTAATCAGATACGAGGGTCCTAAGGGAGGACCGGGAATGAGAGAGATGCTCAATCCTACCTCCGCAATCTGCGGAATGGGACTCGGCGAGAGTGTTGCTCTCATTACTGACGGAAGATTCTCCGGTGCCACAAGAGGCGCATCGATAGGACATGTCAGTCCTGAGGCTGCTGCCGGAGGCAACATTGCGCTTGTTAACGAGGGAGACCTCATTCATATCAACATTAAGGAATGCACAATTGAGCTTAAGGTATCAGATGAAGAGCTTGAGAGAAGAAGAGCTTCATGGGTATGCCCTGAGCCAAGAATCAAGACAGGATACCTTGCAAGATACGCCAAGATGGTAACCTCTGCAGACAAGGGTGCAATACTTGAGCCGTAGAGCGGAAAACAGATTACAGGAGAGAATATGCTTAGAGAAGAAACAAACAGACTTCTGTTCTTCAGACCTTCTCGGGGCAGCATTCTGAATGAAATGATTGAAGCTGAAGAACGGTGCCGAAGCGGAATGCTCGATGAGAGCGAGGCTGCGGCTGCCGTTCTTTCGGTAATGAAGGAGCTGATTGCCTTTTCTCTTGATAAGGGAATTGACGGCAACCTCTGGGAGAACTATCTGGTCAGTCATATGCTTACAGATGAGAATGCATATACACTCTCAAGAGAGAGAAAGATTCCATCTGAGGATTCATTCTCGATTCTGGCCAAAGATGATTTTGCCATAATGAGAAGGCTGATGGATTACGACTTCGAGGAATTCAGAAAGCATGTCGATGACAGTCTGATAGAGGAGATTCTGCATTTCAGAAATGATGCGAGAAGCTCGGAGCACGCAGGTGCTGCAGGCGAAATAATAAGTGAGGTACTGTCACAGCTTCACGATGTGAAGAGTGATGAGGCTTTCAAGAAAGTGCTTGATGAACAGTACTTCATCCGTGGAACCGGGGAATATGCTTATAATGACGCTTTCAGAATTGCCGATGATGATAATGACCATAGACTGTTCAAACCAATAAGGGCTATTGATGAGGTAACATTTGCCGATATGGTAGGCTATGAGCTTCAGAAGGGTGCACTGATTAGAAATACCCTTGCCTTCATTGAAGGAAGACCTGCCAACAATGTGCTTCTGTATGGAGACAGCGGCTCGGGTAAGTCCACAAGCATAAAGGCACTTCTTAACGAATATGCACACAGGGGCCTTAGAATCATAGAGGTTCACAAGCATCAGTTCAAATATATCAGTGAAATTATAGGAGCGATAAAGAACAGGAATTACAGGTTCATCCTGTTCATAGATGATCTTTCCTTCGAGGAATTTGAGATTGAGTATAAGTACCTGAAGGCGGTCATCGAAGGAGACATGGAAGTGAAGTCGGATAACATTCTGATTTATGCAACATCGAACAGAAGGCATCTTATAAGGGAGACGTGGTCTGACAAAAACGACATGACTCACAACGAGGATATTCACAGATCCGATACTGTCGAGGAGAAGACATCTCTTTCGAGCAGGTTCGGAGTGACAATATATTTCCCTTCACCGGACAGGGCAGAGTATCACGAGATAGTAAGGAGCCTTGCAGAGGAGGAGGGAATAGACATGGATGAGCAGGAACTGCTTGTCAAGGCGGACGCCTGGGAGATAAGACACGGCGGAGTGTCATGCAGGACGGCAAGACAGTTTGTCGACTATCTGGCATCGGCTGAATAATACCAATAATAGGAGGAACAAATAATGAAACCACAGCTTTCGGAAAGAGTAAAGAAAAGAGATTTTCCCGGAGAATTCCTGGAGGTAATACTATCAGCTGCATCAGATCCATCGACCATTTCGTTCGCCGGCGGACTTCCTAATCCGACAACACTTCCTGTTGAGGAGGTATCAGAGGCATCAAAGAAGGTGTTTGAGAAGTTCGGATATGTGGCTCTTCAGTACAGCCAGGCACAGGGATTTCTTCCTCTCAGACAGAAGATTGCCGACAGATATAA
This sequence comes from uncultured Clostridia bacterium, assembly GCA_946006945.1. Classification (GTDB taxonomy): domain Bacteria; phylum Bacillota; class Clostridia; order Peptostreptococcales; family Anaerovoracaceae; genus Crickella. The sequence continues at coordinate 35,218 of CAMFZN010000004.1, read as the reverse complement.
GAAGACAATGGGAATCGAGTACAGTGCTGATGACATCATCATCACAGCAGGCTCGCAGCAGGCACTTGACCTTGTAGCAGCTTCTCTGGTTGATCCGGGTGATGAGATAGTTGTTGAGAATCCAAGCTATCTTGCAGCACTTCAGGTTTTCCATCACTATGATCCTAAGGTTCTGACAGTAGATCTGAATGAGGACGGACTTGACGTCGAGCAGCTTGTGGAGCTTCTAAAGGATCATAATCCAAAGTTCATGTATATTATTCCTAACTTCCAGAATCCTACAGGACTCACATACAAGGAAGAGACAAGAGCGGCTCTTGCAGAGGCGCTTAAGGGAACAGATACAGTTCTTCTGGAGGACAATCCATACGGAGAGCTGAGATTCACAGGCAAGTCGGGAAATTCCCTTGCATACTACCTCGGCGAGCAGTGCTGTGCTCTTGGAACATTCTCAAAGATTGTATCACCGGGAATGAGAATAGGCTGGATTGCATGCCCTAACAAGGAGCTTAGAGACAAGCTTGTAATGTACAAGTCTGCTCTCGATCTTCACACCAACATCTTCGGACAGATGCTAATGGATCAGTATCTTGAGGATAACGACCTCGACGAGCAGATCAGAAAGGCTGCTGCTGTGTACGGAGAGAAGGCCAACCGCATGATGGCATGCATGGAGAAGTATCTTCCTGAGGGTGTTGAGTTCACAAGACCTGAGGGCGGAATGTTCCTCTGGGTTACTCTTCCTGAGGGAGTAAAGGCGGTAGATGTTCAGAATGCAGCTCTTAAGAGGAAGGTTGCTGTAGTTGCAGGAGATCCTTTCTATGAGTATGAAAGAGATGTAAGAACAATGAGAATCAATTATTCCAACAGCTCAGACGAGCAGATGGAGGAGGGAATGAAGATTCTCGGTGAAGTTATGGCAGAATATATTAAATAATGATATACTAACAGATACGTAATTAGTAACAGTTTCTTGAAAAACAGGAGGTACAGAGACATGGAGAAGTATTATATCGGTACTCTCAACAACATTTCACAGGTAGGTCTTTCTAAGCTTACTGAGAATTATGTTCTTACAGATGATGTAGATCAGGCTAACGGTATCATCGTAAGATCATTCAAGATGCACGACATGGATTTCTCTGAGAATCTGCTCGCTATCGGAAGAGCAGGTGCAGGAGTTAACAATATTCCGCTCGACAAGTGCGCTGATCAGGGAATCGTAGTATTCAACGCACCTGGAGCTAACTCAAACGCAGTTAAGGAGCTTGTGCTTGCAGCTCTTATCATGGGCGCAAGAAACATGTATGAGGGTATCGCATGGGCTAATACTCTCGAGGGTGATGATGTATCATCAGACGTTGAGAAGGGTAAGAAGAATTACGCAGGAACTGAGATTCTCGGCAAGACTATCGGTATTATCGGACTTGGTGCTATCGGAGCTAAGATTGCCAACTCATGTGAGGCTCTCGGCATGAAGGTATGCGGATACGAGGCATTCAGACCTCATCCATGTCTTACTGCTGATGTAAAGATGTTTGATGATGTAGCAGAGATGGTTAAGGAGTGTGACTTCGTATCAATCCACGTTCCATCACTTCCTGCAACTAAGGGTATGATCAACAAGGATCTCATCGCTAACATGAAGGACGGAGCTATCATCCTTAACTTCGCAAGACCTGACCTTGTAGTTGTAGATGACATCAAGGCTGCTCTTGAGACAGGAAAGATCAGAAAATACATGACTGACCTTGCTAACGAGGAGACAATCGGAGTGCCTGGAATCGTTGCAACTCCACACCTTGGAGCATCAACTGCTGAGGCTGAGGAGAACTGCGCAGTTATGGCTGCTGAGGAGCTTATGGATTACCTCGGATGCGGTAACATCAGATGCTCAGTTAACTATCCTGCAGTATCACTTGACTGCATCGAGGGTACAAAGAGAATCTGCGCTCTCTACAAGGATGCAGAGGATAAGGCTGAGGAGTTCAAGGCATTCTATGGAGATTGCCTCGTAGATATGGCTTCTGGCAAGAGAGGCGACTACGGATATGTTATCTGCGCAGTTAAGTCAGGATGCCCTAACGTATTTGAGGCTCCTTACGTTATCAGAACAAGAGTGCTCGGATAATTGACTGAAACAATAGGGAAGGAATTCTAATGAGAAATAGTACTCATCATTTCTCAACTGAATATTCTCAAAGGATTAAAGAGATGGTGACCACAATAGCAGCAATACTGATTATGCTGATGCTGATGGTCACCATCAGTTTTGATGCGGTTTTTGGCGCATCAAAGGCTGATATTAAGGAGAGTGACATTCACTCAAGCGGTGCAGTCTCCTTCTCCGGATCCACGAGTCAGGTGGTATACGGATTACATGAGGACAGGAAGCTTCCTCCGGGAGATCTTGTCAAGCTTATGACAGCAATGGTTGTAATTGACAATATGCACGATGATAAAGAATACAACAACATTGTAACCATAAGCAGCAAGGCAGATAAGCTTGGGGATATATATAAGAAGGGGCAGGAGGTTAAGGTATCCGACCTTCTTACAGCGATGCTCACCAGAGATTCTGATGAAGCTGCATATGCACTCAGTCTTTATTCTGCAACAAAGGAAGAGATTTTCGTCAGCGAGATGAATTCAAAGGCTATGGAGCTTGAGCTTATGAACACTCAGTTCATGAATCCGACGGGCAAGGGCGACAACAATCAGTATTCATCAGCATATGACATAGCGGTAATTGCTCAATATGCGATGAGATACCCTTTTATCTCTGAAGCACTTAGGCAAGGCAGCGGAGGCGGAAACATTGACGGCTTTGAGGGTGCGCTTACCGGAACTCTTAACAATGCCGGCAAGACATATCAGTCGGTTATGATATCGCGTCGCGACGGAATGCAGATAATAGCTGTTTCTCTCGGAACCACAAAGGAAGGCGTTTCAAAGGAGGCTTCACTTCTGACTGATTACGGACATGAGAATGCATCCAAGGATGTTATTGTAAAGGCGGGCAAAAAAGTCGGAAGTGTCATGGTAAAGCATGGCGCAAAGGTGAGAGTCAGCGGCTATACAAAGACAAAGGGATATGCCTATGTTCCTCCTGAAGGAAGCACCAGCCTTGTTCAGACTCGTGTAGTAATGCAGGACAGACTTAAGGCTCCTATCAGCAAGGGAACCAAAATCGGTGAATTCAGAATATATGTAGCCGATGAGCTTAAGGGCACAGTAGATGTTGTGACAAATGAGGATATCAATACGGGCTGGTTCCCGTCATATATATACATTTCGAATGCTGCTTTCGTAGGAATTGCAGCTGCAGCAGCGGCACTTCTCTTTCTTTTCATCAGAGGAAGAATCAGAAGGGCAAAACGTCGCAGAATTAAGGAAAGACAGAGGCAGGCCAGAATTCGTGAGCTTGCAATGAAACAGAAGGCGATAGAGGAGGATAGAGCCAGAAGAAACTGGACATATCACTGATGTTTGTCATTGAGGAGGAACTTAAGAAGCTTCCAACCTGTCCTGGTGTATACATGCACAAGGACAGCCTTGGAGAAATAATATATGTCGGCAAGGCGATTAATCTCAGAAACAGGGTAAGGCAGTACTTCAGAAACACTCAGGCACTCGATCCTAAGGTCAGGGCGATGGTAAGTGTGGTTGCAGAATTTGACTACATAAAGTGTGCCACTGAGATGGAAGCGCTGGTTTTGGAGTGCAATCTCATAAAGAAATACAAGCCGAAGTATAACATTCTTCTTAAAGATGACAAAAGCTATCCATATATCAAGGTTACCCTAAGCGAACCTTATCCAAGGGTATACAAGACAAGACAGGTGGAGCGTGACGGAGACAAGTATTTCGGACCTTATACCGACGCAGGTGCTGTCAGTCAGACGCTGAAGCTGATTGACGAGATGTATATGCTAAAGAAATGCAGGCAGATAACATTTCGTGAAGGAATAAGGCCGTGTCTTAATTATCACATCGGAAAGTGTCCCGGTGTATGTCTCGGAAGCGTCAACAGACTTGAGTACAGAGCTCTGATTGACGAGGTTATGGACATACTTGGAGGCAAGGATCAGGCGCTAATAAAGAAGCTTGAGAAGAAAATGCTTGATGCATCTGACAGACTCGAATTCGAGGAGGCAGCCAGATACAGAGACTACATCACCTCTCTTAGAACTATCGGCGAGACACAGAGAGCAACACTTACCTCGCATAGCGACATGGATATTCTCATCCCTGTTGTATCAGAAAACAACGCCATTGTTTCGTTATATCACGTAAGAGACGGCAAGATGACGGGACGTGAGGTGATTCCGGTAAGGGATAATGGTTTTGCACTAGAGGAGAGGAAGGCGGCAGAGGGCATAGTATCTGCTTTTATCAAGCAGCACTATCCGTCAGCCATGAGGCTGCCTAAGGAGATTCTTCTTTCAGCACCGGTCGATGACCAGAGTCTCCTTGAGGAGATGCTTAACGGAGTGAACGAGGATAATGCGGCATCCGGCAATGACTACCTTCATAAGACCAGAATTCTTGTTCCTGAAAGGGGAGATAAGAAGAGTCTTGTCAGCATGGCATCGTCAGATTCAATAGAACTTGCCAAATCCCTCGATGACAGGCTGGAAAGAGAGAAGGAGAAGCAAAGCCTCCTGAGAAGCAGAATTACGAGTATTATCGAGCGATGCTGCGAGATAAGCGGAAGCGTTCCAAGAGTGATTTCTGAGGATGAGGACCGAGAGTACAGAATTGAGGCATATGACATATCCAACATGAACGGACTTGATACTGTTGGAGCCATGGTTGTCTATGAAGGAAGAAAACCTGTTAAGAGCGATTACAGAAAGTTCAAGGTTAAGACAGCTTCTAAAGGTGACGACTACGGAAGCCTTCAGGAGGTAATCTACAGGAGACTCAAAAGGGCCAGAAATGGAGATGAGGGCTTTATCACATACCCGGATCTCATGTTGATTGATGGAGGCCTTGGGCAGGTGCACGCTGTTATTAAAATAATCGAAGCCTATGGCATGTCTATCCCGGTTGCAGGAATGGCGAAGGATGACGCTCACAGAACAAGGGCGATTGTGTTTGAGGATGGAAGCGAGATTAACCTGAGAGAGGATCCTGTTCTGTTCAGTTATACCGGAACTGTCCAGGAGGAGGTTCACAGATTCGCAATCAGCTTCATGAAAGGTGTCAGGGGCAAAAGAACAATAAGGTCTGCGCTCGAGGACATCCCGGGAATAGGACCTAGAAGGAGAACAGCACTTCTAAAGTATTTCGGAAGCATCAATGAGATAAAGGCTGCGAGCCGAAGCGAGCTTATGTCTGTAGAAGGCATGAACGGCGCTGCGGCAGACAGCATAATCGAATTCTTTGGAACAAAAGAAGGCAAGGGAGAGAGGTAGCAATTCAGGGACGACCCGGAAGGCTTCTTCAGACCTTGCCTTTTATAGTGTTATTGTCTGGGAATATCTGAAGCCTTACATATTAACAACATTCTGTTTCCTGCCGCTAAGATATGCTTCAATGTTTGAACAGGTTGTGTCTAGCATCAGCTGCCTTGCGTCATCGGAAAGCCATGCGATGTGAGGCGTGATTATGCAGTTTGGCGCACTTAGGAGAGGATTATCTTCTCTGATAGGCTCTGCGGATACTACATCTACAGCAGCTGCACGAACCTTGCCGCTTACAAGGGCGTCTTTCAGATCATTCTCATTAACGAGCTGACCTCTTGCAGTATTGATTATTATTACTCCATCCTTCATGCGGTAAATATTCTCAGTGCATATTATTCCCTCAGTTTCTGATGTCATCGGACAGCATAGGTAAATGATGTCTGATTCTTGAAGGACTCTTTCGGTGCTGCACTGCGTAACAATATCCTCTGGGATATCCTTCTGATGCCTCGAGCTTCCAAGGACATCCATGCCGAAGGCCTTGAGAAGTCTTGCAGTGGCCTGACCGATGCTTCCAAGACCAATGATGCCTGCTGTCTTGCCCTGAAGAGAGATAGCAGGATAATCCCAGTAGCAGAAGTCAGGGCAGGATGCCCATCGTCCTTCATATACTCCTCTCGAATGCTCACCGATATGTGAGCATATCTCAAGAAGAAGTGCGATGTTGAACTGTGCGACGTTTGATGTGGCATATCCCGGCACATTTACAACCGGGATACCCTTATCAGCTGCCGCATTTACATCAACTACATTATATCCGGTTGCAATTACAGCAATTATGCGAACGCTCGGACACTTGTCAAGAGTATCTCTAGAAATAGGTGTCTTGTTGGTAATTACAATCTCGGCATTTCCGATTCTTTCTGCAATAAGAGGGCTCTCTGTCGTTGAGGTTCTCTCGTAGACGGTAAGCTCGCCGATTGCTTCAAGGCGGTCCCATGAAAGATCGCCCGGATTGGCAACGTGTGAGTCAAGAAATACAATCTTCATAATGTTCCCCTCCAAATATGAAATATGTATAGTTAAAAAAGAGTAAACAAAAACCACTCATTCGTAAATGAGTGGTTTTCTTCTGGTGCGGATAATAGGATTCGAACCTACACGATGTTACTCACACGGACCTGAACCGTGCGCGTCTGCCAATTCCGCCATATCCGCATAATCCGGAGAAAACTCTCCGGTATTCAGTTCTGATTACTCGCCATCTGCCATGATAGCATCAAACTCTGCAGCTGCTGCGTTAAACTCAGCGTCATCCTCGATCTCGAGAATCTCAAACTCGTCGTCGCTAACTGCCTTATAACCATAAATGTATACATCATCAGTACCATCTTCAGGTGCAAGAGCAATATACTCCTTACCGTCGAGATCAAATGTACCGATTACTGCGCAATCAACTGCTGTATCATCATCAAACTCAAGAGTGATGATATCATCTTCTTCTTCGATAGCAATATCCTTAATCTCCTCAGACATGTCAGACCTCCTTTGCTGTCATAATACTTGCTAACTATATCACGATTCCGTGTCAATATCAATCGGTCTTTTCAAAATTCAATCATTATCTTGCACCTGTTGTGATATAATGTTCTGAAAGTTTTAATTATTATTCAAGAGGTAACTAACAGATGGATAACAGACCTATCGGTTTCTTCGATTCGGGACTCGGCGGATTGACAAGTGTTCTTGAGCTCCACGAGAAGCTGCCGCATGAGAAGGTCATTTACTTCGGTGATACGGCAAGGACTCCTTATGGATCCAAGTCTCCTGAGACTATCAGACAGTTCGCTTCGCAGATAGTGGATTATCTTGTCTCAAAGAACGTAAAGATGATAATCATTGCATGTAATACGGTTACTGCCATGGCGCTCGATTACCTGAGGCAGTGTCATCCTGATGTTCCGATTTATGGTGTAATCGGACCGACTGTAAGAAAGGTATCAAAGGATGGATGCGCTAAGGTCGGCATTATAGCAACAAAGGCAACAATTTCAAGCGGTGTGTACTCTAAGAAGCTTAAGGCAATTAATCCTGACATTGAGACATACAGCCTTGCATGCCCTGCGCTTGTACCTCTGATTGAGGAAGGATTTACCCATACCGAGATTATGGAGAAGACAGTGGCATACTATATGGATGATTTTGTGAGAAACAATGATTTTGACAACCTTATCCTGGGCTGCACTCATTATCCTCTCATCTCAGAGCATATTCATAAGCTGTATCCTGAGCTACGGCTTTACAGCTCATCAGCGGAGGTTGTAAACGAGATGTCAGACTATCTCTCAGAGAATGACATGCTTGCGGGTGCAAATGAATACATAGACAGATACTATGCAAGCGATCTTTCTGATAATTTCATCAACATGACTGAGCTTCTTTTTAAGGACAGGGACTCAAAGATTAAGTTAGTTAAGTTCGAAGGATAGATTTCACAAATAATCGTGTAAATAATAATCTGCGACTGCCGGAATATGCGGGTAATTAGGCATATTATCGTCAAATACATATGATTTTTGCACGAATTGGGTAGTTTTGTGGTGGTTATATGGAGATTTTCTGTAAAGTTTGACAACTATCGGGTAATTCAAGTATAATCAAAAGGCTAATTTGGGAAATTATATTTTGGAGAAACTATGGAAACTGAATTCAAGTATAAGCTGGAAAGCTCGGATGTATTTGACTCGATTGTCAATTCTGATGAACTGTCAGATTATCTGAACAAGGATGCTGTTGAGACGATTGACATGCATGCCGTCTATTTCGACACTGAGGATAATGATCTGAGAGATGCTGGGATTGCATATCGAATCAGATATGAGAATGACAGAATAACAGCAACCATTAAGTGGGATATTAATGTTGAAGAGGGACTTCATGTTCGTGAGGAGTTCAATCTTGTAATCAATGACGAGAGATTCGCTGAGAATCCGAACATCGAAGTGTTCAAGTCAAGTGATGCTTATGATGTTCTGTACAGAGCGGCAGGAGACAAGAAGCTTGTTAAGACTGTCGAGATGAACTTCGACAGAAGACTTGTCAAGATTGATACAGGCAAGTCAATAAGTGCACTCTCAATCGATCAGGGAATTATTCAGGATTATGAGGGCGAGCCGGTTCCTGTGTGTGAGATGGAGCTGGAATGGTACTATGGAGACGAAGATGACTTCAACGGTATAGCCGAATACCTTTCGGAGAAGTACAACCTTGTTGCAGAGAATGAATCGAAGCTTCAGAGGGCGTTCAGAGATTAAGTTAACAAATGCATAAGCATATTAGGAGGAATATTTTTCAATGAAAGCTACACTTATTTCTAAGGAGAACAACAATATCAAGTTCACTATTACATTTGCAGCTGATGAGTTCGATGCTGCATCAAACAAGGCTTATCTGAGACTTAGAAAGAACATCACAATCGATGGCTTCCGTAAGGGAAAGGCTCCAAGAAAGATGATCGAGAACATGTACGGTGCTGATGTATTCAACGAGGAGGCACTTAACGATCTTCTTGAGGATGCATATCCTGCTGCAATTGATGAGCTTGAGGCTGAGGTAATTGACAGACCTCTTATCGAGGCAGGCGAGATCAAGAAGGGAGAGGACGTTGTTCTTACTGTAACAGTTGCTGTATTCCCTGAGATTGAGGTTAAGAGCTACAAGGGACTTGAGATCGAGAAGGCTGAGTCTGTTATCGGAGACGAGGAGATTGAGGCTGAGCTCAAGAGGGTGCAGAAGAGCCAGGCGAGAATGGAGACTGTTGAGGACAGAGCTGCACAGGATGGAGACACTGTAATCATCGACTTCAAGGGAACAATCGACGGAGTTGAGTTCAAGGGAGGCTCAGGAGAGAACTTCGAGCTCAAGCTTGGAAGCGGACAGTTCATCCCTGGCTTTGAGGATCAGCTTATCGGCGCTGAGACTGGTGCAGATGTTAAGGTTGAGGTTACTTTCCCTGAGGATTACCATGCTGAGGATCTTGCAGGCAAGCCGGCAGTATTCGAGACAAAGGTTCACGAGATCAAGACAGAGATTCTTCCTGAGATTGATGACGAGCTTGCAAGCGATGTAAGTGAATTCGAGACACTCGACGAGTACAAGAAAGACCTTGCGGCAAAGCTCCAGGAGAAGGCAAACGACAGAGACGAGTCAATCATGAAGGACAGAGTAATGCAGAAGCTTTATGAGGAGAACCCAATTGAGGCACCTGCTGCAATGATTAACAGTGAGATTAACAATATGGTTGGAGATCTTGAGCAGAATCTCAGATATCAGGGCATCAAGCTTGACGACTACCTCAAGTGGACAGGCAAGACTATCAGTGAGTTCGCTGAAGAGGCAAAGCCTGAGGCAATCAAGAGAGTAAATACAAGAATCCTTCTTAAGAACATCATCAGACTTGAGAGCATCGATGCAACTGAGGAAGAGGTTGCAGATGAGATCGCTGCATTCGCTAAGCAGTACGGACAGACTCCTGAGCAGGTAACTGAGGCTGTTGGAGCAAGCAACATCAAGTACTTCAAGGAGGACGTTCAGACCAAGAAGGCAATCGAGCTTATCTACAAGGAAGCAACAGTGAAGTAATTCACACTAACCTACAATCGAACACCAATAATAAACGACAATAGGCTGAAGTATTACTTCAGCCTGTTGTACATCTAAACATAATTCAGAGGGGTAACAGGATGAATTATATACCTTATGTAATTGAACAGACCGGCCAGGGCGAGAGAAGCTATGATATATACTCAAGACTTCTGAAGGACAGAATCATCTTCATAGACAGAGAGATAGATGATAATACCGCAAGCCTTGTTGTTGCACAGCTTCTGTTCCTTGAGGCTGAAGACCCTGAGAAGGATATCAACATATATATCAATTCACCGGGAGGCTCTGTTACGGCAGGAATGGCAATCTATGACACCATGAGATATGTCAGGCCGGATATCTGCACAATATGCGTGGGAATGGCAGCTAGCATGGGCGCAGTTCTTCTTACTGCAGGAACAAAGGGCAAGAGGTTCGCTCTTCCTAATGCAGAAATCATGATACATCAGCCTCTTGGAGGAGCAAAGGGCCAGGCGTCAGATATCAAGATCCAGGCTGACTGGATGATGAAGACAAAGGCCAAGCTTAACAGAATTCTTTCTGAGTGCACAGGCAAGGAGCTTGACAGAATTGAGGTTGACACAGATAGAGATAACTTCATGTCGGCAGCTGAGGCTGCAGAGTACGGCCTTGTTGATAAGGTTCTTGTAAGATAGAGGTCATAAGGAGAATCAATAGTGGCAAAGAAGCAGAACAATGGAGAACCGGTTTGTTCCTTCTGCGGAAGAAGCGGTTCTGAAGTAAAGAAGTTAATAGTTGGGCCTAATGTATATATCTGTGACACTTGTATAGAGACCTGTTACGCAATGCTTGCGGAGCAGGAGCCAAGCCACGGATATTCCGGAGATTCAACTGTAAGAAGGCTGCCTAAGCCGGCAGAGATTTTTGACGAGCTCGGTCAGTATGTCATTGAACAGGAACCGGCCAAAAAATCTCTGGCTGTCGCAGTTTATAATCACTATAAGAGAATTAAATATCTTGAAGAGAATGAGAACAGCAGAGACGAATCTGCAATCGAGCTTCAGAAGAGCAATATTCTGATGCTTGGACCTACAGGAAGCGGAAAGACTCTTCTTGCTCAGACACTTGCAAGAATACTCGACGTTCCTTTTGCAATAGTAGACGCTACATCTCTCACAGAGGCAGGCTATGTCGGAGAAGATGTCGAGAATATTCTGCTGAGACTGTATCAGGCTGCTGACGGCGATCTTGAGAAGGCTCAGAAGGGCATCATTTACATTGATGAGATTGATAAGATTGCAAGAAAGTCAGAGAATCCTTCGATTACAAGAGATGTAAGCGGTGAGGGAGTTCAGCAGGCTCTCCTCAAGATTATTGAAGGAACTGTTGCCAATGTACCTCCACAGGGAGGTCGTAAGCATCCTATGCAGGAGTTCATTCACTTCGATACAAAGGACGTATTGTTCATCTGCGGCGGTGCTTTCACAGGACTTTCCAAGATTATCAAGAGAAGACTTGGAGATAAGGTTATCGGCTTTAACTCAGAGGATGGTCTTGCCAATGTAGATGAGCAGGACATTCTCCTTAAGGTTGAGCCTGAGGATCTGCTGCGCTTCGGACTTATTCCGGAGCTTATCGGAAGACTTCCGATGATAGTGGCGCTCAGTGAGCTAAGCGAGAATGCTCTTATCAGAATTATTAAAGAACCAAAGAACTCAATAATCAGACAGTACGAGACGCTGCTTCGTATGGATGGAGTTGAGTTCGAGGTTACCCCTGAGGCAATGCAGGAGATTGCCGCAAAGGCAATCGAGTTAAAGACCGGAGCAAGAGGTCTCAGAGGAATCTTTGAGGGCATAATGACAGATATAATGTACGAGCTTCCGGGCATGGACGGTGTGACAAAGTGTATAATCACTAAAGATACTGTTCAGGGCGGAGCTCCGGTATATGAATCTGCATAATTGGAGAAGCATGGGCGGCAGCGGAGACGTAGCCGCCTGATTTTGATATTAACAGAGGTAAAAGTATGGAAGAAAACAGAATACCTTTTATTGCGCTAAGAGGACAGACCTTCCTCCCGGGCACTATGGTGGGCTTCGATATTGGAAGGGACAAATCCCTTGCAGCTGTTGATGCTGCAATGAACGGTGACAAGTACCTTGTAGTTGCATCTCAGAAGGATGCATCTGTAAACGATCCGGGTCCGGATGACTGCTATCGTACAGGCGTTCTGATCAGAATGAAACAGGTTGTAAAGAGACATGAGGAGTATGTCAGAGTTCTCGTAGAGTGCAAAACAAGAGTAAGAGTTACAGAGATATTCGATGACGGCAAGATGCTGTCGTGCGAGTATATAGAGGCACCGGATTCAGATAATGATCCTGAGGATATCAATCTTCAGGCTCTCCTTAGAGTGCTTAAGCAGACCTATCTTAAGTATGTTGAGCTTAGCAATTCGGGAGAGGCTGCAGCCAGAGCTCTTATTGAGGGTATTGAGGATGCTTCACTTCTCTGCAATATTATCTGCGGAGAGGTAGATATTGATTTCGAGCTTAAGCAGACTCTTCTTGAGATTGATTCTGTACAGGTAAGGATTGAGAATCTGGTTGAGATTCTTACAAGAGAGAATCAGATTCTCTCTCTTTCGAAGAGAATTAACAACCGCGTTGTAAAGAATATGAATCGCGGTCAGAGAGAGTATTATCTAAGAGAGCAGCTTCAGGTGATAAAGGAAGAGCTTGGAGAGACTGAGGATCCTCTTGAAGAAATCCAGGAGATGAGAAGCAAACTCGAAGCACTGAATCTCGAGAAGAAAACCGCTGACAAGGTCAGAAAGGAAATTGACAAGCTTGCAAAGATGAATGCCATGAGCCCTGATGCAAATGTTTCAAGAACATATATTGAAACAATACTTGAGCTTCCATGGAATACATCATCCAAGGCAAATATTAATATTAGAAAGGCAGAGAAGATTCTTAATGAGGATCACTACGGCCTTGAGAAGGTGAAGGAAAGAATACTTGAGAACCTTGCGGTAATGCATCTTACCAAGGCAATCAAGGGACCTATCATATGCCTTGTAGGCCCTCCGGGAGTAGGAAAGACTTCAATTGCCAGATCCATTGCAAGGGCAACAGGAAGAGAGTTCGTAAGAATGTCTCTTGGAGGTGTAAGAGATGAGGCAGAGATAAGAGGTCACAGAAGAACCTATGTTGGTGCAATACCGGGAAGAATAATCAACTCGATTAAGGACGTTGGAACTAATAACCCTCTCTTCCTTCTTGATGAGGTTGACAAGATCGGCTCTGACTTCAAGGGAGACCCTGCGTCAGCTCTGCTTGAGGTGCTTGACCCTGAGCAGAACAAGACATTCGTCGATCACTATCTTGAGGTGCCTTTTGACCTGTCAAAGGTAATGTTCATTACAACTGCCAACGAGACATCGACAATTCCAAGACCTCTTCTTGACAGAATGGAGGTAATCGAGCTTTCAAGCTATATTGAGGAAGAAAAAGTAAGAATTGCACAGGACTATCTTGTACCAAAGAAGATGCACGAGTATGCTGTAAGAAGAAACCTTCTTACAATCTCTGAGGCGGCAATAAGAGATATTATCAATTATTACACAAGAGAATCAGGTGTAAGAAACCTCGAAAGAAAGATTGGTGATATCTGCAGAAAGACAGCAAAGAAGATTGTTACAGAGAAGAGAAAGAGCTACTCTGTAACACCAAGAAACCTTGAGAAGTATCTCGGACCTAAGATATATCTTGAGGACATGGGAATGCTCGAAGCCGAGGTAGGAGTTACAACCGGAATGGCATGGACTGCTGTCGGAGGTGTTACTCTGTCAATTGAGACTGTAAAGATGCCGGGACAGGGAAAGCTGATTCTTACAGGACAGATGGGAGATGTCATGAAGGAGTCCGCTCAGACCGCTCTTGGATATCTTAAATCCGTATCAGAGAAGTATGGAATCTCACCTGAGCTGTTTAAGGATTACGACATACAGATTCATATTCCTGAGGGAGCAACGCCTAAGGACGGCCCTTCCGCAGGTATTACAATGTGCTGCGCTCTTCTGTCGCTTCTTACAGGAAAGAAGGCGAGAAGGAACGTGGCAATGACAGGAGAGATTACGCTTAGAGGAAAGGTTACGAGAATTGGCGGGCTTAAGGAGAAGGCCCTTGCGGCATACAGACAGGGTATTACAGAAATACTCATTCCTAAGGACAATGCTCCTGATATTGATGAGATTCCTGCTCCTGTCAGAAGAAAGCTTAATTTCACACTCCTTGAGGATGCAGCAGATGCATTTGAAATAATAATTGAGGAATAGAACATGAAGATTAACAGATCCGAGATAGAGACAGTTGCTGTGAAGCCAAGCCAGTATCCGGCAGCTGACAAGCCTGAGATAGCCTTTGCAGGAAGGTCAAATGTGGGCAAAAGCTCGCTTCTTAACCTGCTGACGGGCAGAAAGTCTCTCGCAAGAGTCTCCGGCAGTCCGGGCAAAACAAGAACAATCAACTTCTATCTGATTAACGACGAGTTCAGAATAGTCGATCTCCCGGGATATGGATATGCAAGAGTCTCAAAGAGTGAGAGCAGAAGCTGGGGAGAGATGATGGAATCATATCTTGAGAAGAGACCCAATCTTGTCAAGGTAATTCAGCTCGTAGATATCAGGCATAAGCCGTCAGCACAGGATGTTCAGATGTATGACTATCTAAAATACTACGGACTCGACGGAGTTGTTGTAGCAACTAAGGCTGATAAGATATCAAATAACGAGAAACAGAAGAATCTTAAGGTTATCAGAGAAACTCTTGGCATGAGCAAGGATGATATTATCGTTCCGGTATCAGCTCTTAAGAGAACCGGCCAGGACAAACTCCTTGACGTTATGGAGGAGCTTCTCAGCTCAGCAGAAATCTAAAACGAGGAGGGGTGCACATGAGCAAGGTTAATACTGTTGGAAGAATTCTTATTTCGGAGGAAGAGATTCTAAGGCGTGCCCGCGAGATCGGACAGCAGATTACAAAAGACTACAAGGGAGAAGAGGTTGTTGTGCTCGGAACTCTAAAGGGTTCTCTTCTGTGGATGTCTGATGTTGTGAAGAACATAAACCTCGATGTAAAGCTGGATTTTATCCAGGCAAGCAGCTATGGTTCATCAACGATAAGTTCCGGTGTAGTCAAGGTAGGATATGAACCTTCGGAGAACATGTATAACAGAAATGTCATCATCATGGAAGACATTGTGGATACAGGAAACACGCTTTCCTATATTGTAAAGAAGCTTGAGGAGAGAAACCCCAAGTCAGTTAAGATATGCACAATGCTTGATAAGCCATCCAGAAGAGTAAGCGATATCAAAGCAGATTATATCGGCTTTGAGGTTGAGAATCTCTTCATTGTTGGGTACGGGCTTGATTACGACCAGAGGTTCAGAAATCTGCCTTATGTCAGCTACCTTACAGAGGAGGATGTAGAGGCTCTTTAATGCATAGTAATATGATACCTGAGGATGTGGATCTTCATATCCACAGCAGATTCTCCGACGGTGAGTTAGAACCGGAGGAAATAATAGACAGATGGGCTTCTTTGGGATACCGGATGATTGCAATAACCGATCATGATGGAATCGGAGGCTCGAAGAAGGGACTTGAATATGTTCGCAGAAGCGGACACAGTATTTGCTTTGTCACAGGTATAGAGTTTGATTCGTCTGACGAGCTTTCGGAGGAGATTCATATTCTCGGATATAATATTGACCTTGAGAATGAAGCTCTTAATAGAACTCTCTCTAAGGTTATTGAGTGGAGAAACGAGAGAAATCGCAAGATATTTGATACTATCCGGAGGCTGGGATACAGCATAACCGAGGAGGAGCTTCGGGCTGTTAATGGCGGCCGCTTCACAGGGAAGCCTACTTTTGCCCGTGTTCTTGTGAACAGAGGATATTTCGGCTCGATTGCAGAGGTGTTTGAGAAACTGCTTGAAACAAGCAGCGAGATCAGGTCGATTGTCAAGCATACTCTTTCAAGCGAGGCTGTGGTCAGACTTATTCATGAAGCCGGCGGAGCAGCCGTGATGGCGCATCCAATGGAGCAGATGAGGCGCGGCGAGGACAAAACGGCGTTCATGAGCAGGCTGAAGGTTCTAATGGACAGGCTTGTCGGATATGGAATTGACGGAATAGAGTGTTATCATCCGTCTGCGGATTCTGAGGACGCTTCCTGGCTTGCAGACTATGCAGAGCAGAAAGGGCTTTTAGTCACCAGAGGCTCGGATTTTCATTCTGATAGGAACAAGAGGGTGTATTAGCATATGAATGATATTTGCTTAAATGCGTATGGGGACACTCTTCCCAAGGCTGTATACTACCAGTGCATATGGACTGTAAGGGATATAGACAGGCTAAAGGTCATGAGCGAGGTTAATGAATACGCCGGAGAAAGACTCGATGCAATATACGGAGCGTTAAGCGTAGTTCCTGAGGAGTACAGGCAGGCTCTGCTTGAGAGCATTGCATACTATGGGAGCGGATATGATGATTGTGCACATGAGAATACATGGAAGCGATGGAAGAAACAGTATATTGCAGAGCTGGCCAGAAGACTGAAGCTTATATAGAAGATGTTAAGAGTTCATGGCATAATGAATTCTCTAACTGATTGAATGAATTCTGTGAGTGCTTGAATACTGGATACTGTGCTGTTGTATCGAGTACAGAATGTTACCATCTATGCAGGTGGTCGTCAGGCCATCACAAAAACGTTCCGGTACACATAATCACAGATACAGACGCCGTCTTAATTTGAGATGGCGTCTGTTCGTATATGTAAAAAAATGATAGAATAATAACAAAGATAATGTGAGTGGGCAGGGAGGTGACCTGAAATTGGCTTTCGAGGAGAAAACTATCAGCTCTGAAATAGTGTATGAAGGCCCTGTGTTTAAAATCAGAAAACACCTGGTAGAGACTGTTAATGGAGAATCATACAGGGACGTGGTTGAACACAACGGGGGCGCAGTTATGCTCGCGGTTTTTGATGACGGCAGAATAATCATGGAGAGGCAGTATAGAAAGGCTCTCGAAAGAGAAGTGCTTGAGCTTCCTGCCGGAAAGATTGATCCGGGAGAGGAACCGCTTGCTGCTGCAGAAAGAGAGCTGAGAGAAGAGACCGGCTGGGTTTCAGGAGATACCAGGCACCTTGTATCATTTAATCCAAGCTGTGGATACGCGATGGAGATGCTTCACATCTATGTGATGAGAGACCTTGCGCTATCAGAGCGAGAGCTTGATGCAGACGAGGATATCGAGCTGATATACATGACTGCAGATGAGCTCATATGTAAGATAATGAACCAGGAAATAAAAGATGCAAAGACCATTATCGGGGTACTATTTGCGAGAATGGCAGGTGAGATTTAATGAACGACTATCTCGAGTATTTGAAGAAGGTTCAGAATAAGGCAGACAACACTGTTCTTGCCTATGGAAGAGACCTTCAGTCTTTTGAACGATTCCTTGAAGAACGCGGAGGCAAGCAGCTTGATGACTGTAATGACAGCGATGCAACCGCATACATGCTTGAGCTTGGCAAAAGAAAGAAATCAAAAGCAACAATTAACAGAAATATCGCATCGCTTAGAGGATACTACGATTTCAGGATATCTCAGGGCGATATGGAAGTTAATCCTTTTGCACATCTCAAAACAATGAAGAATGATATCAGAAAGATTGATTACCTTGAGCTTGAGGAAGTAGAAGCGCTGCTTGAGCTTCCGGATCAGACTCCAAAGGGTCTAAGGGACAGAGCTATCATGGAGCTGATGTATGGAACCGGAATAAGGGTCAGTGAGCTTGTAAGGCTTAAATACAGCGACCTTAATCTTAGGATGAGATTTCTTTCCTGCAGAGATGCAAACGATAACAGCAGAGTAATTCCGATAGGAAGCTATGCATATTCTGCGCTTAAGGATTACATGGAGAAGGCATATGGAACATTCGTTGACAAGGAGATTGAGGCTGAGGATTCTCTCTTTGTCAACATGCATGGCAAGTGCATTACAAGACAGGGTGTATGGAAGATTCTTAAGGAATACGGTGACAGGATAGGCTTGTCTGACCGAATGACGCCGCAGATACTCAGGGACACCTTTGCTGTGCATATCCTCCAGAATGGAGGCGATCTCAGGACGCTTCAGGAGCTTATGGGCTTTGAGGATCTTGCTGCGGGACTGGCATACCTGTCCTGCATTGATATTCATATCAAGGATGTATATAACAGGACTCATCCGAGAGCATAAACAATAATCAGCTATCCCACTGAATCCTGACAAAAAATCAAATAAATGCTTGCATTTAAACTGACTGATGTGTTAAAATTCAATAGTTATTACGGACGGTCCTCTGGGGATATGCCAAGGACGCATAACGGAACCAAGAACGTCTTTGAGGGGAGGAGGAATAACGAGAATGAACATTTTAGATCAGATTACAATGGATTATAAGAAGACTGACATTCCTGAGTTCAACGTCGGTGACACACTCAAGGTACACGTTAAGATCGTTGAGGGTCAGAGAGAGAGAATTCAGATCTTCGAGGGATATGTTCTTAAGATGCAGCACGGTGGAATCAATGAGACTTTCACTGTAAGAAAGCTCTCACAGGGAGTTGGCGTTGAGAAGACTTTCCCACTTCACTCACCAAGAATCGAGAAGATCGAGGTTGTTAAGCGCGGTAAGGTTAGAAGAGCTAAGCTTAACTACATGCGTGAGAGAACAGGTAAGGCTGCTAGAATTAAGAGCCTGTAAGAAGACATATACGAAAACGCATACCCGAAGCGACTGCGGACGGTATGCTTTTTTGTTTAAGTATAATTGCGGATTGGAGTAGAGTAATGGCATTAGAGCATATCAACTGGTATCCGGGTCACATGAAGAAGACCAGAGAGATGATAATAGAGAATCTTAAGGCGGTGGACGTCGTGCTTGAACTGGTGGACAGCAGGATACCGGTCTCAAGCAGAAATCCTGTTATTGATGAAATCGTATCCGGCAAGAGGAGAATAATAATTCTTGCGAAGGCAGACCTTGCTGATGAAACGGAGACCGAGAGGTGGAGAAAGCATTTTGAGGCAGAGGGTCACAGGACACTTGCCCTCAATCTTCAGACAGGTGATAACATCAAACAGCTGTTCAGAGCACTTGAGCAGGAACAGCAGCTAAGAGACAAGCAGAAGAGTAACAGAAGACCTTTGAGGCTTATGATTGTCGGTGTGCCTAACGTAGGAAAATCATCACTTATTAACAGACTTACCGCCAAGAAGACTGCAAGAACAGGCGACAGACCGGGAGTCACTACAGGAAAGCAGTGGGTTACTCTGCAGAACGGAATGCAGCTTCTAGATACTCCGGGAATTCTGTGGCCTAAGTTCGAGGACAATAAGGTTGGACTCAATCTTGCATTCTGCGGAAGCATCAAGGACGACATTCTCGGGGTGGATGAGCTTGCATACGAGCTTATCAGAGTGCTCGGAGAAAGCTACCCAGAGAAGCTTATTGCAAGGTACGGACTTGATGAAATCAGGGAGCAGACCATTGATAATATGGATGCCATTGCAATGAAGCGAGGCTTTATCATGTCGGGCAAAAGGATAGATTACGAGAGAACCGGAAGAACCGTCCTGGATGAGTTCAGGGGAGGAAAGCTCGGCAGAATCACGCTGGAGAAGGTGCAGAATGACTAAAGAAGAAAGACAGGCGAAGGACAGAGCACTTCTTGAGGAAATGAAGCAGGGCGAGATAAAGCTTAGGGAGCAGGGCTACAGCCTTATTGCAGGAATAGATGAGGTTGGAAGAGGTCCTCTTGCAGGTCCGGTATATGCTGCCTGCGTCGTTCTTCCCCCGGATTTTGATGTAACAGGAGTCAAGGATTCAAAGAAGGTTACAGAGAAGAACCGTATCAGACTTGATAAGGAGATAAGAGACAGAGCTGTTTCGGTAGGTATTGGTACAGCCTCACCTGAGGAAATTGATACGCTGAACATCCTTTCTGCAACAAAGCTTGCCATGATGAGAGCAATAGAGGATTGCAGCAGAAACCTTCCGGGTGGCACTGAGCCGGATGTGCTTCTCATAGACGCGGTAAAGCTTGATACACAGATACCTCAATTGTCTGTGGTAAAGGGAGATGCGACGCATCTTTGTATTGCAGCGGCATCAATAGTAGCAAAGGTTGCAAGAGACAGCTTCATGATAGAAATGGATGAGATGTACCCGGGTTATGCTTTTGCCAGCAACAAGGGCTATGGAACTGCGGCTCACTACGAGGGCCTCATGAAGCTCGGGATGACGCCAATTCACAGAAGAACTTTCATAAAGGAGAATCAGGTGGCAAAGAAATTCTATGCTGTAAGAAAAGGGCGAAAGCCCGGTGTATATATGACCTGGGACGAATGCAAAGAGCAGGTGGATGGCTTCTCCGGAGCAGAATACAAGAGCTTCGCCCAGAGGGGAGAGGCTGAGAGGTTCGCAGAAGTAGAATCGGAAGATACAGCTTCAGGACTTTCTGAGTCTCCTTGTGAGATGTCAGACAAGGCTTACGCATATGTGGACGGAAGCTATGATGCAGCGAGCCATCGGTATTCGGCTGGTGGAGTAGTGATTCACAAGGGTGTTTTGCACGAGTTCAGTGAAGCTTATTCTGATGAAGCATCAGCCAATCTGAGAAATGTCGCAGGTGAGATTACAGCGGCAAGACTTGCGATAGAATACTGCATGCAAAACGGCATAGAAGAGGTCGTAATATGTCATGACTACGAGGGTATAGGAAAGTGGGGAGACAATCTCTGGAAAGCCAATCTTGATATGACAAAGGAGTACAAGGAATTCGTAAAAGAGGCTCGTAAGCACATCAGAATAACCTTTGCAAAGGTAAAGGCTCACTCGGGCAACAGATATAACGAACGAGCTGATGAACTGGCGAAGAAGGCATTAGGCATATAAGGCCTGTTGTGATATAATTAAACGATTAGAGATATGCAGGTAAGGAGGTAGTGTTTTGTTTACTTTACTTAAAGGAAAACCTGTTAAAGATGAAATAATTAACTATGTAACCGATACGGTACAGACTCTTAAGGAGTCGGGTACTGAACCTATGCTGGCTGTTCTAAGAGCAGGCGAGGATTCAGGGCAGATTTATTATGAGCAGTCAATTCTTAAGAATGCTGCGAAGTACGGCATCAGCACAAGAGCGGTGGATCTGCCTGAGAGCGTCACACAGGAGGAGCTTGAGGCAGCGCTGACAGAGCTTAACGATGACGATAATGTTCACGGAATCATCATGCTGAGACCATTTCCTAAGCACATAGACTCTGATAAGCTTACAGCGATGCTTGATCCCGAGAAGGATATTGATGCAATTACTGACATGTCCATTGCAGGACTTTTCTCAGGCAGGGGTAATTCATTCTATGCCTGCACTGCAGAGGCGTGCATGGAGATTGCCAGATACTACTGCCCTGAGCTTAAGGGAAGAAAGGTTACCGTCCTTGGAAGAAGTCTCACGGTGGGCAAGCCTCTTGCGATAATGATGCTTAATGAGCATGCAACTGTCACAATCTGCCATTCAAGGACTCCTAAGGAGGATCAGATTGCGGCATGCAGGAATGCAGACATTGTTGTGCTTGCGACCGGTCAGACGGAGAGCTATGGCTCAGAATACTTCAGAAACGGTCATATTGTTCTCGATGTTGGTACAGGAACCGGACGAAAGGGCACAATCGCAGGCGACCTTGATATTGAGGATATCGAGGCAAAGGGCGAGATTACAGAGCTTGCATACACACCTGTTCCGGGAGGCGTCGGAGTTGTAACTACAACACTTCTTATGAGAAATGTTGTTAATTCTGCGAAGCGCAAAGCAAATAAATAGCACAAAGAGGAGAATGAGATGACATACAGATATTACTCAGCCGACCGGGTAAGAGATAAGATGCCTCAGTTCAAGGGTACAGATGAGGAGCTTCAGTCACAGCTTGACAAGCTTGATCTCCTGTACAGATCAGCTGTAAAGGAGCTTGAGACAAAGCTGGATATCCTGTCTGATGACTTTGGAAAGAAACATTCATATATGCCTATTCACCATGTAAAGACGAGAGTGAAGACATTCGAGAGCATTATGGATAAGGCAGAAAGATATGGAATTGAAGATCCTATCAACAATCTAGATGTTGTCATGAAGGAGATTTATGACATAGCAGGAATCAGGGTTATTACCAACTATGAGGAAGATATATACAGTATGTCTGAACTCTTGCTTCAGCACTCTGACATTGAACTGATCAGGGTGAAGGATTACTGCAAGAATCCTAAGGAAAGCGGTTACAGAAGTCTTCATGTCGTGGTTGCTATTCCTGTATTCCTGGTAAAGAGCACTGAGATTGTTCCGGTCGAGATACAGTTCAGAAGTATAGCGATGGACACATGGGCAAGTCTTGAGCATGAGCTGAGGTACAAAAACCGAGGCGAGCTGTCTGAGGATATCCAGAAGCAGCTTAAGGACTGTGCAACAAGACTTCATGAGGTCGACAGGAGCATGAGTCAGATAAGACATAAGGTGCTGTCAGATGATATTTAGATAACTAATAATTTTTAACTAAGGAGCGGAACATTGAACAAGAATCTTTCTAAAACTTACAATCCTAAAGATTTCGAGGACCGCATCTATGAGATGTGGGAGTCCACAGGGGCATTCAATGCAGAGGTTGATGAGAACAAGAAACCTTACACGATTGTTATGCCGCCTCCAAACATCACAGGCCAGCTTCACATGGGACATGCTCTTGACCAGACTCTTCAGGATGTCCTGACAAGATGGAGAAGAATGCAGGGCTACAGTGCACTCTGGCTTCCGGGAAGTGACCACGCTTCAATTGCTACAGAGGTTAAGGTAGTTGAGAAGCTTAAGAAGGAAACAGGCAAGGACAAGCACGACATGACACGTGAGGAATTCCTTGAGCATGCGTGGGAGTGGAAGAGAGAGTACGGCGGAAGAATAACTAAGCAGTGCAGAAAGCTCGGAGACTCCTGTGACTGGAGAAGAGAGCGCTTTACAATGGATGAGGGATGCAACAAGGCTGTTACAGAATTCTTCATCAGACTCTATGAGAAGGGCGCTATCTACAGAGGAAACAGAATCATCAACTGGTGTCCAAGCTGTGAGACTACACTTTCTGATGCAGAAGTAGATCACGAGGACCTGAACGGAAAATACTGGTACTTCTACTATCCTGCTGCAGACGGCTCAGAGGGAATCACAATCGCAACATCACGTCCTGAGACAATGTTCGGAGATACTGCTATTGCAGTAAGTGAGGATGACCCAAGATATCAGCATCTTATCGGCAAAACAGTAATCCTTCCAATTGTTGGGAGAGAGATTCCTGTTATTACAGATGAGCATGCAGACCCTGAGAAGGGTACCGGTGCGGTAAAGATTACTCCATCACATGACCCTAACGACTTTGAGGTTGGAGAGAGACATAATCTTGAGAGAATCTGCTGCATAGATAAGACTGCTCACATGAATGAGATGGCAGGAAAGTATGCAGGAATGGATCGTTACGAGTGTCGTAAGCTCTGGGTTCAGGAACTTGATGAGGCAGGCTTCCTTGTAAAAACAGAGGATATGGTGATTCCTGCAGGTAAGTGCTACAGATGTCATACTGTAATAGAGCCTATGATTTCAGATCAGTGGTTTGTTGCAATGAAGGAGCTTGCTAAGCCTGCAATTGAGGCTGCAACATCAGGAAAGCTCATACATGTACCTGCAAGGTTTGAGAAGATATATCTAAACTGGCTTAATGACATTAGAGACTGGTGCATCTCAAGACAGCTCTGGTGGGGTCACAGAATTCCTGCATATTACTGCGATGAGTGTGGAGAGACTGTTGTTGCAAGAGAGATGCCGACAGTATGTCCTAAGTGCGGATGCACTCATCTCACACAGGATGAGGATGTACTTGATACATGGTTCAGCTCAGCACTTTGGCCGTTCTCCACACTTGGATGGCCTGACAAGACACCTGAGCTTGACTATTTCTATCCTAACTCAGTAATGGTAACAGGATATGACATTCTGTTCTTCTGGGTTATCAGAATGGTATTCAGCTCATGTGAGACTATGGGTGAGGTTCCGTTCAAGCATGTATTCCTTCACGGTCTCGTAAGAGATGAGCAGGGAAGAAAGATGTCAAAGTCGCTTGGCAACGGAATTGATCCTCTTGAGGTTATTGATGAGGTTGGAGCTGATGCGTTAAGGTTCATGCTCTGCACAGGAATCTCTCCTGGTAATGACATGAGATTCATTAGGGGTAAGCTTGAGAATGCACGAAACTTCGCTAACAAGCTCTGGAACGCATCAAGATTCACACTTATGAACCTGCTTGATGATGAAGGAAACTTCCTTGAGATGGCAGATGAGGCTTCAGCATGCCTGAGAGATGAGGATAAGTGGATTATCTCAAGAGTAAATGAGGCTGCTAAGGATATTACTGACTCTCTTGAGAAGTTCGAGCTTGGACTTGCGGGACAGAAGGTATATGACCTTATCTGGGACGAGTTCTGCGACTGGTACATTGAGCTCGTTAAGAGAAGACTTTGGAGCGACGACGAGGAAGACAAGAAGACCGCAAGATTCGTTCTTGTAAAGGTTCTAAGAGATCAGCTTAAGCTGCTGCATCCATTCATGCCTTTCATCACAGAGGAAATCTGGGGAGCTCTTCCTAAGGTTGAAGCAACTGAGGATAATCCTAACGGACTTCTTATCAGAGCTGAGTGGCCTGAGTATGATGAGTCGCTCGATTATTCTGATGCAGAGCTTAGAATTAATACTGCTATGGATATCATCAAGGCAGTAAGAAATATCAGGGTTGAGGCAGATGCGGCACCAAGCAGAAAGCTTAACCTTGTTATCAGAACAGACAGCATAGAAGACATGATTCCTCAGATTGAGGACTATATCAAGTCAATTGCCAATGTTATTGGAATCACAGTAAGCGGTTTTGAGGGGGATGCTCCTGATGACGTAATGTCAGCAGTAATTGACGGAGCTGAGATTCTTGTTCCGCTCGATGAGCTTGTTGATATCGCAGCAGAGATTGAGAGACTTGAGAAGGAGAAGAAGAGACTCGAGGGAGAGGTTATGAGAGTTGATAAGAAGCTCTCCAACCAGGGTTTCGTGGCTAAGGCTCCTGCTGCAGTAGTTGAGGAGGAGCGTCAGAAGGGCGAGAAATACCGCGAGATGCTCGAGACAGTTACTTCAAGACTTGAAGCAATCAAGGCAAAATAGAATGGACATAATAGATAGAATTTTTGAAGTGAATTCAAAGAAGGGAGCCCCCGGCCTTGCAAGGATCGGGAGGCTCCTTGACCTTATGGGTAACCCCGAAAGAAATTTCGGGGTTATTCATGTTGCAGGAACTAACGGCAAGGGCTCAACCTCCCATTTCCTAAGGTCTGTTCTGGTTGAAGCGGGATACAGGACAGGGATGTTTACATCTCCGCACATCAATTCCTACAATGAAAGATTCCAGGTGAACTATGGGATGATAAGCGATGAAGATTTCGAGAGAATTGCTGACTATGTAATGAGCTTTAGGGATATCCTTGAAGATGAGGGATATGGATATCCTTCACTGTTTGAGATATTGACGGCCACTGCGTATCAGTATTTCGCCGAGCAGGGGGTGGAATACATGATTTCAGAGGTCGGAATCGGAGGAAGAATTGATTCTACCAACACGGTTGAGAAGCCTGTGTGCTGCGTAATAACACAGATAGGACTTGATCACACCGAGCTGCTCGGAAATACCCTTGAGGAGGTGGCATCGGAGAAGGCCGGCATTATTAAATGCGGTGTACCGGTAATCACATCATCAATCGAAGAATCGGTCGAGACTGTTATTCGTGCAAAAGCACATGAGAAGGCTGCGAGGGTATTGAGCGTAAACGATATTGAGTATTCAAATGCAAGATACAATGACAGCGGGGAAAAGCTTATGCTCAGCTTCGATGCGCTTATCGAGGGAGAGGAGTACAAGGCAATCACGCTTTCGATGCTTGGCGAGCATCAGATAAGAAATGCTCTTGCGGCAATTCTATGCATAAGGGCAAGCGGTATCACAGTCAGCAAAGACAGTCTTTATGAGGGTTTAAGAAAGGCTGTGAATCCGGGCCGATTTGAGATTCTTGGAAGAAAACCTGACTTTGTCATAGATGGAGCTCATAATGATAATGGAATAAAAGCTTCGATTAAGACATTTAGACAAATATTTGGCAATGTCAACAACAAAAGAATAATTATTTTGTTTGGGTGCTTTAAGGATAAGGATTTTCGTGGTATGATTAATGAGGTGGCTGATGAGTTCAGAGGCTGCAGTTTTATTGCGACCGAACCAGAGGGTGATAGGGCTCTGGATTCTGATATTATCAGCCGGATACTTGAGGAGAAGGAATGCGAATGCATAAGCATTCATAATTCGCTTGATGCGTATCATGAAGCATCAGAAAGCTTCGCAGATGTAATATATGTCCTCGGTTCAATCTATTTAATAAGCGAAATACGCAATTATAAACGAAAGGAATTCTAATTATGTTTGACAGAAACGGAAATGACAACAGCACTTACAATCAGCAGATTATTGCTGAAATCGCAAAGGTTTCTCCTACTGTAGCGGA
Organism: uncultured Clostridia bacterium; assembly: GCA_946006945.1. Classification (GTDB taxonomy): domain Bacteria; phylum Bacillota; class Clostridia; order Peptostreptococcales; family Anaerovoracaceae; genus Crickella. The sequence continues at coordinate 8,426 of CAMFZN010000004.1, read as the reverse complement.
GATGATTGAGAAGGAGTACAATCGTCAGAAGAATAATGTTGAGCTTATCGCATCAGAGAATTACTGCTCAGAGGCAGTTATGGCTGCATGCGGAAGCTGCCTTTCATGGAAGTATGCCGAGGGATATCCATATAAGAGAACATCAGGTAACAAGGGAAGATATTACGGCGGTACAGAGTTCGTAGATGAGCTTGAGGAGTACTGCTGTGACAAGTGGAGAGAGGTATTCAACACTGACTACCATGTTAATGTTCAGCCACATTCAGGTTCACAGGCTAACTTTGCAGCGTACAAGGCTGTTCTTGAGCCGGGCGATACTATTCTCGGACTTAACCTCGATAACGGCGGACATCTCACTCACGGTTCTGCAGTAAACTTTAGCGGTAAGCTTTATGATGTTCACTTCTACGATGTAGATGAGAACGGATTCATCGACATGGAGGATCTGAAGGCAAAGGCTAAGGAGCTTCAGCCTAAGCTCATCCTTACAGGAGCAAGTGCTTACTCAAGAATTATCGACTTTGCTGCTTTTGCTGAGGTAGCAAAGGAAGTAGGAGCTCTCTTTATGGTAGATATGGCTCACATCGCAGGACTAGTTGCTGCAGGCGAGCATCCATCACCATTCGGATATGCTGATATCATCACTACTACTACTCACAAGACACTCAGAGGACCAAGAGGCGGACTGATCTTCGCAAGACCTGAGCTTGCTAAGAAGGTTGACAGCGCAGTATTCCCATATGCACAGGGTGGTCCGCTCGAGCACATAATCGCTGGTAAGGCTGTATGTGCTGAGGAGGCTCTTAAGCCTGAGTTCAAGGAGTATCAGCACCAGGTTAGAGTTAACTGCAAGGCTCTTGCTGACGAGTTCGTAAGCATGGGATACAATGTAGTTACAGGCGGAACAGATAACCACGTATTCCTCCTCGATCTTTCAGATCACGAGTTCACAGGAAAGGATCTTCAGAACGCACTTGATGAGGTTGGAATCACTCTCAACAAGAACTGCGTTCCTAACGAGAAGAGATCACCAATGCAGACTTCAGGTGTAAGAATCGGAACTGCTCCTATGACTACAAGAGGATACAAGGAAGAGGATTTCATCAAGGTTGCTCACAGAATCGATGAGGTAATCAAGCAGCTCGATGCTGATAAGGCAATTGCCAAGAACTAGGCGTTTTGTCTGGGATGATAACAGAATAGTATGAATATTTAAACCGCTCTTATCCAGCATAAGAGCGGTTTAATGTTGCCGCTTTGGAATGCTTCATATAGATGTCACCTTGGTGTGTTAGTATTCATACATGGATAATTATAGAATGGTAGTATTAATACAGGCGGCGTTGCTTGCATTCCAGAGCATATGCTATTTCGGATGCCAGTACATCCAGAAGAATCCGAGAAATGTTGAAGGACCGAGGGATGAAAGGATACCTCTTAAATCGGGCTGGATTATTGCGTATATTACCTGGTTTCCACTGATAGCACTGTTTCCTGTTGTCCTGTATGGCTATTCGCAGGAAGTTTATAACATTCATATATACGCAGTGCTGATAAACATCGTTTTAAGCTGCATTATTTATGTTGCATATCCGACAACAATGAGGAGACCTGCTGTTACAGGAGATGGAATATCGGACAAGCTTCTCAGGCTTGTGTACAGATGTGACGCGAGAGGATTAAACTGCTGTCCCAGCATGCATTGCTCGATGTGCTTTCTGATGATGGTGTCGGCCGTGCAGGCCGTGCTTTTGCCCGGATGTATTAAGGCGGTCGTTATTGTGCTATCATCTTTGATAGTGGTATCGACTTTGTTCACCAAGCAGCATTCGGTAATAGACGTTAAGATGGCTCTGTTTATGGCGTTATTATGCAGGTTGCTTGCCGAAGTAATTGCAAACAGATGCGGTCTTGTTGTATAATCAAGACAATCACATTTTAACTAAGGGGGATACTGCTATGGTTAAACTATTAGTTGGCAACAAGGGCAGCGGCAAGACTAAGAAGATGATCGAGCTCGCTAACACTTCAGTTGAGGACGCTAAGGGCAGCATTGTATTTATTAATAAGAACGCAAGACTTATCTACGACCTTGATTACAAGATTAGAGTAATTTGCATGGAGGATTTCGTTCACATCACTAACGAGGACGAGTATATGGGATTCCTCTTTGGTATCATCAGCTCAGACAATGATATCGAGAAGATTTTCCTTGACGGAGTTCTTAAGCACAGAGATGTTGAGATTAAGGATCTTCCAAGCTTTATCAATAAGCTTAAGGTTATCTCAAAGGAGTATGACATTGAGGTAATCATGAGCGTAAGCGCAGAGCTTGAGGACATGGTAGGAGTTGACTTCGACGGAATCGAGTGCCTTAACTAATAATTGAATTTGCATATAGTTTTTATATTAATCCCGGGCAATTTTTGCTCGGGGTTTTTTCGGAGATTATTTCATGGGTGTATTATCGGATATCGCAAGCGGACTGGAGCTTGGCAGAGAAGCATACAGAAATGATATTGCTGAAATAGAGAAATACCGGGATGCTGATCAGGAGGCAAGGGCAAGGGCTTTCGGCTTCAGCATTAATGAGAGACACTTCACAAGCAGTGAGAAGGATGCTTTGAGGTGTCATTTGAGTTGCAGCGATAATCGCGATTACATGAAGTGGCTTCTTGCCAACGGATACGCGGGCAGCATTAAGATGATATACATAGATCCGCCGTTTTTTACCAAGGCAAGCTACAATGCAACCTTATCTGTCAGAGACGAAAACGGCAAAAGCAAGAGTGTTCATCATCTTGCATACAATGACATGTTCGAGCGAAATCTCGAATTCTATATCGCCAATATGACCGGAAGGCTGCTGCTCATGAAGGATCTTCTCAGAGAGGATGGACTTATCTGGGTTCACCTGGACTGGCATTCTTCGCACTACATCAGAGTGGTGATGGATGAGATATTCGGAGAGAAGAATCATGTCAACGAGATAATCTGGAAGTACAAATCCGGCGGCTCGGGCAAAAGACATTTTGCCCGCAAGCACGACTCAATTCTCGTCTACGGCAAGAGCGGCTCATACTACCTTGATGTGCCAAAGGAAAAGTCTTACAATAGGAATCTGAGACCATATAATTTCAAGGGTGTAAGTGAGTATAAGGATGAATACGGATGGTATACTCTCGTAAACATGAAGGATGTATGGACGATAGATATGGTTGGAAGAACCTCGTCTGAAAGAAACGGATATGCGACACAGAAGCCTCTTGAGCTGATGGAAAGGATAGTCAGAGCATCAACCGAGGAGGGCGATATCTGCGCAGATTTCTTCTGTGGTTCCGGCTCCCTGATTGAAGCAGCTTCTAAGCTGGGGCGAAGCTGGCTTGGCTGTGACAACGAGCAGCTCGCTGTATCAATTGCGAGAAAAAGACTTGATGTTAGAGTATCTGATTTCGTGTTCATGTCAAACAAGGACAATCTGAGACTGTATGAAAGGCTCAAGGCGGAATTTCATAATGCAGATATGCTTGAGAACGGCAAGCTTATGGTGTGCTGCGGCATAACTGAATTCGAACCGGAGCTTGACATAGGACATGTCCCGATGAAGGAAAGAGGCATGGTCACTTCGGCGGCATCAGGAGATCAGAGAAGCTTTATTGACTATGTTATGGTAGATCCGGCATACGATGGCAGCTTTTCGGCAGAAATACTGTTCACTGATAACTTCGATGACATGAGGTTTATTACTAACGGAAGCGTGGCTTTTGTAGCTGTCGATGTTTTTGGCAGAGAATACTTTTATAGGATGGATAAGATAGATGGATAAGGATTTAAACAAGAACAGCAAGAGAAAGGCGATTCTCATAGAGGTCGCAACTGTATGCTGGGCGGCTTTCTTTAATGCGTTAGGTCTCTCGGCAATAATGATTCCTAACGGTCTTACCTACGGAGGAATCGCGGGACTTGCCAGACTGGTTCAGAACGTAGTAGGAATCAGCTACTCGCTCATGTACTACTTCTTTGCAATGGCTGTCGTAGTGCTTGTATGGGTGACTCTTGGATTCAAGGAAGTAAGAAAGATAATCGCCATGTCATTCGTGCTTCCTGCAGTCATGGCTCTCTTCGAAAGGTACAATGTTGCGATAATAATCGGAGAAGACAAGCTTATGGCGGCACTTCTCTTCGGTGCGGTAATAGGTATCGCTAACGGAGGCATGTTCCTTGGAGGATATTCATCCGGAGGAACAGATTCGATTGCCAAGGTTATAAAGGCGAAGATTTTCCCTTATATTGGAATCTCGAAGCTGACCTTCATGCTTGACTGCATGATTATCGTTATTTCGGCTTTTGCAATGGGAATAAATGTTGCCCTCTATGCGATGGTTTCAATCTATGCAGCAATGAAACTTGCAGAGACAGTGATGTACGGCTTCACAATGAAGCTTATTGAGCTTTCGATTATTACCTCAATTCCGTCTGAGGTATCCGAATACATCATGCATGAGATTGTAAGAGGAGTTACAAGCATAGATACTGTCGGAGAGTATACCGGAGAGCATAAGAAGCAGCTCAAGGTAATATGCTCGCCAAGAGAAGGCTTCCAGATAAAGAGATATCTTGCAGAGCATGATCCTCAGGCCTTCGTATCAGTAAGCAACATCAGCGCTGTATGGGGTAACGGCAAGGGCTTCACCGATATGAACGATACTGAGATGTAAGACAGAATAGAACAGGACGCGTGCAAAAGGGGCATTTTCTGATAAAGAAAATGCCCCTATTTTGAATACTCCTCGTAGTATGAGCGTGCAACCGAAAGTGATAATGTATTAATCGCTTCTCGGTCAATTATGTCGCCATTCTTTAGAACCAGACAGTCATCGAGACAGCTGCTGAGCTTTCTGAGATAGTCAGCCTCATGCGTACTGATTCCAAGTTCCGGTATTGGAATGAAGATGGAACCCTTATACAATCTTGGGGTAATTCTTATCTCATAGCTTTGGGAGGCTGCCCTGAAGTCTGCATCAATTGATCGTTCTGAATCCCTAAAGACTGCTGCACTTATCGGTCTTATAAGCTGTGTGCCCGTAATGACTACAGATCCGGCCTTAAGTTCAGAAGCAGCAGACAGACATATTCCCTTTGACGAATATGCAACAGGCATTCCGTACGATGCGATAGCACTGTCGAAGCTTGAGTCTCTGAGGCAGTCTTCGAAATCGTCACGAGATATGTGCTCGGTTATCCTATACAGCTGAAGTACATCCTCTCTGTTGTGCGTGAGAATGGTCTTCTCAGCTATGCTGTCACCGCTCAGAGCGTATCTTTCATACAGAAGCACGCTTTCTCTTCCCGATATGGTATCCCTCCTGCTTCCTGCAATGCCGAAATATTCCTCGACCATCTTCTGACGAAGAGATTTCATTATTCTCGGAAGAACAGTCTGCCTCTTTATGAATCTGTAGATATCAAGATTATAGCAGGACATGTGCTCTGCCATGATAAGCTTCTCCATTCTCCTGTTCATAAACGGTATGTCAAAGCCTGCTCCGTTGAAGGTGATAAGGTAGTCAATACCTTCTCTTCTGAGGAAATCCATCGTTGCCTCAATAACCTTCTCCTCCTCGTAGTGGTTCTCAGCCAGAAACTGTGTAATTCTGACGCCGTCTTCAATCTCTGTCAGCAGGGCAGTCATTATAACCTTGCATCTTGACGGGTCAAGGCCGGTTGTCTCAATATCAAAAACGCAGGGCTTAAGCCCGCCAAAATAGCGGGAATAAGCTCTGCCTGAAATATGTTCTGTTCTGTAATCTCTTGTATATACCTTCATGTCAGTCTGATTATACGTTGAAAAGGAAGTGACAGATATCTCCGTCCTTCACCTCGTAATCCTTACCCTCGGATCTCAGCCAGCCATGCTCCTTGGCTACTGAAAGCTTGCCGCCGGCCTCCATAAGCTTGTCATAAGCTATTGTCTCAGATCTGATGAAGCCCTTCTCGAAATCTGTATGGATTCTTCCTGCTGCCTGTGGAGCAAGTGTTCCTCTCTTGATTGTCCAGGCTCTTGTCTCATCCTCTCCTGTTGTAATAAATGAGATGAGGTTAAGAAGTGAGTATGATGACTTGATAAGCTTGTCGAGACCTGACTCTTCGATTCCAAGCTCCTCAAGAAACATTGCCTTCTCCTCATCATCAAGCTCGCTCAGTTCAGATTCTATCTTGGCGCATACAACTACAACCTCAGAATTCTCCTTGGCTGCGAACTCTCTTACTCTTTCAACATATTCATTCGTCTCGCTTGCCGCATCATCCTCTGATACATTTGCAGCATAGATAACAGGCTTGTATGAAAGAAGGTCCAGACTCTTTACATATTCAGCCTCCTCCTCGTCAAGCTCCATCATTCTTGCAGACTGACCTGTCATGAGGAAATCATTGATTCTGTTAAGAAGGTCGAGCTCCTTCTGGATGCTCTTATCAGCCTTGAGCTGCTTTGCAGCTTTCTGTATTCTTCTTTCGAGAACTTCAGTATCCGCAATGATAAGCTCGGTGTTGATTGTCTCGATGTCATTAACAGGATCTATTGTTCCGTCAACATGAACAATGTTCTCGTCCTCGAAGCATCTTACGACGTGAACAATTGCCTCAACCTCTCTGATGTGTCCAAGGAACTTGTTGCCGAGACCCTCGCCTCTCGATGCACCCTTTACAAGTCCTGCGATATCGCAGAATTCGATTGTTGTATATATCGTCTTCTTTGAGTTATAAACCTCGCTGAGCTTTGTTACTCTCTCATCCGGAACTGTAACAACACCAACATTAGGTTCAATTGTGCAGAAAGGGTAGTTGGCAGCCTCTGCACCGGCCTTTGTAATCGCATTGAACAGTGTACTCTTGCCGACGTTAGGCAGACCTACGATACCTAATTTCATATGTATTGAAATCTCCTTATCTTAAGTAATAATTCTGGTGTAACAATGAATTGATGCCACGAAGCAATGCTCTGACATCGGTTAATAATTCTATCATATTATCTCTTGTCTTTCAATTGAGACGCCCTTCTAAGATATACATAAAGGCTGGCGGATACTATGATGCACAGGATGCTTATTACCTGAGCCTGCTTGAACGGACCTATCATCAGAGAGTCGGTTCTGAGTGCTTCAACAAGGAATCTTTCCACTGAGTACAGAACTCCGTAGAGACAGACAACCTGTCCCTCGAAGCGTCTGTGTGAGAACACATACGACAGAACGAAAAACAGTATGAAGCACCATATGGATTCGTACAAAAAAGTAGGATGCACTTTAACGCCATCTACCATTATTCCCCAAGGCAGGTCTGTCGGTCCGCCGTGAGCCTCGCTGTTGAAGTAGTTGCCCCATCTGCCGATGCTCTGTGCGAGCGCTACAGATGGAATTATGAGGTCTGACATATTAAGAGGATTAATTCCTTTTGCTCTGCAGAAAACAAGAAGGACCACAAGCCCGGCAATAAGACCTCCGTGAATCGCAAGACCTCCGTTTCTTATGTTGATGACATCATAGAAGCTGTGGTAGATGCTGCTGTTAAAGATTACATAGTATGCTCTTGCACCGATTACGCCGATTGGAAGCATCCATATCGCGAGGTCCAGGATAGAGTCCGGCTCAATTCCGACCCTGGCAGAACGCCTTGAGGATATGAGCACAGCAAGACACATTGCAGAAGCTATCAGAACGCCGTACCATCTGACATCAAAACCGAATAATGTAAAAGCAATTGGATTAGGTGTATTCATCTCTTGTATTTCTCCTCGAAATAGTATATCATCAATGACGATGTGCCTGGGCACATCTCGAAATAATAGCATGACGTAACGTACTCAACATTATATCATATTTTTAAAAATAGTTGTTGACAATGTACTTTGGTTTTGTTATTATAATCAAGCAGTCTGAAATTCGGCTGCACTTTGAAATGTGGCGGCGTAGCTTAGCTGGCTAGAGCGTCCGGTTCATACCCGGAAGGTCAGTGGTTCAAGTCCACTCGCCGCTACCAAGTTAAGGGCGTATAGCTCAGCTGGGAGAGCATCTGCCTTACAAGCAGAGGGTCATAGGTTCGAGCCCTATTACGCCCACCATTATTTTATGGCCGAGTAGTTCAGTTGGTTAGAATGCCAGCCTGTCACGCTGGAGGTCGACGGTTCGAGCCCGTTCTCGGTCGCCAATTTTCCAAGTTGAAAGACTGGAACATCTTCCTGGCCGCAGCCGGGAAGAAAGCTGTGACGCAGCAGCTCGGAAAAAAGATGCTGAATGCGAAGTATTTTTTCGAGATACAAGGAACGCTGAATGAATGCGAAGGAGCATACTTAAGTATATGACTGAGCATGAGTGAAAGCTGTGACGCAGCAGCTCGGAAAAAAGATGCTGAATGCGAAGTATTTTTTT
>CAMFZN010000003.1 GCA_946006945.1 uncultured Clostridia bacterium | reverse complement strand
CGTCTCCCTCTAGCGCGCCCCCTTGGCGCGCCTTTCGACCTGCCCGGCGCGCCTCCCGGCGCCTCCGCACTTTCCAATCCTGAGCTCTGCTCCGGCGCCTCCTCTCGCGCGTCCCGCTTCAAGCGCGACTACCTCTTCCTCGGCGCCACCTTCTGGATAAACATCTTAACAATTATCTTAAGCAGACTTTCCGGCACCATGTAGAAATAGAAGTACACGACCTTCTCCTCATCGGTGCACAGGTCGTCGACCGCCTTCATCGTAAGGCCGAGCTGCTCCGCTATCCTGCAGAGCTCGGCCGCCGGCAGCTGGCTTCTTATCTTCAGCATTACTGCAAGTCCCGACTGAGAGTTTACCGCCTCAATGATGCCCTCACCATGCTTTCTGAACAGCTCCATCGTAATATCAAGTTTTGAAGAATACAGTCTTCTAAGCTTTCTTATATGAGCGTAATACGAGCCGTCCTCCATGTAGAGCGAAAGGCACAGCTGCTCCGCCTTCGAGCAGGTCTGAGCATACAGGCTCTTTCTCTCCTCGAATACCTTCATAAGCTCCTCCGGAAGAACCATGTAGCTTATCTTTATTGAAGCGAAAAGTGTGCTTGAGAAAGCTCCGAGATAGATTACTCTGCCGTCGCTGTCCATTCCCTGCATTGCAGGGATTGGCTTTCCGAAATATCTCAGCTCACTGTCATAATCATCCTCAAGAACATAACTGTCATTCGCCTTCGCCCACTTGATAAGCTCATATCTTCTTGCCGCAGGCATCACAGCTCCGCTTGGGAACTGATTAGACGGACATACATATACTACACTTCTGATATTGCTTGGAAGCTTCTCAAGAATGATTCCGCTCTGGTTAACAGGTATCTCTGTAAGCGGAAATCCTTCATCCTTAAATATGTTTCTGACAGGCCCATATCCCGGCTTCTCCGTCAGAGCATTCTCCACACCGATTGCCTTAAGAATCCTTGTCAGCTGTATCATGAGCTGCTGCGTTCCCGCTCCGATGATAATCTGCTCCGGCGTACACTTCACTCCTCTACTCTGATACAGGTGTTTTGCCAGCTCATACCGTAATGCCGGCTCTCCCTTTACATCGGCAGGAGTTCTTAGAAGCCTGGAGTGGTCATTAAAGACCTTGTTCATGCATCTCTTCCATCTGGTGAAATCAAAGCTCTTCTCGTCGTAAACGACCTTGCCGTCGCTTGAGGCCATTCTTGCGCTTCGGCTTGTCTCCTCTCCAAGATATGCCTCGATTCCCTCAGCTTCAGAATCCGGACTTCCTCCGGAAATCTCCTCTATGCTTTCGCGTACATAGTAGCCTGACTTCGGTCTGCTTTCGATATATCCCTCTACGAGAAGCTGGCTGTATGCGGTATCAATCGTTGTAATGCTTATTCCATTGTCCGCGGACAGTTTTCGAAGCGATGGGAGCTTCGTGCCCTTGCCCAGCTTTCCTGATACTATGTCATTCTTTAGCGCCTCATACACCTGCTCGTACAGGTTCTTGTCTGAGCTGCTGTCAAGATTAAGCAAAATACTTTTCAAGGCTAATTCTCCTATCTGTATTCTTTATTTATTCATTTAACTTGTATTATAATATACACAGTTACTAAATGTAATGCCTATTTCACTTCAAATCCCCGGAGGTTTAACATATGAACAGCAGACGCATCAACACTCTGGTTCTGACAGCCATGCTGACGGCCATTGTTTTTCTTTGTACATTGTTAATAAGGATTCCGATAGGACCCGAGTGCTACGTCCACTTCGGCTTCTCGGCACTCCTTCTCAGCACCATGATTCTTCCAAGGAAGTATGCCTGCTTCGCAGGTGCAGTTGGAACAGCTCTTACAGATCTTATGGGCGGCTATGCCTTCTGGGCTCTTCCAACCTTCATTATTAACCTTCTCTGTGTTCTTGTATTCGGTTTCTTCATCGACAGGGTGAAGCCGACGGAGTGCACATGTCACTCTTCAATTCCGGTATTTGAGCTTCTGGGCTATATCGGAGTCACAGTCGTATCCATGGCAGGTCACTTCGTATCCGAGACTCTTATATTCGGCAACTGGATTGCTGCAGCATCGTGCATGCTGCCTAAGGCAATCGAGATAATAATTGCTTCAATTATCTGCTGCCTTGCATATTCTGCACTTTCAAGAACCCAGTTTAAGAATTCCATGAGATATAAACGCTGCAGGTGCTGATGAGCCGTAAGGGTTCATCCCACCTGCATTTTCTATGCGTATATTCAATCAATTCTTCAGGACTGCCGTCATAGCCTTAGCGATTTCCTGAGTCTGTCTTCAAGCAGGGCAGACGCAATTCCTATCGCAATTCCCGCAACTATTCCGCTGAAGAGCAGTACCGGAAAGTAGAAAAACATCTTAAGGTCCTCAATAATCAGGGACGCTACGATCAGCTGTCCAAGATTATGAAGCACTCCTCCCGCCATGCTGACTCCTGTTATGCTGAACAATCCCGTTTTCTTAAGAAGCACCATGCCTGCAAGACTAAGAGCCGCACCTGCAAGCGCATATACAGCGGCAAAAGCTCCATTGAACAGAAGTCCGGATATTATGACTCTTATGAAGTTAACGGTTGCAGCCTCTTTAGGTCCCATAAGATACAAGGCCAGCACTGTGACAAGATTAGCAAGGCCAAGCTTAATACCCGGAATTCCCGGGTTATACGGAATTATTGCCTCCACATATGAGAATATCATTGCTACAGCGATAAGAAGCGACAGCCTCGCCACTCTTCCTGTTCTGTTATCCCGAGATGACATCCGGACCGTCACCTCCTTCTCCTTCTATTTTGACAAGCAGCCTGTTAGGAAGACACACTATTGATTCTCCTGATCGGCTAATGGTCGCATGCTCCACACAGACCTGATTCCTGCAGCTTCCCTGGGTAACATCAACCCTTCCATTCTCTATTACAACAGTGTTTGTTCCGTTCTTTGACTTGACCTCCACGCTTATGTTCTGATCAAGCCTGTAGGTTGCATATAGCTTTCCGTCTGACTCGATTATTACCTTTGATCCTGCATCACCTGATAACGCCAAAAAGACTGATGTCGCAAGTCCTGCGGCCACCAGTATCACGAGCAAAACGATATCAGCCTTCGTAAAAAATCTCTTAAACATACCGCTATTATACCACAGTCTTTATCCCAGAATAAAACCTGCGGTCGCCCGCAGGTTTATCATGTCATATAGAATTATCTCTATGTGAGACGGCTCTGATTAAGCCTCAGTTGCAGCAGCAGCCTTTGCTTCCTCTGCAGCCTTCTTTGCCTTCTCAGCCTTAGCCTTGTTAGCAGCCTTGAACTTCTCAGCCTGTGCTGCTGTAAGAACCTTGTAAGTATTGATAGCTCCTGTTGGGCACTCAACTACGCACATTCCGCAGCTCTTGCACTTGTCAGGATCAATAGTTGCATTGAAGTTCTCAACAGTGATTGCTCCAAAGTTACATGCCTTAGCACACTTTCCGCAGCCGATACATGCATTCTTACATGCCTTCATAGCTACAGGTGCCTTGTCTGTATTTGAGCACATTACATGAACCTGTGCCTTAAGAGGAACAAGCTTGATAATGCTCTGTGGACATGTTCCAACGCATGCTCCGCATGCTACGCAGTTTGTTCTGTTAACAACAGCTCTTCCGTCGATTACTCCGATTGCATCGAACTGGCAAGCGTTAACGCAGTCGCCGAGTCCAATACATCCCTGCATACATGCAGATGGAGTTGTGAAGAAGCCCTTTGCTCCCTTACATGACTGAAGTCCCTGCCACTCAAGAATTGGAGTAGTAGCTCCGCAAGTTCCGTTACACATAACCTGTGCAACCTGTGGCTCAGTTGCTCCGGCACTCTTGCCAAGAATCTTTGCAATTGCCTCTGCACATGCAGCTCCACCAGGAGCACACTTGTTGCAAGGAAGATCAGGATTCTCTACAAGTGAGTTAGCATAATCTCCGCAGCCTGCGAATCCGCAGCCACCGCAGTTAGCACCAGGAAGCGCCTCTGTGATAGCTGTTACTCGCTCGTCAACTGGAACATAGAATACTTTTGATGCGATTACAAGAAGTGCTGAAGCAACAAGTCCTGCAACCATAACCATTAATACCGGTGTTACTAGATTACTCATTTGCTTCCCTCCTTACTGGAACAGACCTGTGAAGCCCATGAATGAGAGTGAAAGGATTGTAGCACTGATGAGTACCATTGGAACACCCTTGAAAGGTGTAGGCACGAGGCTGTCATCCCACAGCTTCTCCTCACGTACACCAGCGAACAGAACCATAGCTACAAGGTAACCAACTCCTGCGCCTACTGCGTATACGATTGACTGAGCATAGGTATATCCATAGTTAATAGCGTTAATTGTTGCACCAAGGATTGCGCAGTTAGTAGTGATAAGCGGAAGGAAGATTCCGAGCGCCTTCTGGAGTGCAGGGAGATACTTCTTCATGAACATCTCTACGAACTGTACAAGTGATGCGATTACAAGAATGAATACTACAGTCTGAAGGTATCCGATCTCGAACTTGTCAAGAAGCTGCTGGATTGGCCATGTAACGAGCTCCGCAATGAACATTACGAAGATTACAGCGCCACCCATACCTACAGATGAGCTTAGCTTGTTTGATACTCCGAGGAATGAGCAGATTCCAAGGAACTGTGAAAGCAGGAAGTTGTTAACGAGAACAACGGCCATGAATATTACGATAAGATTTACCATTACTTAGCAGCTCCTTTCTCTAGAATTTCCTCGTTTGCCTCTGCTACGTTACATGAGCTGTACATAGGACATACTCCGCAGCTGAAGCTCTTTGCCTTAAGAGCCTTGCCCTTTGTTGCCGCATTAAGAAGTGCGATAAGGATTCCATATACGAAGAATCCGCCAGGTGCAAGACCAAAGAATGATACTGTGAACTGCTCAGGGATGATTGTGAATCCGAGAATAGTTCCGGCTCCGAAGAGCTCTCTGATAAGACCCATAGCACCGAGTGCAAGTGTGAATCCAAGACCGATACCGATACCGTCAAAAGCAGAATCGATTACAGTATTCTTGTTAGCGAATGCCTCTGCTCTTCCGAGGATTACGCAGTTAACTACGATCAGCGGAATAAAGAGACCTAGTGATGCATACAGTGATGGTACATATGCCTGAAGAACGAACTGTACAACAGTTACGAATCCGGCAATGATTACGATGTAGCAAGGAATTCTAACCTTGTCCGGAATTACATTACGAAGTAATGAAATTACCATGTTTGAACAGATGAGTACTGCAGTTGCTGAAAGACCCATTCCGATACCGTTGGCAACAGATGATGAAGTTGCAAGTGCAGGACATGTTCCGAGCAGGAGAACGAGTACAGGGTTCTCCTTGATGATTCCATTAAGCAGAATGGAGAGCTTGCTTGTCTTGTTTTCCATTAGTTTACACCTCCATTTGCCTTAAACTGTTCGAGCGCACAGCATACAGCCTTGTGAATAGCTCCTGATGAGATTGAAGCTCCTGATACGTGGTTAATTGCAGGATCTGCCTTAATCTCAACATTTCCTATTGCATTGTAGCCCTTGTACTGAGCAAGGTGACCAGGCTCCTGAGCCTTTGTTCCTACACCAGGTGTATCAGAGTGAGCTGTTACCTTAACTGCAGTTACTGCTCCATCCTTGTCGATACCGATCATAGCTGTAAGAAGTCCGCCGTATGAGTTTGACTTAACTGTTACTACCATTCCGCTTCCGTTATCAGCAGTGTAGCAGTCAGTTGCATATACCTTCTTCTCCTCGAGAACAACGAGCTTATCAGTGTTGCTGTTCTCGTCAGCGTACATTGTGAATGCTCCCTTTGCGTCAGCAAGAAGCTCTGTTCTTGCCTCGTTAGCAGCCTTTGCAGTGTTCTCTGCAATGATTGGAGCTGTGATTCCGTATACATATGCAAGCGCGAAAGTAACTACGAAGCAGATAGCTACGAGAACTACAATCGGCTTTACGAAATTGTGGTAAGCGTTATCGTTATTTTTCATTCTTGCCACCTCCACAATATAATTTATATGACAGGTTGTTAATCAGCGGTGTGCAGATGTTCATAAGAAGAATTGAGAATGATACTCCCTCAGGATATGAACCGAAGAGTCTGATTACCATTGTAATAATTCCGCATCCGATACCGAAGATAATCTGTCCTGATACCATCTTAGGTGAAGTTACATAGTCTGTAGCCATGAAGAATGCTCCGAGCATTACTCCACCTGCACATACGTGCCAGAGTGCCATTGTGAAGCTCTGAGTGTAGATGAGAGCGATCACAAATACAGTTCCGATGAATGTAGCTGGGATTACAGGTGAAATAACCTTCTTAACGATAAGGAAGATTCCGCCGAGAAGAAGTGCTGCTGCACATACCTCTCCTGTTGATCCGCCTGTGAATCCAAAGAACATGTCTCTGAGTGATGTAGTTGCCTCACCTGACTCAGCGAGAACTCCTAGAGGAGTAGCCCCTGTTACAGCGTCGGCAGTCTGCTGCATCTTAGGCAGAGGCCATGTTGACATTGCGCTTGCGAAAGAAATGAAAAGGAAGATTCTTGCTGTGATAGCAGGGTTAACAAAGTTCTTTCCAATTCCTCCATAAAGCTGCTTTACGATGATGATTGCGAAGAAGCAGCCTATGATTGCCATCCAGATTGGGAAGTTGGATGGTACGTTGAATGCAATCAGAACACCTGTAAGTGCTGCTGAAAGGTCTCCAACAGTCTGCTTTCTGTGCATGATCTGGTTGTAAATCCACTCGAATCCAACTGAAGCAACAACACATACTGCAGTGAGAAGGATTACTCTCATTCCGAAGATGTATGTTGATGCAACAAGTGATGGTGCAAGTGCGAGAAGCACAGTTCCCATAAGCTTGGTAGTATCCGCATCCGTTACAATGTGCGGAGCAGAGGATACTATCAGATTAGTATGAAATTTCTTATCCATATTACTTCGCTGATGCCTCCTTTACCATTCCCTTAGCTAGCTTGTTAGTGAATGAGAGAGGTCTTCTTGCAGGGCAGATGAAGCTGCAGCTTCCGCACTCCATGCACTGCATAACATTGAATCTGTTAAGTCTCTCTACGTCCTTACGAGCATAAGCCTCTGCATAGATAACAGGAACGAGTCCGAATGGACAAGCTCTCATACATCTTCCGCAGTTGATGCAGCCTGTCTCCTCCTTAACCTCAGCGATCTCCTTGCTGAAGCAGAGAAGTGAACCTGTGTTCTTCATTGTTACAGACTCATCTGACTTAGTTGCACGACCCATCATAGGTCCGCCCATTACAATCTTTCTTGGCTCCTTCTTGTATCCGCCGCAGAACTCAACTACGTCTGCAATCTGGGTACCGATAGGTGCGAAAACGTTCTTAGGATCAGCAACAGCGTCTCCGTCAACAGTAACTCTTCTTCTTGTAAGAGGCATTCCTGTTCTGAAGTAGTTGCCGAGGATACCTACTGTAGTAACGTTGTCGAGGATGATTCCGAGCTGTGCCGGAAGAACTCCTGCGTTCATTACCTTGCCTGTAACCTCGTATACCATTACACGCTCTGCTCCCTTTGGATAGCTTGATGGCATGATATGAATCTTGATGTCATCATATCCGTTCTGCTCAATAAGTCTCTTAAGGTTCTCGATAGCGTCCGGCTTGTTTGACTCAACAGCAATATATCCAACCTTGAGATCGAGATACTTCATGATGAGCTTCATTCCGTCAAGAACATCCTGTCCGTCCTCAACCATCTCTCTGTTATCGCCAGTGATGAATGGCTCACACTCTGCAGCGTTAACGATAAGAGTGTCAACCTCCTCGAGGTTCTTAGGGTTAAGCTTGATATGTGTTGGGAAAGATGCTCCTCCAAGACCTACAAGACCGCAGTCTCTTACAGCCTTTACGAAATCCTCGAAGCTATCAACTGAAGGTACCTTTACCTCCTCGCTTACTTCCTGCTTCTTATCTGTTTCGATAACAATAAGTGTCTCAAAACCACCCATTGATCCACGAACCTGAACGATGTCAGTTACAGTTCCCGATACGCTTGAGTGTACCGGTGCGCTGACAAAAGCATCTGTATCACCGATTCTCTGTCCAACCTTTACGTAGTCACCCTTCTCGACGAGTGGCTTGCAAGGTGCTCCGATGCTCTGTGACATACAGATCTTAACAACGTCAGGAATTGGCATCACCTCAGTCTCTCGACCGGCAGTATTCTTGTGATGCGGTACATGGATGCTAGGTAAATGTCTACCATGACTCATTCCTACTAGAAACCTTCCTTTCTGTTTTTCTTAATATACATAACCATACATCGAGCATTATACTACAAATCCTTCACAAAAAGTTCACTAATTTACTATTTAACAAATTTTAACGGGCACCTACCCATATCATGCCCTCATCATCAACGCCCGACATCGTATCGCCGTGTGCAATCGCCTCGGAGATATATGCTATCACATCGTATGACAGCCTCTCTCCCGGACAGGCAATCGGAGATCCCGGCGGATATGTAATTATCGGTTCATGCAGTATTCTGCCCTCTGCTCTATATAGCGGCACAAGCTCCTTCTCCTCCGGAAGAGCTGCCGGCTCAAGCACGAAATCCGGGATTGTCGCAAGCGGCGACGGTTTTGCACTCTCAACCCCATATGCTTCAATTATTCTTTCAATAGCCTTTATCAGTCTGACATAGTCCTCTCGTCTGTTTCCTGCTCCTGTCATGAGCATAACGTAATCCCCGTGAACCATCTCAGAGAATATCCCGTTGTACCTAAGCTCCTTGTCCAGCCGGCTTCCATTTATGCCGAATTCTGACAGGCTTATGTTGATCTTTGTCGCATCAAGCTCTGCGCCTCTTACCACTGTCAGCCCTTTCATTCCGTGCGCTCTTCTATAGAAGTATTTCAGATCCTCTGCCCAGTCCGAAATGATTTCACTCCCCCATCTGCTCATTATTCGGCAGTTAACATCCAGACTGCTCATAAGAATGTACGACGGGCTTGTGGTCTGGAGCATTCTTAGATTATCAGCCAGCTTCTGAACATCAACCCTATCGCTCATCACATTCAGTATTCCGGAGCCAGTGAACGACAGAAGCGTCTTATGTGTGCTGTTGATAACTATGTCAGCCTTCTGATTTTCTGCCGCAGAGTATCTTATATACCCTGCCTCATCCGGAGTCCTTGTATCATCGAAGAACTTAAGATGTGCGCCGTGAGCCTGATCCACGATAAGAATCGCCTTGTGATGCCTGCACACAGCTGCGATTGCCTCAATATCCGACAGCACGCCGTAGTAGTTCGGACTTGTGATAAGCACTGCTCTGGCATCAGGGTTTAGCGAAAGGACGTTGTCTACCTCCTCGGGCAAAACAGCACCAAGCAGTCCATATTTGCGGCTTATCTGAGGTCTCAGGTAGCAAGGCCGTATTCCTCCAAGTCTCATCGCGCTGTATGCCGAGTGATGCGAGTTTCTTCCAAGCACCAGCTTCCCGCCTCTTGGAACCACAGACAGTATCGACGCCATGACACCCGCACTTGAGCCATTGACCAGAAGCTCAGTATGCTTTGCGCCGTAGAGCGCAGCATACATATCCATAACTTCCTTTATCGAGCTCCTCGGGCAAAAAAGAGCGTCAGCCCCCGGAATCTCCGTAATGTCGTTTCCGACCATATCGCTGATCCAAGGGGCAAAACCCGATTTCGTGAATATCTCACTCCTGCCTTTATGTCCCGGCATGTGAAAAGATACTGCGTTGCTATTCTTATGTTCTATCAGAAAATCTGTTATTCCGCTCATTACTTGATAATATCTCTTCCAAAGTATGGTCTTAATACCTCTGGCACTGTTACGCTTCCATCCTCGTTCTGGTAATTCTCAAGAATTGCCGCAACTGTTCTTCCTACAGCCAGACCGGAGCCGTTGAGTGTATGAACGAACTCAGGCTTGTGCTCCTTGTCTCTCTTGAAGCGGATGTTCGCTCTTCTTGCCTGATAATCCTCGAAGTTCGAGCAGCTTGAAATCTCAACATATCTTCCGTAGCTTGGCATCCATACTTCGATGTCATAGGTCATTGCTGCTGAGAAGCCGAGATCTCCGGCAGAGAGCCTTACAACTCTGTATGGAATTCCAAGTCTCTTAAGAATCTCTTCTGCATCAAGTGTAAGCTTCTCGAGCTCGTCGTATGAAGTCTCCGGAGCTACGAACTTAACCATCTCAACCTTGTTGAACTGGTGCTGACGGATAAGACCTCTTGTGTCTCTTCCTGCAGAGCCCGCCTCTTTACGGAAGCATGGTGTATAGGCTGTGTAGTATACAGGAAGCTCATCAGCAGACATGATTTCCTGTGCTCTCAGGTTTGTCACAGGAACCTCTGCTGTCGGAATCAGGAAGAAATCCTTAGCAGGAAGATAGAACATGTCATCCTCGAACTTAGGAAGCTGTCCTGTTCCGGTCATTGCTGTTCTGTTAACCATGAAAGGAGGGAGAATCTCAGTATATCCCTGCTCCTCTGTGTGGAGATCGAGCATGAAGTTGATTACTGCTCTTTCGAGTCTTGCTCCGAGACCCTTGTATACTGTAAATCTTGCTCCTGAGATCTTTCCTGCTCTTTCGAAATCGAGGATATCAAGGTCCTCTCCGATGTCCCAGTGTGCCTTGGCCTCGAAATCGAACTCTCTTGGTGTTCCGACCTTTCTAAGCTCCACATTGTCGGAATCATCAAGTCCGTCCTGAACCTCTGCATATGGAGTGTTAGGAACACCTAGAAGAACAGCTCTAAGCTCCTCCTCAACCTCGCTTACCTTGGAGTCAAGCTCCTTAATTGAAGCAGACAGCTTCTTCATCTCTGCAAAAAGCTCTGCAGTGTCCTTTCCTTCCTTCTTCAGCTTCGGAACTTCCTTAGAAGCAGCATTCTGTCTGCTCTTCATAGCCTCAACCTCAGCAAGAAGCTCTCTTCTTCTGGAGTCAAGCTCAAGAACATTCTCAATGCCGAAGGACCCCTTGCCCCTTCTTTCTACGGCAGTTCTGACGTCTTCATAGTTTTCTCTGATTCTTTTAATGTCGAGCATTTTTCATTCCTCCGTTAAAACAGGTTCTTGATATACCTGTTGTATTCTTTTCTAAGTTTTTCTGTTGCTGTCTGGATTTCAAGCTCAAGATCCGATGCCTTCTCGAGGTCACCGTCATCAAGTGCTTTCTTAGCCTGCGAGAGCAGTGACATCTTCTCAAGAGAGTCCTTGCCGAGAAGATCCCTAAGCTCCTTGACACTCTTCCAGTTCTCAAGATCGTAATCTGTTGCCTCCTCGTCGTGACGAAGCTTGCATCCTCTGAGGAAATCCATCTGGTTGGACAGTCTTCTGTCATGATACTCTGTTGTCCACTTAAGAAGCATCTGCGCTGTAAATGACTCTATGATTTTTGCGTCAACAGCACTTCCGCCTGTCAGAATATCCATTCTGTCCTTATATATGTCGAACGCCTTGAAGTTCTCCCATACTGTTGCCGGCATTTTGCCGAAGAGCCGCTCTCTTTCTTCAGGGGTGAACTCTGTGAAAACATTCTTCTCACATCTGTACTCTCTGTTCTTCTCGAGATAGAAATCCTCCTCGCCGTATGACTTCGAGATTGACTTCTCCAGGTCTGCTGAGGTTTTGCCCGCCTCAAGACATGCTCTTATTCCGTCGAGCATCAGGTTATAGCCTGCTCCGATAATAAGATATGTATTGCTGTGAGGATTTGGAGATCTAAGCTCAAATCTTGTTGACAGAGGGTTCTCGAAATCTCTTACAAGTCCGATGAGGACTGTTCTGTTACGTGACGGTGTATCATGTCCCTTTCCGAGAGATGTTACGATACATACAGGAGCCTCGAAGCCCGGCTTCAGCCTCTGGAAGGCATCGTGTGTCGGACATACGATAGGGTTCATGATCTCATAGTTTCTGAGAATTCCCATCAGAGCACCATAGCCTATAGGGCTCATGAACTCGTTTTCTCTGTCTGAAGACTCGAACAAGTTGATGAGTCTGCCGTCCTTAAGCTTTGCTGCCACACCGAAGTGTGTGTGCTCTCCGTTACCTGCAACTCCGTATACCGGCTTTGCGAGGAAGGTAACCTCAAGTCCGTTGTATCTGAAGATATCTCTTACGATATGCTTTACCTGGCTCTCGTTGTCTGCAGCCTGCATAGGGCTCGCGTATTTCCAGTCAACCTCAAGCTGCTCCATGATGTGGTCATACTGTCCGGAGTTGCCCATTTTGGCACGTACTCCACCTACCTCCTTGTGACCCATCTCAACGCCGAAGCCGTAGTGATCGAGAACCTCCAGTGTCTGCTCAAGTGCAGTTCCAACAGGTCCGATTGTTCTCTTCCAGTACTGCTCCTTAAGCTCCTGTGAGGTGAAGAGCTGGTCTCTGTCCGCCCTGTCATCAGGTGTCTTGACCCAGAACTCGAGCTCAGTTGCATTAGTCAGAGACAGCTTCTCGATATCATCGACGTTGTCGACCCCGCCAATGTGCTCAATAACATAAGGATTAGCTCTTACAATATTCTCGAGCTCGTCTCCGAAGCGCTTTACAGCTCTCTTGAGGAACGCTCTTGATCCTACGAAATCCTCTCCGTTGTGCTTAAGGAAGGACGGGATTCTGAGTGTTCCCACAGGAAGGCCTGTCTTGGAGTCGATGTTGTTCCAGTTGTACTCAACATACCAGTTAACATCCATATCCGGCACGATATCTACTCTTGCATTAGAAAGGTCTGCAATGACAGGAAGAGCAACTGATGATCCGTCAGTCTGCACTCCGGACTCGAGAACCTTCTCCATATCCTCTATGAAGGTCCTTACCGGAATCTTCTCGTCTGTGTTGTGGTTGCCAAGGTCAACACCTGTAAGTGATACGAATTTTACCTCCGGATGCGCTGTGAGAAGCTTGCTCACAGTAATCACATCGTGCTCATCCGGCGTCAGCGTATACAGCATCTTGTCAAGATCAAATTTATGCATTGTCATCCCCCTGTCTTTAATGATTGTTCCCTTTTGTCTTAGTTGCCGGCCAGTTTCTTCAGATAGCTCTCGAGCTTGTCAAGATGCTTTCCGTAGCCTTCCCAGTCGCCCTGTCTCTGGCACTCTACCGCTGCCTCATACTCTGAGTTAGCCTTTCTTGCCAGCGATTCGAGTGACTCTCCACCTGCAGAAACGCCCGAGCTTCCATCTGTGTTGTTGCTGTCAACTCCGTCGAAATTGCCCTCGAACAGACTCGAAAGCGCCTCTCCAAGAGTCTTCTCGTAAGCTATTCTGTCTCCGTATGCGACGATTACCCTCTTTACCTCAGGAATTGCCTCATTTGAAGCCTCAAGGTAAACAGGCTCTACGTACAGCAGCGAAGTGCCGATTGGAATTACGAACAGGTCGCCTCTTGAGTATTTCGAGCCGGAGTCGTTCCATAGCGAGAACTCCTTAGAGATCTCTGTATTCTGATCAATCTGAGCCTCTATCTGCATTGGTCCGTATACAGTCTTGTTCTTAGGGAAGGTGTATACTACCAGCTTGCCGTAATTCTCCTGATCGTTTCTTGCCATCATCAGAGCAGTCATGTTCTGCTTCGACTTAGGTGTGAACGGAATCATGTTCATGAACTCTGCCTTGTCCTCGCTTGGAAGCTTGAAGATGTAGTAGCTTGGCTCCATCTGAACATTCTCTGTTCCGTAGATCTGGTGAGCGATGTCCCACATGTCCTCCTTCTGATAGAAGACCTTTGCATCTGTCATGTGATACTTGGAGTACACTCCGGCCTGGATCTTGAAGAGAGTGTTAGGATATCTCATGTGACTTCTCATGTTCTCAGGCATCTCTGAGTAATCCTTGAAAAGACTTGGATAGATCTTCTTGAATGTCTTCGCAATAGGATCATCCTTGTCAGCTATGTAGTAGTTAACGCTTCCCTCATATGCATCAACAACTACCTTAATCGAATTCCTGATATAGTTGGTCGATCCGATTTCTCCTGAGTATGGCTCTGAATATGGGTAGTATGCACTTGTTGTATATGCATCTACAACCCAGTAGAGCTTTCCGTCAACATTTATCATATAAGGATCATCCTCATATGACAGCTGCGGCATTATCTTTCTGACTCTTTCCACAACATTTCTGTTGTAGATTATCTTTGATTCCGAAGTAATATTTCCGGATACGAGAATCTTAAGGCTTCCCTCTCTTATTGCATAAAGAACTCTGTTGAAGAGATTGAGCTTTATTCCCTTCTTTCCCTCGTACTTTGTGTACTTATTCTCGCTACCGTCAGGGTAGTCGAACTCTGACTCCTTGGTGTTTACAATAATGTAGTCGTTGGTCAGCTCTCCGAAGTATATCTCAGGTCTTGTAATCTCAAGCTCCTTTGACTCTGCCTCAGGAGGAATGTTTCCTACAACTACATCCGGTTGTCCGCTTGCAGTAACGGCGTTAACCTGTGATACTGCAGTTCCGTAGCCGTGAGTGTACTTGATATGTCTGTTGATCCATGTATCGGAGATCTTCTCCTCATCAATCTCTCTTGCCGAAAGATATGTCTGAGTAAGCTTGCCGTTTATTGTATATCTGTCGATATCAACGTCATTGAACTTGTAATACTGTCTTATGCTCTGTGTCTGATTGTAATACTGCTCAACCGGAGCATAGTCGTTGATTCTGATATTGCTTATTGTCTGGTCATTGTCCGCAATGACGTTTCCTGTCAGGGAATTGTCTGCCGCATATGGTTCAACAGTTATGTCATCAAGTCCGTAAGCATATCTTGTATACTCGATGTTGTTGTTTAAGTACTTGGTCTCCTTGTTTATCTCGTCAGGACTAACTACGAGGTTCTGAACAAGGATTGAAGCGCCTGTTCCGAGTGCAAAAACAATCAGTATCAGCACGGGAACTCTCAGCAGCTTGCGGTATTCTTTTTTGCGCATGTGAATCGCAAGAGCTATTGCTCCGACTCCGCAGAGTACCATTACCGCCCTGTATATCCACAGCGTGATGTTAACATCCGTGAATCCGGCGCCATATACAACACCTGTGTGAGCATGAAGCAGGTTGAACTGCTTCAGTGCGAAGTCTGCAGCCACCATCAGGTAAAGGATGATGCCGAGGAAGGTAAGCTTTCCTGAAGCAATGCTGAGAAGCATGTGCATGTTGCCCTCGTTAATCTGCATCTTTCTCTTCGGTGCCTGCTTCTTTCTGAAGGTACCCGGATTGAAAGGATTGAATGGTTCCTCAGGCTCAGGCTCAGCCTCAAACTCAGGCTCCTCCTCACGCTCGAAGAAATCAGGAGTTCTTACCGAAACAAGCATGGTGTAATAGATAACCGTAACCACTATTATTCCAATTACCGCAAATATTACGAGATTGTTCAGCTTGGTAAGGAATGCCAGCTTGAACACATAGAATGATATGTCCAGGTTAAAAATCGGATCCTTCAGGCTGAAGCCTGTCGAGTTAGCTGCGCTCAGATAGCTTAGCCACAGCGTCTTTGCAGAAACGATTGCCGACACCAGTCCTGTAAGTGCAGCCAGAACCCATGAGACCTTATTAAGCTTCCTCTCATCAGGTATCTCGTGCGATTCGATCTTTCTGAAATATCCGTTCTTAAGTGTTCTCAGATAGAATCTTACAAGCAGTGTAATAACAATGAATACAGGGATGCCCAGCTCGAGCTTGGTAAGCAGTTCCTTCCAGAACACTGCAGTGTATCCCAGATCCTTGAACCACAGCCAGTCAGTAATGTATCCGGCAAGGCCTGCTATAAGGGCACAGACAATGGCTACTACGCTAATGAATACTCCGAGTCCCTTGTGCTGTTTTCTTTCTTTCCTTCTGGCTTTTTTCGTTCGCACCGGTCTTTCCTGATCGGGCTGAGTGTATGTTTCAAAATTCTGAAATTTTCTCATATTATTCCTCCCCGGATAATCCGGTAATAATACAACAGCAGCGACAGATCAGACTGTCGCTGCACGTAAACTTCCAATTATAGCAAATATCCGTCATCACCGCTGATATCTGTACCAAAATATGAAATTGACTGAATGATTGAATCAAGCTTCATTCCAAGGGCACTGTCAGGTGCGAAGTTGAGAATGAGAATTGCAGCAAGAAGGAATACCAGAATGATTGCGATGATTACTGCAATTACAGTAAGCGCAAGACCGCCCTCCTCTTCGTCCTCAAGCTCAAGCTCCTTCTCCTTCTTTGCCTTAGCTTCAGCCTTTGCAGCCTTCTTAGCCTCTTTCTTTGACAGCTTAGGAGCTTCCTCCTCTACAGGTGCAGGAGCTGTCTCAGATTCTACAGATGCAGCTGCCTCAGGCTCTACTTCCGCAGACTCTTCTTCTGCTGCTTCAGCTTCCTCTGGCGCAGGCTCCTCTGATACATCCTCAGTTGGCATAATCAGGTTATCGAGCTGTGTGATAGTTTCATCACTCAGGCTTGTTGTAATCTCCTCAGGAAGATCATCCTCAATCTGAAGTCTGTTGTACTCATCATCAAGCAGCTTCTGGAACTCCTCGTTCTTCTTGTAGAGAGTGTAGAACTTGTCAATCTTTCTTGTAGCCTCCATCTCTCCGTCTTCGCCCAGCATGTCGTCTCCGAAGAGCTCAGCCTCAAGCTCCTCTATTGACATTGCATTCTCTGCCTCGTGAGCAATATCATCGAGAGCTTCGTTCCTTGGAGCATCTGAAAGGACAGCTTCATATGCCTGCTCAACCTCAACGTCCTCTGTCTCAGATGGCTCTGAAACCTCAGGCTCTGAAGACTCTTCATCGGCGAGAACTTCAGGCTCATATACAGGCTCTGTCTGATTCATTACAGATACAGGCTCCGCTGCAGGCTCCTCAGAAGCAGCATCCCCAATCGGAAGCTCTGCTGTCTCTGCAAGAATATCCTCCTCAGGGAAAAGCTCTTCCATTGTAGGTGCCGCAGGGTTAGCAGGAACTGCCTCCTCCTCTTCCTTCTCCGAAATAAGCTCAGCAAGTCTTCTCTTAAGAGCTGCAATCTCTGACTCTATTGGATCAAGCTCTGCCTCCTCAGCTGGTGCCTCAGGAAGCT
This sequence comes from uncultured Clostridia bacterium, assembly GCA_946006945.1. Classification (GTDB taxonomy): domain Bacteria; phylum Bacillota; class Clostridia; order Peptostreptococcales; family Anaerovoracaceae; genus Crickella. The sequence goes on along the minus strand of CAMFZN010000003.1, from coordinate 32,108 downwards.
CTTCGAGCTCATCCGCAGGAACCTCTGCTTCAGGCTCAGACTCTGCTGTCTCTTCACCGAAAATATCCTCGAGTGTAAGCGCATCCTCCTCCGGCTCCTCATTGCTCTTCTCAACAACGGAGTCAATCATCTCTGCAAAGTAATCCTCAGCCTCCTCATCTGCGCCGGCATCATCAAACTCTGAATCGAAATCATACTCTTCCTCGTCTGATTCTGTCTCGACCTCTTCCTTCTCACCCGAAAGCTCAGCGATAAGAGCGTCAATTCCATCCTCGTAGTTCTCATATTCAGACGATGCCACTGCTTCAGTCACAGCCTCCTCTGCTTCCTCTACAGGTGCAGCAGCCTCCTCTATCTCTTCTGCAGGCTCTGCTGCAGAATCATCAGCTGCTTCATAGAGATCCTGAGCATCTACCTCATGCTTTGGCTCTTCAAGATCGTGTGTTCCTGAAATGTGACCGTTTCCTGATGCGATTATTGCAGCCAGTTCAGCCTCAAGTCTTGCAGTTGACTGTCTCTCCTCCTCAAGGGCTCTCTCAAGCTCGCTTATTTCATCAGAAAACTCAGCTGCTGCCGAAGGCTCTTCTGCTGCAGTCTCTGTCTCCTCATGTGTTTCATTATCCTCAGACAGTTCAGGTATTTCATGGGCTGCTTCAGGCTCCGATATCTGCTCCTGCTCAGGCTCTGAATATACTTCTGCTGTCTCCGGCTGCTGACTGTCCTCCTTTGCTTCCTCTGCAAAAGAACCGCTGAGATATAAATCCTCTACTGACTCAACAGCTTCCTCCGGCTCCGAATAAGCCTCTGCATCCGAACTGTCATCCTCTTCATCCTCAATATCAAGGTAATCCAGGGATTCAGTTTCATCCTCATCCTCATCGCTGAATGAAAATGCAGGCATCTCAAATCTAGGGAGCTCTGCCTTAGCCTCATCATATGCTGCCTTGATGTCTTCCATCTCAGATTCTGCAGGCTGAACAAATGACTGAGGTGCAGGTGCAGGCTCATTCTCAATAAGCTCTGACAGTCCGATTATTGTCTCTTTAGGTGCTTCCTCAAGAGGCTTAATCTCCGGCATCTCAAACAGATTAGACACGATTTCTTCAGCCTCTGCAGGCTCAGCCGTCTCGATCTCAGTTTCTGCCACCTGTTCAGGTTCTTCCTCTGTTACATGTGAGTTCATCTGCCCTGAAGCCTTAAGGGTCTCTATCTCTGTCATGCTCTCAGCTGCATTATCAAACTCTGAGAAGTCCCCCTCCTCAGATGTTTCAGTCATCGCCTCAACTCTGGCCTGCTCTGCTCTTTCCTTCTCTTCTCTTTCCTTCTTGAGAATCTCAATAAAGGTAAGCGTTCTTCCCTTCTCTGTGGTAGGCGTTACATCGATTCCCTCGAACTCCTTAGCAAGCTCGTCATCAATTCTTGACTCATATGGAGCCGATGTGTCCGGTACAGGAATCTCCGAAACCGTCTCGTTCTCAGGAACCGGATCCCATGGAGACCTTATCTCTCCAACCGGCTTTCTATGTGATTCATCAATAACTGATGTCCAGTCAAATGATACCCTCTTGTCGAATGCGCTCTTTGATGGAGCCTCATCGTCAGTTGTCTCCCAGTTAAGATCGAAGGCTGAGAGCGGCTTTGGCTCCGGTGCATCTTCCTTTGCTATTGCTTCAACCTCTGGTGCTTCAAAAGAAGGAACTGAAGTTGTTGAGACTTCATCTTCTCTTCTCTCTGCCTCAGGCGCTATCTCCTCGAGAGAAACAACCCTTGCACCACAGTTGCTGCAGAATCTGGCATCATCTGCCAGCTTTGTTCCACACTTAATACAGAACACTATAAATACCTCCCTGATTCTGTCCGCATCCAAACACCTCGGAAGCCGATTCCTGATTCATTCAGGCGAACTAAAATTTAAACACGTCAAAAAATGTCATAGTGTTTCTAACTATAATTATACATTTGAATAGTACACTAAAATGTCTGTCATTTCAATGTTATTTGCCCTTTTATCGCCTCTATCCTCTCCATTTCAAGCCGATATCAATAAAGACAATAAAAAAACCGCAATCTCTGTGATTGCGGTTAAGTGGTGGACGATCAGGGGTTCGAACCCTGGACACCCTGATTAAGAGTCAGGTGCTCTGCCAGCTGAGCTAATCGTCCTTATCTTTCAGGCCGCTCTCGCGACCGCTTGTTTATAATAACACCGGATAGTTGTGTCGTCAAGCATTTTTTAAAAAATTTTTAAAAAATTTTTTACTTTAGGCAAATCGCCTTGCTCGAGATCTCGCAAAGCTCCCTTCGTACTTACATTATACCTCATTATACAAGATTTCTCCATATGCCAAAAGCTAAATATGAAACAATAATCACCCATATCACAGCAGTCATTCTGCCCGGCAGCTCAGTCCTTCCCGTCCTGATGTATCCCGATGCAAGCCTCAGCATAAGATATGCATAGAACGGCAGAAGCATGAATGTCAGCTGATTTGAATTCCACGCTCCCTCCAGATCCCCTCTAATGAGGCATAGCGCCATGCTCGTAACACCGCAGCCCGGGCACCTGTAACCCGTAAGCCTCTCGAACGGACACCTGATGCCATAGCCGATGTACTTAAGCTCAAGGTAGTATAGAATTCCCGCAGTGAGAAGAAGGGCTGCTGTGACTGCAACCCTTCCGATTCTCTTTTTGATCATTTCAGTCGATTTGCCTTCCGAAGTCATTCCAATCTCCCGAACTATTACTTCTCTACCTCGACATCGTCCTCCTCGATGATGACAACATCGAGACTGTCGTCGTGGTGATGAGACTCTTCCGGCGCAGATGACTTCCCGGAGAAATCCGCGCTTCTGTATACTCCGCCTGTCTGGCCTCCTGAATATCCTGATCTTTCGTCGATCATGCAGTTAACCTTGTCCTGCATCAGTGCAAGTCCGATCAGAATTCCAAAGCCGACGAAATAGCTGGCGATGAAAAGGCAGAGATACAGAAGTCCGAGATTCGTATTTGTCGAGTCTCCTCTCGATGCGTAGTATCTGTCAATCTTCTCACCCTGTCTATAGCTCCAGTATACGCCATAGATTCCGCAGGTTACAATGTCCAGCAGAACAACCATGCCTCCTGTAGGCTCTGTATTATTCATTGTCAGTCTGTTAGTATCTTCCTGCAGAGTATAGACCCAGTAAAGAGAATAGATTCCGCAGGTTATTACCGACAGAAGGATACACATCCCTATGCTTTTCTTTTCTAGTACCATCGTTTTACTCCTTGTTATTCTTTATCTAAATAATGCTTTCCTGCTTGAGCTGAACAGTTCTCGTCGCCCTCTGTCTCTGAAACAGGTGTGTCATCAGCTGAAATAAGAACAGAATCTCTTTCTGACATTCTGTTGACACTTCTGAACGCCGAGAAGAACAGGACTGCTATGAAACCAATGAATACAATTGTCGACAGAATTCCTTTGCACGAGGCAATGAAGTCATACGCCCCGTGAAGCAGAACAGGAATCACGACTGCCATTAGCCTGTACGACTTGCTCACAGCACCTCTGCCCTCGACATCTGCTTTTTTGGCCAGGCCGTAGTAAAGTCCCATGAACACTCCGAAGGTTGCATGTCCCGGTATGGATGTAACCGCTCTGACGAGAGCTGTCGTCATGCCGTACGAGAAGCTGTAGAGAATATTCTCCCACAGTGCAAAACCAAGCGATACAAATACGGCATATACCACAGCGTCGAAGGTATAGTTAAAGGCCTTATCGTTCCACGTGGCCTTCTTCATCACGATATATTTGAAGAACTCCTCGCTGAGCCCGACCACGATGAAATTCTCAACCACCATATATGCCAGAGTCTTTGCCCCAAGACCGCTTATGAGCAGAGAACCAAGCCATTCAGTCGCGGTTGCAAGAAATGTAGATACCACTCCAAGCAGCGCCAGTTTAAGGAGCAGCCCTGCAGGCTCCTTCTCCACCTTGTCCTTTGAGAAAATATAGACCATCAGTGCTATTGCCGGTACAACAGCAATAATGATAAGAGATCTTGTATAATCGATATACATGTTCATCCCCTCGCACTAGAGAATTCCCGACTCAAGCTCATTCATTCTTGTCATCAGAGTCTCAGCCTCGGAAGCCATGGACTCAGCTAGAGCCTCATCCTTCCTGCGAATCCCCGACATATTGGCATCGACATTGTATTTTGCCGATCTGCATGCACAGGTCAGATTGAGTGCTGCCACATATATGTCACTTGCAAGGTTAGGATTCGATGCACCAAGAAGACTCTTCGCAAGCTCGAGTCCTCTTACAGCATCCCTCATCACTGCAAGCGGCGCTTCAGCTGCACCGACACTTGCCTCTGCAATAATTCTCGAACGCTCCGCTTTCTCCTCATCCGTGCTTCTTGGCAGTGAATAAGCGCATGTAACCTTCTCAAATGCTGTCTTGTCATTGCCTATGCCGTCTATCATTCTCTGAAGAAGAGTCTCGCATTCCTCAATTGCCGAGATGCAGCCTGCCTCGTATTCTGCATATTTCTCCTTGCCAATGGTATGATTGGCAACCATCATGATAAGCGCGATTCCGTTCGCTCCACTCATGGCAGCAACTCCTCCGCCGCCCGGAGCAGGTGAATCTGACTTTAGATCTGCGAACCAGTCTCCAATTGTTACTTCTCTGAACATCTGTATCTCCTTGTCTTATATATCCTGAATATCTTCCATACTTAAGTCTGATTTATTATACAACGAGAGCCTTCTTTTGCAATACAATCAGCCTCAGTTTGTCGAAATATCACACATTCAGCACAAAAAAGAAAACACCCGCAGGTGTGTCCTGCAGGTGTATTGGTGACTTATGTTCTCTAAGACTTAGAGCTCTGCGTCGAATGGAAGGAGTGCAACAACTCTTGCTCTCTTGATCTCTCTTGCAACAGCTCTCTGGTGCATAGCACAAGTTCCTGTTACTCTTCTTGGGAGAATCTTTCCTCTCTCAGTTGTGTATCTTCTGAGAGTCTCAACGTCCTTGTAGTCTATCTTCTTGTCCTTGTCAGCGCAGAACTGGCATACTTTTCTTCTTCTTACTCCGCCGCGCTTGTTGTTCTTGTTAAACATCCGTGCTTTCCCCTTTCTTTAAAATGGAATATCGTCCTCAGCAGCCTGGAATGAATCCGGCATTGGCTCAAAGCCGCCGAATGCAGGCTCCGGGTTGTGCGCAGGCTCCTGTGTGAACTGTGGTGGAACAGCATTTCTGCCGCCGCCGAAGCTCTCGCCTCCATTGCCGCCGTTTCCTCCACCGAGGAACTCAACGTTCTGGGCTACAACCTCTGTTGTGTAAACCTTCGCACCTTCTCTGTTAGTATAGCTTCCTGTCTGGATTCTTCCATGAACAGCCGCCTGACGGCCCTTCGAAAGATATCTCTCACAGTTCTCAGCCTGCTTGCCCCATACCGTAATTCTAATGAAATCAGCAGGGTCTTCTCTTCTCATTCTGCTAACTGCAAGTGTGAAGCGACATACTGCAGTCTGATTGTTAGGCGTATAACTCAGTTCAGGGTCATTAGCAAGTCTTCCAATTAATACAACCTGATTCATACTACACCCGCCTTTCTACAGACTAGTTCTCATCATTGCAAACGATGATGTGTCTCATAACAGACTCGTTAATTCTGAGTCTTCTGTCAAGCTCCTTAGGGAGATCAGCGTCAGCCTTGAATGGGATAACAACGTAGAATCCGTCGTTCTTCTTGTTGATTGAGTAAGCAAGCTTTCTCTCACCCCAAACATCAGCCTCTGAAGCCTCTCCGCCATTGTTGATGATTCCCTTGACATTCTCGATCATTGCATTCTTTGACGCCTCGTCAAGTGCAGGATCAAGCACGAATAAAACCTCATAATCTCTCATGTTTTTCACCTCCTATGGACTAGATGGCACACCCCGGATTGAGTGTGCAGGTTGACGTCCGTACATACAGACGCCATATTATTATACTTATTTGCGAGAAGATTGCAAGCACTTTTTGCTCCACGCGAGAATATCGTTCGCAGGATGCCCGAATACAGGAAGCGCAAGCAGTGCCGTCATGGCAAAACCAATCGCAGTATAGACAATATCAGATCCTGCCAGTGCGTACACATTGTACTGTACGAACGCATAGCAGATAATCCTGTGCCAGAAATATATATTAAGTGTCCTTGAGCCTATTGTCGACACATATCCCAGAGGTCTGTCAGGCAATATGCCGAGTACAGATATTACGAGGACTGATGCAAAAATAATGCAGGCAAGGCGAATCAGCCAGCCAAGCTCGTAGGCCGGAGCGTCACCGCCAAGAAGCGGCTTCAGCGCATTGGCCAGAAATTCATAACTTCGTCTTCCAGTGAAGCATTTCCTGAAGCTGTAGGCTCTCCACGGCGCCGCCATGCATAGCGCATAAGAACCTGCCATCACAACCCAGGATGCCGCGCGAATCCTCTTGTCTCTCGTCCATTCCGCAACCTTTGCGGGCTCGAGGTAGTAGCCCGCCGCATAGAACGGCATGAAATTAATGAACTTCGCGAAGCAGAAGTTGTCGTTAATCCATGGGAAATATCCGCAGACCAGGCTGGCAGCGAGAGCGATGATAATCACTTTCTTCGCATCGCATTTTCTTATGAGCCAGAAGAACACCTCGTATTCCGCCATAACGAAAAGATACCAAGGTATTCCCGCCTCATAGATGATATGAGGATGCGGATGCTGCCCCATCAGCAGTCTGAGGAAATAATTCATGTATCTCAGCGCCAGACCGCACAGCAGAAAGCCGACAGCCTTGTCCCATCTCAAAGAAGAATCCGGTCTGTTCCTCTTGTGAAGCAGACCGGAGATGAATACAAATGCCGGCATATGAAATGTATATATCCAAAGTGTAGACATTCTTATCGCCCGAGATTCCCCAATGCAGCTGGAGAACATGTGGCCCAGTACGACAAGTAACATCAGAACAGCCTTCGCATTATCGAAGAGCCATATTCTTTCAGGTTTCTTTATTTCAGTCAATTATTCTTCTCCTTACCAATCAGATGATATGGAAGTGCGATGCACAGCGCACCGCCGACAATATTGCCGATCGCCGCAAGAAGGATATTGTAGAAATATCCGGAAACAGCAATCCCGCCTTTTGCCAGCCCTACGGTGAGCATTGTCATGTTCGCAACTGTGTGCTCTCCGCCGCATGCAACAAATATGAGAATGCACCAGAATATCATTATCAGCTTGCCGCTTTCGCTCTTGCATCTGAATGTGCACCAGACTCCCAGACAGACCATGATGTTGCAGAAAACAGCCCTCGCAAAAAGCACTGCAGGCCCCATGCTTACCTTTGCTAGCGACGAAAGAACCATGAAGTCACCTACTGCATCAGAAGGAATGTTCGCTGCAAGAAACAGCCCCGCTATCAGAAGCGAGCCTGCCCAGTTGCCTGCGAAGCATACACCCCAGAGCCTGAGCATATCTCCCGCTGGCACCTTCTTTCTTAGAAATCCGGCAAAAACAGACATATTATTGCCCGTGAACAGCTCGCCGCCCGCCATCACAACAAGGCTCAGGGCAGATGCAAATACTGCACCCATGGCCAGCTTTACATATGGCGTGCCGGAAGCAAACGCTCCTGTCACGCTCATTATCATTACACCGAGTCCGATAAACGCACCGGCGATAATCGAAAGAAGAATGTATCCGGTAGGGTTTTTCTTAAGAAAGTCTACCTTCTTTACCGCCGCCGCGGTCATTAATTCGTATGATTCGTTATACATGCTACTCCTGTCCGAGCAGAGCTCTGATCTGCGCCTTGTATTCCTCGACCCCGTTCTGCGTAAACGGATCGACCTTCATCAGTCTTCCTGTAACCGCAGTTGTCATCATGAAGAAATACATAAGCGCTCCGAGGCTGCTTTCATCAACTCTCGGAATTGATATCTCTATTATTGGCGTGCCCGCCTTCGTGTGAGCATTTATTACTCCATCAACTGCAAGAGCATTTATTTCATTCAGGCTGCGTCCCTTGAGCTTCCCGTCAGGAATAACTACATCCTCACCTGCCTCGCGAATACGAATGACAGTCTCAAAGAACACCCTGCTTCCCTCCTGCAGAAACTGTCCGATAGAGTGAAGGTCTGTCGAGAAGGTCATCGTCACCGGGAACAGTCCCTTGCCGTCCTTGCCCTCACTTTCGGCAAAGAGCTGCTTAATCCACTCACCGACTCCGTGAAGCGACGGCTCGAAATACTCGAAGGCCTCGATGCTTTTGCCCGAATTCATGAGTAGAAACCTCGTCATCGCATACTCAAGTCCGGCACCTTGCACGAAATCACTCTTCGCCATCTCTGCGGCACCTCTAACAAAAGCCCTGACATCAGCACCCGAGACAGCCAAAGGAAGCAGAATTGCCGGTGTGAATGCCGAATAACGGCCTCCAATATCAGGAGGGATCTCGAAGCTTGAATATCCCATAGCCTCCGCCTCCTGCCGGAGAATGCCATTCACCGGGTCTGTGACAGCAACAATTCTCTCGGCTGCGCTCTGACCGTATCTGTCGTAAAGAGCCTTCTTCAGAACATCAAAGGCAAGTCTCGACTCCATCGTTGTTCCTGACTTAGATACAACACAGATGCAGAAATTCCTGCCCTCAAGGCTCCTGAGAAGTCTGCTGTGATACTCTCCGCTAAGCGAATTGCCGGCAAAAACAAGTTCAGGATAACCCTCACGTCTGCCGCCAAGCGCACTAAACACAGCCTCAGTGCCGAGGTAGGATCCTCCGATGCCAACCACAACCAGAACCTCGCACAGCGACCTTATCCGCCTTGCCTCCTGCTCAAGCTTATCAAGCAGCTTATCCGGCATGGAGTACGGCCACCTTACCCAGCCGTTAAAGGCCTCCTTCTTCTCCGCAAGATCTGCTGCTGCAGCCTCAGCGGCATTCCTTATCTCATCAAGCTTCTCTTGCTCAATTCCGGACCTTGAAAGTTCTATGCTAATCCCTGTCATCATGAATCTCCTTTGGTCCCTTTATGACATCATAGTGTTCTTCAGTCTTTGGCTTGGTTGTCACATGATGCTTGTTCTTCGGCTTCTTCTCTATGAGAATTACGCAAAGATAAAGAACCGCAATGAGCGAAAGAAAGAACGCATCCTTATACAGCTCACGGCTGATAAGAACCGATACCATGCCCATTATTCCAACAATTCCGTAAATGATGAGAACTGAACGCCTTTGCCCGTAGCCCGCCTTCATCAGTCTGTGATGGAGGTGGCCCTTGTCTCCCTCGAGAATAGGAATTCTCTTGATACTTCTTCTGACAATGGCAAAAAGAGTATCAAAGATTGGAATTGCCAGCGCAACGATAGGTGTAATGGCCGCAATGAATGTTGCCCTCTTAAGAGGTGATATTACGGAAAGAACCGCGATCATATATCCGAGGAAAAGCGCACCGCCGTCACCCATGAATGTCTTCGCCGGACTGAAGTTATATGGCAGAAATCCTGCGCACGCTCCCGCGAGAGCCATCAGCGCAAGCATAACCGATACTGAACCGTATATCGAGCCGTGTATGTATGCGATGTATGCAAGGCTAAGTGAGATTATGCATGTAACTCCGCCTGCAAGTCCATCAAGTCCGTCAATAAGGTTAACGGCATTTGTTATTCCAACAATCCAGAGAACCGTAATGATGAGCGACAGACCGTCGCCAAAGTTATACTTGCCTTCCGAGAAAACCATCGAAATAAAGTCGATTCTAATATCCATCATATATACGAAGCATGCTATCACAACCTGGCCTGTAGCCTTTGTAAGAGGCTTCAGGTTCTTAAGGTCATCGATTGCTCCAAGAAGATACATGAACGCACCACCAATCAGTGCAATCTGAATCTTTGGAAAGCTTCCGTCAAGCAGCAGGATTGATATTGTGGCAGAGAGAAACATCGCAATGCCACCGAACCTTGGAATAGGTCTGCTGTGCATTCTTCTCTTGTCAAGCGGCACATCAACAGCACCTATCTTGTAGGCAAGCTTGATGCTCAGCGGCGTCAATACAAAAGCGATTGCAAACGCCAGCAGAAACATCGTGACAATCCTGAGAAATAACGTTGTATCTGTAAACATTAATAACAGTACCTTTCGTGATTACTTTAGTAGATTATGTTTTTACTTTTTCTTTACCATGTTCTTAAGCGTGCTTATGAAGGAGTCTATGCTGCTCTTCTGCTGCTCCTTGTATCTCTTCTCGAGGATTGCATTCACCTCTTCCTCATCCGGATTCATTACTGCATCCATCTTGGCAAGACACTTATCGATTGACTTCTCGTCAACCTTGAAAACGCTGTACTTGTTCGCAGACGAAAGGCTCGCAACAGTCTCCTGTCCATAGACGCCGTCCAGCGACTGTGTCTTTATCTCCCAGCCTCCGAGATTAAGCATCTCCGATTTGGCAAGACTTATCATCTCGCTTCTCGTCATGTTGGTGCCGACGTGCTTGTCTACAACCTCAAGAAGATCTGTATACGAAGTAATAACCGCCGTGCTGGTTGTAAGCTTCCTTATGATTCCCTTAACGACCCTCTGCTGGTTAAGCACTCTGCTGGCATCACCCTTCTTCAGGGAGTGTCTCTCACGGGCAAAAGAAAGCGCTTTCTTTCCCGTCATATGATTCCAGCCCTTCTTTACAGTCCATGTGTCGTATTTCTCCGGAACAAATGACTCAGGTGAGTACACATCTATTCCTCCAATCGCATTTATTACATCACAAACGCCTGTGAAGTTCACCTTAACATAGTAATTGAGATCTATGCCAAGCCAGCCCTCAACAGTGTTGATTGTCTCGTCGACTCCGTAGATTCCTGTATGTGTAAGCTTGTCCATTGCACCGTTCTTTGCAAGTGGCACATAGGCATCTCTTGGTATTGAGGTCAGAAGAATCTTCTTTGTCACAGGATTTACCGTGGCGATCATATTAACATCGCTTCTCTCAAGGTCCTTGCCCTTCTCAGTATCCCACTGGTCGATTCCGGTGAAATATACATTATACGGTTCCTCGGTAAGATCGAAACCGCTGTTGGCAGCCTCATTTCCTCCTATTCTGCTGAAGGTGCTGAAGGTTGAGTATAGATAATACACGCCAACAAGAGTAATACAGAGATACACTGCAGAAAGCAGCACTCCAATAATTCTTGGCAGTTTATTCCTTGACCTGATTGTAATAAGAATCTGAGATATAATCAGCAATGCAAAGAATACTGCAAGAATATACATTGTCAGTTTTGCAGGGAATGCATTAACAACTGTAAGCAGCGCAAGAAATGCTATCGCTGCTAACAGATTAACAAACCACAGTATCTTCAGAGCTCTCCCTCTTGGGAAAAGATGAATTCTTTTCTTTCGTTTCTCCATCCACACTACCTCTTTTGAATCGTTTATTCACACTATCTATGTCAATGAAATATCATCTTTCTTTCACCTACACAAAAATACATAGTAATTATAGTATAATAATAAATAAAAGTAAAAAAAAGAATATTTCTATCATGTTGCGAGGAGAATCGATATGAAGAAGAAGGCCCTTGTACTTTTTATTATAATTGGAGCCCTGGCATCGGTTATCGCCATCTCTTTTTTAATTCAGTATAGAGAAAACGAAGATGCAAGTGATCAGAATGTTGCAATTGAAGATCAGATAGATGATACTGAGGAACTGAAGAACACAGAATCCTATGAAGAAGAGTCTGAGGATGCACAAATAAATATAGCAAGCCCCGGCGACCGCTCCTTCATTGGCAAGTGGCATGCTGACTCAGCGCAGGCTGAATATCTTTATGGAAACATCAATCTTAATATCAAGGACAACAATACCTGGACAGGAAACATTACCGGTGAGTCCATAAGTGGCAAGTGGACTGCGACAGATAAAGGAATTTCTCTGGAAAGCGAGTACCTGAACGCTGAATTGTTCTATACAGACACAGGAAAGCTTGTGATGCAGGATTTCAGGTTTGCTGATAATGATGATCCAATCATTATCGTTCTAAAAACAGATGAATAACACTAAAGGCCAGCAAAGCTGCTGGCCTTTTGCATTATTCATCTTGCGTCTTAATATACAATTACCGAAGAATTGAGAGGGACATTATTCCATATGTAATCTCTATCGACGTTATTTACTCTTATACAGCCATGAGATACAGTTCTGCCTCTCAGGTATTCCTTTCCCTTGAGTCCATGGAATGCGTTTATCTGGTTATAACAAGACCATCTTGGTCTTCCATTCCTGTAACTAATTCTGTTCCATATCTTCATATTCATGCCTCTTGGAGATGGTGTTTCTGCCTTGCCGCTTCCGCAGATGAAATCCTTCTCCAGTCGATACACGCCCTTGCTGTCACGCTTCATTACATACACTCTCTGTGTAAAAAGCATTGCTACAAGAAGCTTCTTTGTTTTTCTCTTAGGCTTTGCTTCCTTAACGAAGTACTCTATCTCTTCTTTAGTAAGAGGATTCTTGGCTTCTGGCGAGCACTGCGCAGCCTTGCACTTGATTGCAGGGATGAAATACATATGCGAACCGGATTTCACTCTATATATTCCTTTGCTGAACCAATATGCAGAATATGTCTCTCCTGCATAGAATGTCTTAGGCGCCTTGCTTTTATGTCCACTGCAGCTGCACTTTACCTTCATAGTTTTCTTCAGCTTAACATCGTAGTACAGTGGATGAGCCTTCTGAACTTTTTTCAGAAGATAAGGTTCCGATGTGATAGTCCTTGATGCTTCAGTCTTGTACGCTACAATCCAGACATTATATTTCTTTTCCGGAGAAAGCGCCTTTACGTAGCTTGTTGACTTGGTTGTTGCAGTCGGTTTAGATGGCATAACCGTGTCGGTAGACTTGCCCTGTATTAGTCGCATATATACCTTGTATCCAGTTGCACCATCTACCTTGCTCCAAATCATCTTAACGGTGTTGTACCCCCTTAGGTATCTAACATTTCCGACCGGTGGAAGATAGGTGTCGATAGGATTCTTCGCATATGTTTCTATCGTTCCTTCATTCAGAAGATTCTCCTCGGCATCATATGCTGTAACTTTGGCAAGATACAGTTCTCCTGCTGCAAGCTCTGTTATTTCAGCACTGTTGCTCTCAGTATCTAGAGATTTTATTATTTCTCCATTGCTTGACAGTTCCACATGGTATTTGATGGCACCCTCAACAGCATCCCATTCAATTGCCACAACGTTATACTCTGTTGAAGCAGCCTCCCTGATGGAAATATCATGAATCTCTGCTGTCTGAGTTTCTTCAACGGTTAGAGGCTCAGCGGTGTTGCCCTCCACTTCTGCAAAGCACATCCCGACTGATGAGAATACCATTGCAGATGATATTAGTGTAACTATCAGCTGTCTTAATCTGTTCATACTGCTCCTCTTCTTTGCTGTTCATATCAATACGAAAACAAAAGCATGATGAAATTGCATGTTTTTATACATATTATCCATCTTCTTATACTTATTTATAGATTTTTTGATTTTATCATATTTTTAACAACATAACAATTGCTGATTTTATAGCACGCTTTCTTCCCTCTCAATAAACTCTCCCACAGATTCCCTAAACTCACGCGGAAGAAGCTTTCTTGCTTTTTTTGCAAGCCCCACTTCTCCCCGATTCTCAAGCAGAGCAATGCAAATATCAAATAATTCGTTGTCAATGCTGAAGCCCATATTCATATCTGCATATTTTCTAATCAGTCTCGTGTAGAGTGAAAGCGCGTCCGTTGTATATTCTAAATTGCCGTTTTCGTACTCTGTCATGATTCTGTCTTTTGTTAAGCTGTATTTGCCCCATGCAGAGAATCGATCTTTAGTTCTTGTGACATTCTTCCATTGCCTGTCCGCCTTTTCAAACAGCGGAGTATATACATTTTTCCTGTAATACAAGTGTTCATTGTACATTGCTGACAACTTGCGTGCATCCTTCATCATCGTAAGTGACGCTTCATATGGTTGATTTACATCACATATTAAAGCAACGGAGTCCATGTTGAATCTGGTGCTTTCTATGCTTCTGTTATCCCTGCCCTTCTCAAGGATACCTATTAGCGAGGCTGCATCTTCTACAATCATGAATTCGTTTCCCTCAAAGGCAACTTTCTGATAGCGATTAAACAGTTTCCTTGGGAACTTCATTTTTTCATTATTGTAATTATGATAATAGACTGTTTTCGATGATTCCTTCTTTCCTGTGATAATGCTATTGTATTTTGACGCATTCCCCCATACGCTTCTTACTATCATGCTTCCAATTGCTTTAATGCGTCTTCTGACTGACCCATATTTCACCTGGGCAGCCAGGTTAGCTTTGGCGTTAAGGGTTAGTGCAATCCGTCTCAGCTTCACTATTCTGCCTTTAGGAGCCGTTTCCAGCAACGGCCTTATTGTCACCCCAATTCCCGGATTCAAATACTCATTGCATCTTCTCAAATCCCAGAAGCTGGTATTGCAATCTACATATCTTGCATAAATTCCATCTAGTCTCGAATTCTCCTCAGGTAACTCTAGCGCTCTGTTCTCCGGCTTTTGCGATTTTATTATCTGTTTGAACCTGTCGTAATTGTCCAGAGTCATAGCTATTTCCGCAACGTATTCATCACAAGTGAAGCATCCGCTGTTAAGTGCCATAATTGCAGTTTTCTCTGTCAGAGAATAATTAATTGAGGCTCTTTCACAAATGTCATCAATTTCTGAAAGCAGTTTAACGAGAATCTTCTGAACATCATTCACGTGTCTGACCTCTCTTTCTTTCAACATCAAGTCTAAGCATACCATCTCTAGACGACTCGTAAATCGACTCATACAGCTTCATTGCATCATCCTTTGCGCCCTTCTTCCAGAGAATATCTCCCTTTATCTTGGTTGGGTACTCTGAATCCGGGAATTCCAGAGCAAGTTTATCTGCTTCATGCATCAGAAGTGTACTATCATTCTCTTCAGATAGTTGAACTCTATATCTTAAATCCCATATCCGTAGTTCTCTATTATTCGGGAACATGGCCAAGCCATTACGGATGAACCTTGAGCCCTTTTCATATTCTCCATAGTCAAAGCGCGACCTTGCATAGAATACACAATCAAGAAGCTCCTGTATCTTATTAAGGGATTCGGGTACATTATGAATATTCTCTTTATACGACCTTAGCAGCCATGAAGCTTTGCCATAATCACCCCTGTCATTAATAAGTATCATAATAGCTGTATATATGGCATCTTCTCTCATTTCAACAATTGCCGGCCAATACTTGGCTTGATCACGAAATTGTTCCTTGAAATAGGTATCAAACAATTCATTTAACAGTACATAATTCTCCTTGTTCAATTCCTCAATCAGATCAATTTGCTCTTTCTCAAGCCTGCTGTACAGCGCTGCGCAGGCAAGCTCAATTCTTCTGATACATAATGCAACGCTCGCTTTCTGGCGCAAAACACCCTCTTTTACATGGCTTTCCTTTGCCTCTAGCCTTGTTTTCTTCACAACCTCCGGATCAAGAAACCTCATATAGTCCTTAACATAAAGCCTGCAGGGAATGTTGGCATTGTTTATTGGAGCATGTACCAGCTGTCCTTCCTGACCAGGTATTCTCCAATAATCATCATCAAAGAATACTCTTGCCTCCTCGTGATAGTATCTGGATACAGGCAGCATCATTCCTTCAAAAGGTTTTCTAACCGGCTCACTGTCAAAATGCTCCCTTGGGAATACTCTCGGGATCTTTCGTCCTGACTGAACGTACATATATTCATCGAAATCCGTCAGTCCCTGGTTGAATATTTTTCTCTCAAACCATCGCAGCACTCGCTCTTTTCCGACAAAGCGCGCCGCCAGTTTTGCTCGCTTATAGATTGCTATGGATTGCTCCGTCCTTCTTCCGCTTCGCCTGTTGCTTTCATTGCTGAATTCGGCATAAGCACAGAATCTATCCATCATTAGCTTCTTCTTATGCGGATTCTTTGGCAACGGAATCATCTGAAAGATGTCTATCATAAGGCCTGCATATGGTTTCTCAACATTCCACCAAGGGCTTGTTGATGTAATTTTTGTCATATCAAGATTCAGATATCTCCCAATTTCTAGAGGATATTCCCTGTTTATTCTATTATCCATAACACATCTGTTAGTGGTCTCAGTTGTTGCATTCACGACCTCGGCAAATTTTCTATAGTTCTCCTCGGTCATTGCAATATCAGCATCATTATCCCAGGGAATAAAGCCGTCGTGTCTAACTGCTCCAAGCATTGTTCCGCCATCAAGGAAGTATGTGATTCCATGATTCCTGCATATATCATCTATTTCTTTAAGCAGCCCTATAAGCTCAGTCTGTGTTTTGTCCATTTAGTGAAATCTCCATAATGCCAACAATGTATCTTCTTTCTATTAATCTTACTACATATTCCTGTAAAAATATACTTTTAGCTTACTGCTCGATGTGGAACAAGTATCATCAATTTAGTATAATGATACTGTTATAAAGCTTTTAATTGAACTACGAAAGGAGTAGCAGCGATTGTATTGTTCGAATCGCTGTGCCATCAACGAATTGACCAGCAGAATGAATGAAGCTGCCACAGAGAATAACAGCAGCCTCTGTGCAAACATCGATAAATTCCGGTTTTTTCCTACGAGTGAAGGGATTCGTCTTGAATTGTCTGTTCACTTCAAAGAGAAGCTGCTTGTATGCAACACGGTTCGAGTGAATGGAACTGAATTATGCTGTACAACAAATAAAGATAATAGCCAGCCGCTGGACTCCATCAGGCTGGAGTTTGTTGTCCCATATGAATTGATGCAAGACGTAAATAACTTCCCTTCAATTCTAGTGGAATCAAACGGCAGTTCACAGTTCATTGATTTTGTTAAACCAAGAGAGCTAAAGAACAAGATGAAGCGATTGCAGAATAATAAAGTCTGCATGATTAAAACCAAGAATAACAGATTCTGCATAGAATATCGTGACATGAATGTTACAGACAGAAGAGTTGAAGAATTCAAGCTGTATCTGGCTTACATGCTTCACCTCCTGACTCCTTTCTTCAGGCCGGTCATCATGTATGAAAAGAACTGCAGGGGCTATGAAGAAAGTGCATCTGTGCTTTTCGAAGAATTAATGAGGAATGGATATAAAGGCATATACTATATACTCGAAGGAGGCTCGCCTGCTAAGCACATCGTCAGGAAATACTCCTTCATGCACTATTACCTTCTTTTTGCATGTCGCACCGTTATCTCTACAGAAACACTCGCTCATGCGCTTGACAAGTACTGCAGCTCCAGGATTTTCTCAAGAATGTTTCTGAGAGGAAATAAGAATTATGTGTTTCTTCAGCATGGAGTTACATACATGATTTCACTGGCATCCGAGCAGCGAGCATTCTACAAAAAGAGAGAGAGTAAGGGAATCCAAAGGGTTGTAGTTTCGTCACAGAAGGAGGCCGATCAGTTTATCAACTGTACGAGCTACACTGCCGAGGATATGTATATAACTGGATTTGCTAAATTTGACAGATGCATCAAATACGATTACGCTGACAAAATTGTAATCATGCTGACCTGGCGTCCGTGGGAAGCAAATCTCCCAATGGAAGAAACCAGTTACTACAGAATGCTGGTCAAGATAGCCGACAGCATACCCGCTAAATACAAGGACAAAACCGTTATAATTCCTCATCCTCTATTCAAAGATAAGGAATCCGATCTTTGGAGCAGCGATATTTTCGCGAAAACATACGATGAAATTCTTAGGGAAGCAGCCGTACTGGTCACTGATTATTCTTCGATTTCATACGATGCGTTTTACAGAGGCTCCAATATTATTTTCTGCTGGGAAGAGTTAAGTGAATGCATCAAGCATTATGGTCCAAGTGCGGAGCTCCTTCTTAAAGAGAATGAAGCGTTTGGAATCGTGAATTATGACTCCAATATCTCTGATGCTCTTGATGAACTGTACCTTAAAGAGCAAAAGAAAGAATATGTGGAGAACTACAGGTCAATAGTTCAATATCACGATAACAGAAATACTGAAAGAATAGTTCATCTTCTTGAAAGAGACAAGCTGATTCATAAATAAATAATCTGAGCCGCAATCAAAGTAACACTCTGATTACGGCTCTTCTTCTCATATTAGGGCTTCATCATCCTGAAGCTCTGCTATCTGATTTCATATACTGCAGCTCCATTGTTTTCGAAGACTTTTCTGTATTTGTCATCTTCAAGATCTCCGCAGTCATTCATTCTTTTAGTGACATAAACATAATCTACGCCCAGACTCTCAGCCAGTATGCCTCTTTCATTATTATTCTTGTCATAAAGCCGGTTATTAACTTCAATGAGCTTTTTCCTGGTTTCTGATTCCTCATCCTTCATGTTGTATCCCGCTCCCTCGAAGAAGCAGTTTCTGTCAGCGTATACTGCATAAGTGAAGAAGCAGTTATCCCATCGATTCTCATAGCTGTATTCAGCAAGACTTGTTGAATAGTATCTATCAACAGCTATCAGACAGTCCTCCGGAGTATTCTCCTTTATCCACTTTAAAGCCTTATACTCGTCTTGTGTTACGGTCTCATAAGTATTGAAATGAACGTCTTCATTTGCAGTTGCGACTGCCTTTCTAATGCAATACGCAGTATCCATCACAGTCAGTGCACTGCATGCAGCCAGGCATATTATGAAATATGCTTTTGCTATTGAGCTAAGTGTTCTTGTTATTCTTCCGTTGCTGCTATCCGCTTCTTCGAAATACCAGCCCGTAATCAGTGGTGCAAACATAAGAGATGTGATTCCGAAGTATATCTGACTTCTTCCGTTATATTTTAGAATCGACATCAACACTATTCCCATGAGAAACGCTGCGTACACCGTTACTCTGGCAAAATCATATTCTTTTCTGCCCGAAAGCACACAAAACAACTCTCTGATATATCCTATTACTGCCGGCAAAAAATAAATTGTATAGAAGGTTATCCCCAGCATCAGCAGAAGAACTAAATAAATCATAATGCTTGGAGTATTCTGCTCCTTCAGAAAATCTATGATTATCGGTTTCCAGAAGCATTTGTCTATAATAGCGCCAAGCTGTATTGCATTTTCAGAAACCCCTTTGCTGGTTCCGGGAGCAGATATCACAAGCTTGTATACAATTCCAAATGCAATTGTATTTATAAGCAATGGAAGAGCAATAGATGCTTTTACTCTTTTTAATATCACACCAAGAATCCATGTTCCCCACATTGCTCCAACCATAATCAAGCCGGTCGGTCCCTTTATTCCTGTAAGAACAGCTATCTGCAAAGCTACAACTGCATTTCTCAAATAGAAATCTTTTGATCCAATTTCCGCTTCAAAGCAGTATCTCAAAGCTATTATCACGCTGGCTGCTCCCGCAACGGCAAATGCTACATAGTTATAGTTTCCAAATATAAGATCAATTGCCCATGCCTCTGTATCCACTTCTGTAACAAAAGCGCTTGACAGCATAAGGCACATTGAATAAAACCCGGCCCGTTCTTTTCTCTTCAGGAATTCCTTTAGAAGGCCATATATTCCAAGTCCTGCAGCATATACAGTGAGAAGCGGCATTGCTGTAGACACCATAAATACAGAATCGTGTCCGAACAGTAACATACACACAGCACAGAGAATCTCACTGAAGAAATGATAGTATATGGTACCTCCGTCAAGCCATGGATTAGCTGCCGGGAATCCATCTTTAAGGGAGTTCATTATTCCCGCATGGTAAGTGGTATCCTTGAAGATGTATGTCATTTGAGCATACTCAGGATTAATGATTCTATACTGAGTCCTTAGCATTGTATACAGCATCATGAAGAAAATGAAGGCGAACAGCCACGTTGAGCTGTCTCTCAGCCAGGCTTTGATTTCAACCCTCTGCACACTCTTCTTCCTGCTCAGCCCTACTCTATATACATATACCGCAGATAAGCATGGGCCAGCTGCATACAGTATTGGCGTCAATCCGGTCAGGATGCATGCAAAATACTGTGCAACCAATAGAGCCCACCCGGAATACAATGCCAAAAGTAATGACGACGATGCATGCCTTGTCTTTATTCCCAAAAGACTGTTTATCAATGCACCCGGACAATGTACATAAACTATGATGTAGGCGACAAAGCTAAGTATTTCAAGCGTATTTGCTTTGAAATAAACCACAGCTATCGCCAGCATAGCAATACATCCTGCCGTCAGAACTGCTTTTATTGAATCTTTTACTGCGTTTGCTGAATTGTTTATCATATATTTTAATATCCCTTTTGCTTTAAAAACTCAAAAGTTCTCTTAGAATTATTCTTGTCCTTATTTGAATACCATCCCTCACATAATGCCGAGGCTCTCTTGCTAAGTTCCCAGTTATTGCTGCACGCTGCATCTATTTCTGAAATAACTTCCCATTCTTCTTTACAGATCTTTCCCGGAAGCTCAGTCTCGAAGTCAATGTAGCTGCCGGTTAATGACAGGTACCTGTCACTGTCGAACTGATAAAATGCTACCGGCTTATTCATATAAAGCATATCCCACGCAACACTGGAGTAATCCGTAATCAGCATCGAAGACTCCATCATTATTTCATTCAGCAATCTTGACCCTTGCTCAACAAGTTCAATCCTAGGATTATTTGCAGTAAACAATCGAATATGCTCGCTCAGCTTCGGGTGAATATAGAACACTAGCTTTATATTGTTATCTTCAAGCAGTTTGCCGAGAGTCTTGCTTTGGATCAAGCTTGAATACTTTAGGAAGTATTCACTGCTTAGGAATGTCTGTTCGGAAGTTTCTTCGAGCCAGGCTCTCCATGTAGGCATTACCAGTACCTGAGGATTGTTCTTATTCTGTTTATCCTCTAGAACATCCCATCGAGCGAATCCTGTAATAGGTGCTTCAGACTGCTTGTAACCAAAATACTTCGTAACAATCTGCTGCTCGTTTCCCGAAGTAGTGGTGAAGTATGTCATCGGACTTGATCCCCGTTTTCCAAATAGAGGATCCACTCTTTTCATTGCTGTAACTCCATGCTGGAGGAAGAAGACTTTCTTTCTTCTTACTTTATCCTGAATTAAGCTTGGTCTCGACCTCCACACATAAAGATGGGATTTCGAATCTGAGCCCACATATATACTTGCAGCCAGAAGATAAAGAAGATGTCTAAAGCTCATGAAGTCGACAACGTTTTTGCCATATTTTTCTACATTGGAGTAGTCTTTTCCCTTCTTGTTAATTACATAGAATACGTTGTCCCTGTTCTTCTTATTTCTCATACAATATTCAAAGAAATAATATCCATTATCCTGCGCAAGCTGACAGAATTTCTCGTATACCAGCCATATCTTTTTTCTCTTCCAATATGGGTACATGGCGTAGAATACGAATAGAGCAAGAAATTCCTTCAACCTTAATAAGGCAGTCTCATATTCAGATGCTTTTCTGTAGTTTATTGCTATATCTCCGGAACGAGTTGTATAGAAAACTGCAGACATTCCATCATCCATACGAACCTGAGGGTCGCGTATTCTGAGCCCAAGAATCTGTTTTCTTGAATGACAGCGAAGCTTTACTTCTCTTTCAGCACCCTTGTATGTGAGCCTAATGACAGGATCCCAGAAGAACTCTTTGATATTAAGCTCCTTTACATTGAAAGTAATTCTGATTAACTGTTTATTCTCAGCTGAATCGATGTGATATGTAACAGGAATCTCCTCCGGGTTGTCGCTGCTTCTGCTTCTCAGCAATACTCCCTGTATTTCTCCGCCCATATCATCTAATTCAACATCAATCCTCACCCTGCCATCTTTGTGTATATTGAATCTCTTTACTCTGCTCCTCCATATTGTTTCTACGTCGGCAGAGCCATGGTTGCACACCAGCTGGAGATTTCCTGTTCGAGAGTTTGTCACTACGTTGATGCATATCTGAACACTATCGGATTTATCTACAAATCTTGATATTCTTTTCTCATCTTCGGTAAACTCATCTGATTCATATGCTATAGTTCCAATTAGTCCATCGCATAATTCAGTTCTATGTACAGAATTTGGTTTAAGCGACACGATTTTTGGCATTCTGTCTTTTTTGTCCGTAAGATGCAGGCTTAACCGTTCGCTCTTCTTAAGAGTTTCATTGAGAAGCACATTTCGAAGTTCCAGATATACCTGTCCGTTTTCGATTTCCACATCATTTAGGCCTCTCGCATATACGACCTCTCCGCTGCCTTTTAATACCACTGCGCATGGTTCATTTAATTCTGAAAAATCAGCACTAATACAGATACCCTTTTGCTGAATCAGTACATCACAAGAGAGCTCAGCAGAAGGCTGCGCTGTGCAGTATGATCCTGCATTAACTGAGCATATGGCATTATTTGCCTTTCTGACATTAAGACCTGCAAAAATTCTCTTTTCGTCTCTCTTTAGAAGTATTTTCTTCAGTGCTTTTCTCTTTAATAATCTTTCTTTAGTTGTGCTTGTAGTTTCATTTCTTGAGAATACAAAGTTGAACGAATCTCTGTATTTATCATGCAGAAGAACAGACATCTCCTCTGTGAAACCGTTTCTAGGCAGCACAAGGATTTCATTATCTGGATCAATCCCCCTGCACATATCATCGAGAAAGGCTACGCTTGGCACTTCATCGTATTTTTTATAATTCCATGTTTTGCTAGAATTGACGCTATAGTCAATAATCTCCAAGCCTTCTTCGTTCCTGTCTACTAATAGAGAGAGAAGCTTAGCTGAGTTGTACGGTGATTCATATGAAAGAAATCTATGTTTATATTCTTTCATCAGAGCTTCATCCACAGGATACTCTCCATTATCTATTATATCGATGAGCTCTTCAACTGAATCTGCCCTGGTGAATGGCATCTCTTCAATATCAATGTACAGCCCTCTATCTGCTTTATATTCCTCCAAATCGTATGTGAAAAGAACTATAGGCTTTCCCGTAATTGAAAAATCAAAGAATACACTTGAGTAATCAGTTATCAGAACATCCATTGCGTTCAGAAACTCATAGTTATTCACACCCTCAGGAAAAGAACGGATGTGACTATACTCGTCTATTGTAATTCGTGAAGAAACCATGGAGTGAAGATTGACATAAAGCATCTCGTCGTCCTTTAACGACTTGTCAAGCTGTATCAGTATTTCGTCTATATCTTTTTCGTAATCTTCAATGTTAATACTATGATTGCTTGTTCCACGCCATGTAGGCATATATGCGTAATTCTTTTTTCCCTCGAGCTTATACTGTCTTTTTACTGCCTGTTCGCGTTCTCTGTCATGAAAAATATCATTTCGAGGATAGCCGGACATCACTACCTTGCCCGTATACAGAAGCTCAAGATTATAGTCTCTCATTATTGCTTCTCTTGTAAATTCATTAGGGAACAGAATGTAATCCGCCTGAAGAAAGTTGTGCTGAACATTATACATAGACTCTATTCCCAGACGCATTCTCTTTCCCAATGTTTTCAGGGGAACTCCATGCCAGGTCTGAATATAAGTCTGCTCTTCTCGTTTGATGTACCATAAAGGGAAAGAACTATTGTTAATAAGGAATTGAGCAGTTGCAAGAATATCTGCATATTCCTTTGTATCAACTATGACGGGCTTTATGTTTTTGCCCAGAGACCTTATTGTTTCTCCATCTCTATTGATATCATTTGTAGAAAAGAAAATTTCAAACTTGTCTGCGTCTTCTCTTTTCAGCAGCTCCTTAAGAACAAACAACGGTGAGTCTGAAATATTCTTTCCGTGGAAAGACTCGAACAGAATTCTATTCTTAACTACCGGCTTTTTTTCGCAAGCCTCAGTAAAACAAAGAATAGCACCTGATTTCTTTCCCTTCTTCTCCTTCTCGTATGCCCTCGCTCGTTTTACAACACTCTTTATTGACATGTTATTCTGCCCCTTCGTATGATATGTTTGCTTCCTCAAGAAGTTCCTCAAGTCTTCCATCTGAAGACTCCAGTGTTATTATGGTGTCAAATTTCATGTAACCTAACAATCTCTCATACTCGTGAACCAATCCTGATTTCCTGTTTCTGCAGTCGTTTCTTCTACCCCTGAACTCAAGATATCTTATCCCTTCGCATGAATTAATAAGGTCTCTCAGAACCTCTATGCTTTCCTTGCTCTTCATTGTATAGAAAGCTATATACCAGTTCGCCTCCAGTAAATCTTTATCTTCCAAGTAATGTTTTATCTGATTAACTGCTTTGCCTGACTCAAGAGATCCGTTGTACAGAAGAATGTTTTTCTTTCCATTGGAGAAAGTTGGAACCGCTTCAATATTTGATTCACCAAATATCAGCTGCTTCATGAGCTGAGTCGTTGCATCAGGTGCATCCCATGGACAAAAGCTATTAACAAATTCCTTCTGGCCCTCTGTTACACGAGCCCTTCTAAGCAGTGAAACTAACTCTTCTGCCGTTTCCGCCTTTTCAAACGGTAGTTCTTCAGGATTAATATTAAAGCCCCTGTTTTTCTCATATTCCTCTTTGTCGTAAACAAACATCACTATTGGTCTTCCGCTTACCGCATAATCAAACATTACACTTGAATAATCTGTAATCAGAATATCAGCAAGGTTCAAGACCTGATATGTTTCCTTTGCCTCAGGAAAACATATCACGTGTTGGAACTTATTAAAGTCGATTTCTGTTCTGCTTAAATGATGCAGCTTGGCAAGCATCACCTCATCGTCTGAAAGGAGAGCATCAATTGCGGACAAATGACTCTCAATTGCCTTATTTGCGCTTTGATCTGCTGTTGAAGTCACGCCTCTCCACGTCGGCAGGTACGCGTATACCGTCTTTCCTTCTAACCCCAGCCTGCTTCTCAGTTCATTTCCGTCTGAGAAAAACGCTGTATTTCTCGGATATCCCACATGCAGCTGAGTAGCTGAGGAGATATCATCCACCATGTAATCTTCTGTCATTACACGCTCGGTCATTGTATTTGGTGCAAGGAAGTAGTCCGCCATACAGAAATTATGCTGAGCATTGCCCAGGACATCTATCTCAGAGTTGTTTTTGCAGCCCATAGTCTTTAGCGGAGTACCGTGCCATGTATTCAGGTATACCTGCTCCCTTCTTTTGATAAAGAAAGGTGCAAAAGTCGAATCATTAACCAGATACTTGCAGGTTGCAACAGCTCTGTAGTATTCTTTGGATCCATGTATCACAAAGGTAATACGACCGGCAATTTCACCGTATTTATCAAATGATGTTTTGATCTGCTCCTTATTCTTTATCACCAGAATAGTTCTGTACTCTTTAAACAGCTCGTTTGTTAGCAATTCAAGTGTACAGTAATAGATATTTCCGTCAATTGTTCTTCCTCTGCTTCCCTCCAGAAGAACTGCATGCTCATCAATTGGAAGTCTCTCATAGTATTCAATATACTTTCGTCTTGGATTAACCAATCTCGATAGTCGTCTTTTGCATTTTCCTGCAAGCTGTAATATCATATTGCGGATATTCTCCTCTCACCTAATAACTTTCAAGAGCAAAAGCTGTTATTTATAGAATTCCATGATTCTGTTGCATGCTTTCTCTATCTCTTCTTCTGTCAGTCCGTAGTACATCGGCAGTCTCAGAAGTCTCTCATATGTGTTGGTTGTATATCTGTCCTCTCCTGCCATAACTCCGAACCTCTCCCCGGCAGGTGCACTGTGAAGCGGAACGTAGTGGAAGGCAGAGCCGACTCCCGCATCTTTAAGATATGCTGTCAGTGCAGTTCTCTCCTCAAGGCTTCCTGTCTTGATGTAGAACATGTGGGCATTGTGCTCGCACTCAGCAGGAATGTATGGAAGCTGCAGTATTCCCTTCTCCTCAAGAGGCTTAAGTCTCTCGTAGTACATGTTCCAGCTTGCGAGGCGATCCTGATTAATCTTATCCGCCTCCTCGAGCTGCGCCCAGAGGTATGCCGCATTGATATCGCTTGGGAGGTATGATGAACCGCAGTCCACCCAGGTGTATTTGTCAACCTGACCTCTCAGGAATCTGCTTCTGTCAGTTCCCTTCTCTCTTACAATCTCGGCTCTTTCTATATCGGCCTCATTGCGAATCAGAATCGCACCGCCCTCGCCCATGCTGTAATTCTTTGTCTCATGGAAGCTGTAACAACCGAAGTCTCCAAGACTTCCGAGCCCCCTTCCCTTATATGTGGACATTACGCCCTGGGCTGCATCCTCCACTACTCTGATGCCGTGCTTTCTTCCTATCTCAAGAATGGTATCCATCTCACAGCCGACACCGGCATAGTGAACAGGAACGATTGCCTTTGTCTTGTCTGTAATCGCGTTCTCGATAAGCTTCTCATCTATGTTCTGTGTGTCAGGTCTGATGTCTACGAACACAATTCTGGCACCCCTCATGACAAAAGCATTTGCTGTAGATACGAATGTAAACGAAGGCATGATGACCTCATCTCCCGGCTCGATATCAGTCAGAAGAGCTGCCATCTCAAGAGCCTGTGTGCACGATGTTGTCAGAAGAGCCTTGCTTGTTCCGGTCTTCTCCTCAATCCATGTATTGCACTTCTTTGTGAACTCTCCGTCTCCGCATATTTTTCTGTTGCTTATTGCCTTCATCATATATTCCGGCTCAGTGCCTACATATGGCGGCTTGTTGAAAGGTATCATCTATGCTTCCTCCTTTTGCACGCGTGCTATCTGTCAGCGTACATCTTCTCGTAATACTGCTGGTACTCTCCCGATATGATGTTCTTCCACCACTCCTCATTATCGAGGTACCATCTTATTGTCTTCTTTATTCCCTCATCGAACGGAGTCTCAGGCTCCCAGCCGAGCTCATCGTGAATCTTGGTCGGATCTATTGCGTATCTCAGATCGTGGCCGGCTCTGTCCTTTACATACTTAATCAGCGATTCAGGCTTTCCTACCTCCTTCAGAATCGTCTTTACAACATCGATGTTAGCCCTCTCGTTGTGACCTCCGATATTGTATATCTCGCCGTCCTTTCCTTCCCTGATAATCATGTCGATCGCCTTGCAGTGATCCTCCACGTAGAGCCAGTCTCTGACATTCAGACCTTCTCCGTAGACAGGAAGCTCCTTGTCCGCCATCGCATTTGCGATCATAAGCGGAATCAGCTTCTCAGGGAACTGATAAGGTCCGTAATTGTTTGAGCATCTCGAGATGGTAACAGGAAGTCCGAAGGTTCTGTGATAAGCCATTACAAGAAGATCTGCGGACGCCTTTGATGCAGAGTATGGACTCGACGCCGTAAGAGGCATTGTCTCGACGAAGAACAGATCCGGTCTATCGAGGGGCAGATCTCCGTAGACCTCGTCGGTTCCAACCTGGTGGAATCTCTTAACTCCGTGCTTTCTCGCCTGATCCATCAGCACCTGCGTTCCGAGAATGTTGGTCTCGAGGAATACTCCGGGATTCTCAATCGATCTGTCCACATGCGACTCTGCCGCAAAGTTCACAACGATATCGAAGCCTTCCTCAGCAAAGAGTCTGTCCATCGCCTCTCTGTCTGTAATGTCGCCCTTTACAAATCTGAAATTCTCACAGTCCATGACCGGCTTCAGAGTCTCAAGGTTGCCTGCGTACGTAAGCGCATCGAGCGCAACGATTCGATCCTCCGGATGCTTCTCCAGTTCATAGAAAACGAAATTGCTGCCGATAAAGCCCGCTCCTCCCGTTACTAGAATATTCATATGCTATGCCTCCACTTCCTTATATGCTCTAACTAATGTATCAATTGCCGCCTGAAGCGGGTCGAATACCCTCTTCTCAGCCTCAACCTCTGCATTTTTTTACATTTTATTATATCATCGCTTTACAGAGCATATCAACGCAGAGGCAGCACAAAAGGACAAGCAAAAAGACAGAGGAGTGTATCGAGATGAGCCTCACGATATCCTCCTCTGCCCCTTCATGAAAGTAATGGCTGTTTATTGAGTTTATTTGATATTCCTGATTCAATTAGAATGTAGCCTTGATTACGCCCTTGTACTCCTCCTCGAGGAAGTCCTTAACCTCGTCGCTCTGAAGAGCCTTGATGAGAGCCTGAATCTTCTCGCTGTCCTCATTACCCTTTGCGCAGGCAACGATGTTAGCGTATGTTGTAGCTGCATCTGAATCTGCTGCCTCTACTGCGATTGCATCATCTGTGATGTCTGCCTCAAGTGCGTAGTTAGCGTTGATTACTGCAAGTGCAAGGTCTGGAAGAGTGTTAGGGATGATAGCTGCGTCAAGCTCTACGATCTCGATTCCGTATGGATTCTCAACGATGTCAGCCTTAGTTGCTGTGAGTCCTTTACCTTCCTTAAGAGTGATAACTCCGTTAGCCTCGAGGAGCTGAAGAGCTCTTGCCTCGTTAGTTACATCGTTAGGAACACCGATCTTGTCTCCTGAGCTGAGCTCGTCGATAGCGCTCTTCTGAGCCTTGTAGATTCCCATTGCCTCGTAGTGAACTCCGCCTACTGATACGATGTCAGTTCCGTTCTCCTCGTTGTACTGATCGAGGTATGGCTGGTGCTGGAAGAAGTTAGCATCAACGTCACCGTCAGTTACAGCCTGGTTAGGCTTTACATAATCCTCGAACTCCACAATCTCGAGAGTATATCCCTCGTCTGCGAGAGTGTCCTTAATCTTCTCAAGCAGGATTGCATGTGGGTTAGGTGTAGCTGCAACCTTGATAGTTGTATCCTCCTCTGATGAGCTTCCGCCGCATCCTGCAAGAGAAGAGATAGCGAGTACGAGCACTGCTCCGAGAGCAACGATTTTCTTAAGATTTTTCATTTCTGTTCCCTCCTTAATCCAAATATTGAATGAAAAATTTTTATAAGCTTGTTTAGATTCGGTTGTCCAGCTTGTGAGCAACCTTGATTCCGATCTCCTGGAGAATCTGAACCAGTATTACGAGCACAACTACTGTAATCCACATGATTGTTGTCTCATATCTGTACATTCCGTACTTGATGGCGAGGTCTCCGAGTCCGCCTCCGCCTACAACTCCGGCCATCGCCGAGTATCCGAGAATTGTGATTGTTGATACTGCCGCTCCGTTAAGAAGTGATGGTCTTGCCTCTGTTAGGAGCACCTTGGTTACTATTGTTAAAGTAGATGCACCCATCGACTGAGCCGCCTCTATTACTCCCGGATCAACCTCTTTGAGTGACTGCTCAACGAGTCTTGCAACGAAAGGCGCTGCTGCTACTATGAGTACGGCTACTGTAGCCTGAGTTCCGATTCCTGTACCGATTACCATTCTTACATATGGCATCAGTGCAATCATGAGAATCAGGAATGGTACGGATCTTATTACGTTAACGACGAAGCCTACAATCTTGTTGTACCAGCTTACAGGTCTTATTCCGTTAGGATCTGTAAGAACAAGGCTGACTCCGATAGGAAGTCCGATGATGTATGCTACCAGCGTAGATACTATTGTCATGTACAGTGTCTCGAGAAGACCTGTCCAGAGCAATCCGATAAGTACTGATGTTTCCATTACTCGTCTTCTCCTTCCTCTTCAATCTCAATGAATTCAACCTTCTGGTCTCTCAGATACTGCTTCTGCCTCTCTGCCATCTGAGCATCATCTGCGAGGCATATCACCATCTGACCCTTCTGGATATCATTTACTACATCCATGTTGGCATACAGTATATTGATAGGTGCCTTGAGCTCAAGAATCATGTTGGAGATGATTGGCTCGTACGCATTCTGTGTATCGTATACCAGTCTTACTCTGTGCTTTGTTGTAGCTCTGTGCTCTGTCTTCTTCTCTCTCTCGTCCGGGAAGAAGAGCTTTCTTGCCGCCTGGCTCTTAGGCTTTGTGAAGACATCCTGCACATTGCCCTTCTCTACTATCTCACCCTTCTCGATGATTGCAACCTTGTTGCAGACCTGTTTGATTACATCCATCTCGTGAGTGATAACTACCAGCGTGATTCCAAGCTCTTTGTTAATCTTCTTAAGAAGCTCAAGAATTGCTCTTGTAGTCTTAGGATCAAGTGCGCTTGTCGCCTCGTCACAGAGAAGCACCTTAGGGTCTGTTGCCAGTGCTCTTGCGATTGCAACTCTCTGCTTCTGTCCTCCGGAAAGCTGCGACGGATATGAGTGAGCTCTGTCCTCAAGATCTACAATCTTCAGAAGCTCCATAGCCTTCTTTCTTGCCTCAGCCTTTGGAACACCTGCGATCTCAAGCGGGAAGCAGATATTGCCGATTGCATCTCTCTGCATCAGCAGGTTGAACTGCTGGAAGATCATTGCCATCTTTCTTCTCTCGATGTTAAGTTCTTTTCTGGAAAGGCCTGTAAGTGACTTTCCGTCAAAGATTACCTTGCCCTCTGTAGGCTCCTCGAGAAGATTGATGCATCTTACCAGAGTACTCTTTCCTGCACCCGACAGTCCGATGATGCCCTGAGCATCTCCCGGCTGGATATCGAGGTTGATATCCTTAAGCGCGTGGACCGTTCCTCCTCTTGTTTCGAACTTCTTGCTCACATCTTTAAGTGTGATAATAGGTTCCGACATTTTCGTTCATTCTCCCTTCAACAGTCAGTAAAAAAACAGGGCTCGGTCTTCCGACCTGCCCTGATAAATACACCTACGACAAACATCATAGATTATCCAGCATTCTGTCAGACCTCAACCTATGTTAACTTGCAGCGCACATGCACATGCCCATCATTCCCATTTCCATCATCATCATTGATCTTGACATGTGAATATGCTCCTTTCATAGATTTAGGTCGCACCTCCCTGGTGCATGTTAAATATAACAACTCTTTGTGTTTATGTCAATAGTTTTTTTGTTAGAATTTTACAAAATTTTGTTAAATCTCACAATTAATCCTATCTGTTGTCTTCTTCGTGTCTTTTGTCCCTTGTCATGAGAGCCTTCGCAATCTCGTTAACACAGGCCTCGCCGTTTATCACCTTGTAAATAGCCTCAGTGATAGGCATCTCAATTCCCTCTCTCTTGGCCAGGCCGTAGGCTGCCTCGGTAGTGAACATTCCCTCAACTACCATGCCGACCTTAGCTGTAGCCTCCTTAGGATCCATGCCCTCTCCGATCATGATGCCGCAGCGTCTGTTTCTCGAATGCATGCTTGTGCAGGTTACGATAAGATCTCCGACTCCGGCAAGTCCCGCAAAGGTCTCAGGTTTTGCTCCAAGCTTCAGTCCGAGTCTCTTGATCTCCGCAAGGCCTCTTGTCATCAGAGCCGCCTTGGCATTGTCTCCGAAGCCCATTCCATCGGAGATGCCTGCCCCGAGAGCGATGATGTTCTTGAGTGAGCCGCCGAGTTCGATTCCGACAACATCATCATTTGTGTATACTCTGAAAACATCTGTCATGAAGAGGTCCTGAACCTCCTCTGCAGTCTCAAGACATCTCGATGCAACGGCAACTGTCGTCGGCATGCATCTTCCTACCTCCTCAGCGTGTGAAGGACCGGACAAAACAACATATTTATCCATGTCGAGATAATCCGCTGCGATCTCAGACATTCTCAGAAGAGATTTCTGCTCAATTCCCTTTGCAACGTTGATTGTAACAAGACCCTCCTTCATGAAAGGAAGAGCCGCCTCAATCGCGCTTCTGAAGTGCTGAGCAGGTGCGGAGAAAAGGGCATAGTCCGCGTCCTTAAGTGCCTCCTCATTGCTCCACGCGATATGTATGTTCTCGTTAAGCTCAACACCCGGAAGATAGTTCACGTTCTCTCTCTTCTCCTCCATGAGCTTAAGATGGTCCATGTTGATGTCAGTGATTCGTACCTCGTGGCCCTTGCCTGCAAGTACTGTCGCAAGAGCTGTTCCCCAGCTGCCTGCGCCGATTACAGCAATTTTCTTCATTACAAACCTCCTGGGTTGAATAATAATAACAGGGTGCTTATTCAGCGTGATTATATACTCATCCCTTCCCGAGCCTCTCCGAGAAAGAAATGGTGCGCCAGGTGGGGATCGAACCCACGACCTTTTCATTCGGAGTGAAACACTCTATCCACTGAGCTACTGGCGCACGAATTAT
>CAMFZN010000002.1 GCA_946006945.1 uncultured Clostridia bacterium | reverse complement strand
TATCGGCAGATATTCTAAGAACATAGTGCTTTCATATGACTCTGATGATGCCGGTGTAAAAGCGGCTCTCAGAGGTGTGGGTGTTATGAGAAATGCCGGCCACAGCGTCAAGGTGCTTTCAGTAACAGACGGCAAGGACCCTGATGAGTTTATAAAGACTCGCGGCAAGGAAGCATTTCTCGGACTGGTTGCTGATGCTTCGGCAGGAACTGCATTTATTCTTGAATCAGAGAAGAGAAAATATGATCTTAATACTGATATAGGGGTTATTTCGTATATAAGCGGTATTACACCAATACTTAAATCGCTCAGCCCAGTTGAGCAGGATATTTATGTAAAGAAGCTTGCAGGGGAGTTTAATATCTCGGAGTCATCAATACTCGCTGAGATTCATACTGATTCGGCTGGCGGAATTAATCGAAATGAAAGAATGCGTTCTTTTGAACGTAACAGGAGAAATAATCAGACACTGGATGACAGTGACGTTAGAATAGAGCTTTCACTTGCGGTTCTCGCAATGAATAATACAAGATATCTGAAGAATTACGAACAGGATGGCATTGCCTTCAGATCAGGACTCTCAAGGAAAATAATGGCTGTAATCAAAGCTCTTGACGATGGACAAGAGAACGGAATGCACAGCATAGAGATGGAGAGAATTCTTGAGAAGCTTGATCCGGAGGAGGAATCCGTGTTCAGGAAATTCTGTAAGATAACAAGAATCGGCCCTGATGATGAGGCGTTCTACAAGGAATGCAGGGCCGGATGCAAGGTAAGCATGCTTAAGCAGCGCAGACTTGAAATACTATCGGATATCTCAGTTGCAGAGAAAATCGGTAATGTTCAGGATGTGGCGAAGCTTGGCAGCGAGCTTATAGAACTTGACAACCTTATCAAAGAAACAATGGAGGGGAAAAATGCCTAAAGACAACAGCAGCAAAACAGAACAGATAATTCTTTCTCTAATTGAAACTGCAAAGAAGAACTTCAATGAGATTTCATTAAGTGAAGTTAATCAGGCTCTTTCAGATGCCAAGATTAATGATTCAATCGTGTCTGAAGTATATGACAGACTCGAGAAAGAGGGAATATCTATCGTTGATTCAAAGGAGCCTACTGAATTCGATCTCGTTGATGTAGACGTTAATGATGTTCTTGATGATGATTATCTTGATGATGATCTGCTTCTTGATACAGATGACGAGGATGATGATGACGATGAGGATGAACTCGCTGCACGAAGCGGAGTTGTTATCACAAAATCCGGAGAGATAGAAGTATCTGAATCAAGAAACATTCCTACAGATGATCCTGTAAGAATGTACTTCAAGGAAATAGGAAAGGTTCCACTCCTTACAGCCGATGAGGAAAGAGAGCTTGCAATAAGAATTGAGAATGGTGATGAAGAGGCGAAGAAAAAGCTTTGTGAATCAAACCTCAGACTTGTTGTAAGTATTGCAAGAAGATATCTAAACAGAGGTCTTTCTTTCCTTGATCTTATTCAGGAGGGCAACCTCGGTCTTATCAAGGCTGTTGAGAAATTTGATTATTCTAAGGGATATAAGTTCTCTACATATGCAACATGGTGGATCAGACAGGCAATTACAAGATCTATTGCCGATCAGGCAAGAACAATCAGAATTCCTGTTCACATGGTAGAGACAATAAACAAGCTCATCAGAATCTCAAGACAGCTCCTTCAGGAGCTTGGACGTGAGCCGACTGCTGAGGAAATTGCTAAGGAGATGGGTATTTCCGTTGAGAAGGTAAGAGAAATCAAGAAGATTTCACAGGACCCGGTATCATTAGAGACACCTATCGGAGAGGAGGAGGACTCACATCTTGGAGACTTCATTCCTGATGAGGATATCCCTTCACCGGTTGAGGCTGCAGCTTATTCAATGCTTCAGAAGCAGCTCAGAGAGGTTCTCGATACACTTTCAGAAAGAGAGAAGAAGGTTCTTATTCTGAGATTCGGTCTTGATGACGGACGTCCTCGTACTCTTGAGGAGGTAGGAAAGGAATTCAACGTTACAAGAGAAAGAATTCGTCAGATAGAAGCTAAAGCTTTAAGAAAACTTAGACATCCTAGCAGAAGCAAGAAGCTTAGGGATTATCTGGAGTAAAAATGAGATTAAGCAGAAGAATATATGCATTGTTCGAATGTGTAAGCAAGGGAGAATCTGCAGCAGATATAGGGACGGATCATGGATACGTCCCTATGCTTTTAGTTAAGAACAGAATATCACCCCGGGTAATAATGGGAGATATAAGTCCCGATTCTCTGTCTAAAGCTGTCGCTACATTCAAGGAAGCAGGTCTTGAAGTACCAGATGATGATTTCAGAGTGTGTAACGGACTTGATGGAATAAACCCAGGCGAGGTTGATGACATAATCATTGCAGGTCTTGGAGCTCATACGATTGTTTCAATACTAGACAGTAATCCGGGCAAAACAAGATCGTTTAAGAAGCTGATTCTTCAGCCCCGTAAGCACTCCGGCAATCTAAGGTATTATCTTTATGTCAACGGGTATGAAATCGTGAAAGAGATTCTTGTCCCTGAAGGCAAATTCATGTGTGAGATAATTGTTGCAGCTCCATCTGATACAGAATCCAGACGGCCTTCGCTTCCCGAGGATTCAATAGAATGGAAATACCCAAGGGCATATGAGAATCTTCCATATGAATATGTGAGCCAAAGAGTCGGATGGAAAATAAAGAGTATTGATGAGGAGATTGAAAATCTCAAGGGATCAAAGCATGACAGATCACAGCTTATCGGCAGATTGCAGATTGAAAGAGAATATCTTTCTTCGATACTTGATAAGAATCTAAAAAACAACAGTAAAGGTAAAGGTCAAGGCAAATGAAAAAACTAAAGATGTTTAACATTGCAGCACTTTATATTGGTGTAATAATGGGTGCGGGCTTTGCTTCAGGAAGAGAGGCCTGGCAGTTCTTTGGCGTTTTTGGAGAACAAGGGTACTACGGTGCGATAGCTGTAACAGTCTGCTTTGTAATAGTTGCATGCATGTTAAGCTACATTGCCTTAAGCAAGAATACCTCTGATCTTGGCAGACTGATATCCCCGGTAGAAAGCAGGTTTGTAGTAAATACAGTGGGCATCATAACTGCCGCAATATATTATTCTATGATTATTGCAATGACAGCAGCAGGTGGATCCCTGCTTAATCAGCAGTTCGGAATAAACAAGGCTGCAGGAGGGGCAATAATTGCTGTACTTGTTGTAATAACGGTTCTTGGAGATTTCGAAAGGGTATCAAAGGTGTTCAAGCTTCTGTCACCTGTGCTGTTTGTTCTTGGAATGATTACCATAGGACTTGTTATAGCAGCTGATTTTCCTCAGAGTGGTGCAGTCACAGGATATAAGCCAGGGGGCATGACTCCTAACTGGCAGATATCGGCTCTGGTCTTTCTGGCATACAATACTCTCGGAATGATAACTATGGCAGGCTCCTCTGCGGTAAATGCCGCTGACAGAAAGAATGCTTTTGCCGGAGCTATACTCGGTGCACTTTGTCTGGGTGCTCTAACAATCGTTCTTCTAAGAGCACTGCTTTCTGATATGGCTTTCTCAAGCGGACTCGATCTTCCGATGCTTGGCTTCTCCGGAAGAATATCACGTGTGCTTAACATTGTTTATGCTGTAGTGCTTTATGGTGCCGTATACTCAACTGCTGCGTCAACCTACTATGGCTTCAGCACGAAGCTTCCTGACAGCAGGTATAAGAAGGCTATTATTGTTGGTGGTGCGGCAGTCGGCTTCATGCTTGGATTAACAGGCTTCAAAACTATGGTAGAATACCTGTATCCGGCTCAGGGATATATCGGAATCGTATTCCTTGTTATGATTGCTGTTAATTTCTTTAACGAGATAAGAAAAAATATCAAAGCAAAATAGAATAAATGACAAAGATTTACTATTTTGACAATTAAGTGTTATTTGGTTAAAATAGAGCATTGGGTAAACCAGACGATTGCGTGCCCTTAATAGGGTATGAGGAAAGTCCGGGCTCCATAGGGCAGGGATGACGGATAACGTCCGCCGTAGGTAACTATAGGGAAAGTGCAACAGAAACATTCCGCCGAAACGGGTAATGCCGTGGTAAGGTTGAAATAGTGAGGTAAGAGCTCACTGGCATCATGGAGACATGGTGACCGTGTAAACCCCATCCGGAGCAAGACTAAGTGGACATTAATGGGAGCGGCCCGTTCCCGTCCGAGGTGAGTCGCTTGATGCTGCAAGCAATTGCAGTACTAGATGGATAATCGTCAAATACAGAACCCGGCTTATGGTTTGCCCATTTCTTTAGGGAACAAATGGGAGGGAGAATTTATGTCAAATAGACTTGGAATTGATGTAGGTTCAACTACTGTAAAGCTCGTTATTCTTGATGAGAATGACAGAATCATTTTTCAGAAATATGAAAGACATATGTCAAATGTATTTGAGAAGGTAACAGAGCTTCTCAAGAGTTTGCATAGTGAAATGGGAGACATGCAGCTTAAACCGGTTATTACCGGCTCGGGCGGTATGTCTCTTGCTAATTTACTCGGCATCAGATTCGAGCAGGAGGTAATTACATGCAGCAATGCTGTAGAAACCCTGATTCCTGAGACTGATGTTGCAATAGAGCTAGGAGGAGAGGATGCCAAGATTACATTCTACGGCTCAACAGTAGAGCAGAGAATGAACGGAACCTGTGCTGGTGGAACCGGAGCTTTTATCGACCAGATGGCAGTGCTTCTTAATACAGACGCATCAGGACTTAACGAGGCTGCTAAGGATTATTCAATAATATATCCTATCGCTTCAAGATGTGGTGTTTTTGCCAAAACAGACATTCAGCCGCTTATTAACGATGGTGCGAAGACAAGCGATATTGCAGCTTCAATATTTCAGGCTGTAGTAAATCAGATGATAAGCGGACTTGCCTGCGGACATCCAATCAAAGGGAAGGTTGCCTTCCTTGGTGGCCCTCTCGAGTATCTTTCTGAGCTGAGAAAAAGATTTATTGAGACTCTGGAGCTAAGTGAGGAAGACGTGGTATTCCCGGAGAATGCCAAGTATTTCGTTGCACTTGGTGCAGCATATCTTGCAGATAAGAGTGATGAGGTATCGCTTTCATCTCTTGTTGACAGAATTAACAATGCAACACCGGATGAGACCGCAGATACCAAGTATCTTCAGCCTCTGTTCACAGATATTGCAGATTACAGAGAGTTCAGAGAGAGACATGACAAAGCAAGAGCCAGAAGAGGCTCTATTGAAAATACACACGGACCTGTATTCTTCGGTCTCGACGCTGGTTCAACAACAACAAAGGCTGTAGCAATTAATTCAAACAAAGAAATAATATTTGAGCACTATCAGAACAATGAGGGAGATCCTCTTGATGTTGTAAAGCTGATTCTGTCTGAACTCTACAGCGAGCTGAATGAGGATGCCTTTATTGGAAGAGCTGTTGTAACAGGATATGGAGAGAGCCTGATTAAGGCTGCCTTCAAGCTTGATGCCGGCGAGATAGAGACAATGGCTCACTACAAGGGTGCAAGACAATTCCAGCCTGATGTTACCTTCATTCTTGACATTGGCGGTCAGGATATGAAATGCATGAAGATAAAGGATGGAGCGATAAACAACATCATGCTTAACGAGGCATGCTCTTCAGGCTGCGGTTCTTTTATTGAGACATATGCCAAGTCTGTAAGCATGACTGTTCCGGAATTCGCAAGAGAGGCTCTTAAGTCTGAAAAGCCTGTAGACCTTGGAACAAGATGTACCGTATTTATGAATTCCAAGGTAAAGCAGGCTCAGAAGGAGGGTGCAACAATTGCAGATATTTCTGCAGGACTATCATACTCGGTAATTAAGAACGCTCTTTATAAAGTAATCAAGCTGAGAAATCCTGACGAGACAGGCGATTATGTTGTTGTTCAGGGTGGAACCTTCCTTAATGAGGCTGTTCTTAGAAGTATCGAGCTCATACTTGGCAAGGATGTAATTAGACCTGACATAAGCGGCCTTATGGGTGCGTATGGCTGTGCAATCATCGCTTGTGAGGATTATGAGGAGGGAAGCGTTTCTACAACACTTGGACCTGACAAGCTTGATTCTTTTGCCGTAAAAACAAGCAACGGCAGATGTCACGGCTGCGGTAACAACTGCATACTTACAATCTCAAAGTTCTCTGACGGCAGCAGATATATCACAGGAAACCGCTGTGAGAAGGGTGCGGGAATAGAGAATTCAATAAGCGATCTGCCTAATCTGTACGAGGTTAAGAATAATCTTCTCTTCAATAGACCTGTTTTGGAAGAGAAGGATGCTCCAAGGGGCGTTATAGGAATACCAAGAGTACTTAACATGTATGAGGATTATCCTTTCTGGCATGCTTTCTTCACAAGACTCGGTTTCAGGGTCGTTCTTACACCGCCAAGCTCGAAGGAGATGTATGAGTCAGGAATGGATACAATAGCATCAGATACAGCATGCTATCCCGCTAAGCTTGTTCATGGTCACATCAAGTGGCTCGTGACGAACGGTGTAAAGAGAATCTTCTATCCGTCTATTACGCATGAGGTTGTTGAAGACAAAACTGCGCCTAATCACTATAATTGTCCGATTGTTGCTACATATCCTGAGCTTATCGACAAGAATATGGCTGACTACTTCTTCGAAGAGGGCATTGAATTCTATCATCCGTTCATTCCATATGATAATGATGAAAGAATGCTTGCAGAGCTTCACAAGTTTTTTGCAGGTGAGAGACAGATAGATATTGCAAGTACAGAGAACATAGTAAAGAACTTCAATCTCGGTGAGGATAAGAGAGAGTATGCTCTCTATCACATGAACATAGACAAGTCTGAGCTCTCCGCTGCAATCGATGATGGAAGATCAAGCTATCACAGCTTCAAAGAGGAGATGAAGAAGCTTGGAAGGGCAGCTCTTACCTATATTGAAGAGAACGGCAAAAAGGGTGTGGTTCTTAGCGGAAGACCATATCATATCGACCCTGAGATAAACCACGGAATTGATAACCTTATCATTCAGCAGGACATGGCAGTACTTACCGAGGATTCCATAAGCTGGATGGTTGACTATGCAAGACCTATAAGAATCCTTGACCAGTGGGTATATCACTCCAGACTATATAAGGCAGCTATTATTGTCGGTCAGAGGGATGATCTTGAGCTTATACAGCTCAACTCCTTCGGCTGCGGTCTTGATGCGGTTACAACTGATGAGGTTGACGAGCTTCTTTCTCAGAATAACAAGCTGTACACGGTTCTTAAAATTGATGAGGGCTCAAACCTCGGTGCTGCAAAAATCAGAATAAGATCTCTTAAGGCAGCTGTCAGCGAGCGTGACAAGGAGAAGGGTAAAACCAGACTTCGTGATCACATCAAATTCATGCCTTACGAGAGAGTAAAGTTTACAAAAAAGATGAAGAGCGAGGGATACACTCTTCTTGTTCCTCAGATGTCTCCTATTCATTTCAAATACTTCGTTCCAATCATGCAGAAGGCAGGATACAATGCGGTTCTTCTTCCGGAATCAACGAAGAATTCTGAAGAGGAGGGACTCAAATACATAAATAACGATGCGTGTTATCCAACCATCGTTACATTAGGACAGATTATTTCGGCGCTTAAATCGGGAGAATACGACCTTGATAAGACGGGTGTATTCATGTCGCAGACCGGAGGCGGCTGCAGAGCAAGTAATTATGTTGCTCTTCTGAGAAAAGCCTTAAAGGATCTCGATATGGAGCAGGTGCCTGTTATCTCCTTCAACCTTGTAGGAATGGAGAAGAACCCTGGATTTAATCTGTCACCTAAGATGCTGATTCAGTTCGTTATCGCATCTCTCTACGGAGATCTTATGATGAAGTGTCTCTACAGGGTAAGACCTTACGAGAAGGTTAAGGGAAGCGCTCAGGAGCTTATGGACAGCTGGTTCGACAGAATAACTGACAACGTTCTTGACATGTCAAGGTCAAGGTTCAAAAAGAACGTTGCTCAGATTGTTAAGGAATTCGACAGCATTCCAATTAATGACATAAAGAAGCCAAGAGTAGGCATAGTTGGAGAGATTCTTGTAAAATATCATCCTAATGCCAACAACAATCTAGTCGACATCATCGAGGAGGAGGGCGGAGAGGCTGTTGTTCCTTCATTTATCGACTTCTTCGAATACACGATGCTTAACAAGGTGTTCAACTACAGACATCTTTCCGGAAGCAGGAAGGAGAACATCGTAAACTCGCTTTCAATCAAGGCGATAGAGTTCTACAGAGAAGAAGTTCGAAAGGTGATGAGAACAAGCGAGCGTTTCGAGCCGGATGAGTATATCGAGAAGACTGCGTGGAATGCCGAGGAATTCATCTCGGTCGGCAATCAGTGCGGCGAGGGATGGCTTCTAACCGGTGAGATGGTAGACCTCATCGATTCAGGGGTAAAGAACATTCTGTGCCTTCAGCCTTTTGCATGCCTTCCTAACCACGTTGTTGGAAAGGGTGTAATCAAGGCTCTAAGAAACTATGATGAGAAAGCAAATATCGTTGCCATCGACTACGACCCTGGTGCAAGCAATGTAAATCAGCTCAACAGAATCAAGATGATGATGGCTACTGCGTTCAAAAACCTTGAATAGAAAAAAACCATATACTATAATAAATATCGAAAAACAGAATAAGAGAAGGAGGTGCCACATTGGGTAGACATGGCACAATAGCAGGAAGAAAGTCAGCACAGGATGCAAAGCGTGCTGCAATGTTCACTAAGTATACCAGACAGATAATCGTAGCAGCTAAGGATGGTGGAGATCCGGAATTCAATCCTTCACTCAGAGTTGCGATTGATAAGGCTAAAGCAATCGGTATGCCTAATGACAATATCAACAGAGCGATTAAGAAGGGTACAGGTGAGCTCGGAGGAGAATCATACGAGGAGCTGACATTCGAGGGATACGGTCCATCAGGTGTAGCTGTAATCGTTGAGGCTCTTACAGACAATAGAAACAGAACTGCGGCTTTTGCCAGATCTATTTTTGACAAGTGTGGCGGTAATCTTGGTACACCTGGTTGTGTATCATACATGTTCGACAGAAAGGGCGTAATCGTTATCGAGAAGGAAGACGGACACGACGATGACGATGTAATGATGGAGGCTCTTGATGCAGGTGCTGAGGATGTAATTGTAAATGAGGACAATTACGAGATCCGTACAGAGCCTAACGACTTCGTTGAGGTTCTTGCTGCCATTAAGGAAGCCGGATATGAGGTTGTTGTATCAGAGGTTGAGATGGTTCCTTCAATGGAAGCAACAGTAGATCCTGATGCGGTTAAGAACCTCACAAAGCTCATCACTACACTTGAAGATAATGATGACGTTCAGCACGTATATTACAACTGCGACCTTGATCTTGAGTAAGATAGGTCATACAAGATAAATTCATATTTTTTCCTGGGATACCCGTTAGGCCTATTAATTGAACCTACACTAACTTAAAGGGATTCAGCGCGGTATGCTAATGACAAGCCCTCGTTAACAGCGGAAGGAGGGACTTCAGCGGCATATCTCAATGTTTAACCCACCTTATCGATGACGATAGGGCGTCAATTATACGGCCGACGATATTCCGGGTTTTTTGTTTACTGGGAGTTTATATTCATGAATAAGCTGGTTATTATTGATGGCAACAGTCTGCTATTTAGAGCTCACTTCGCGATGAGACCTATGGTGACTTCGGGAGGTGTTCATACACAGGGAATATATGCTTTTGTCAATATGCTTAATAAGATAATCAGAGAGAATGAGCCTGATTATCTCGCTGTCTGCTTTGACATGAAGGCCAAGACATTCAGACATAAGATGTATGAGGACTACAAGGCCGGAAGACAGCAGACTCCGATTGAGCTGCTGGCTCAGATTCCTATTCTTCATGATGTTCTCGATGCAATGAACATTGCTGTTCTTGAACTGGAAGGCTATGAGGCCGATGATCTTATTGGAACCGTAACCAGAGCTGCATCCGAAGAGGGAATACAGTCTCTTGTTATTACAGGCGATAAGGATGAGCTTCAGTTGATAGATGAGAACACCAGAGTTCTTATCAACAAAAAGGGAATGAGCGAATTTACCATCTATGATGTTGATGAGATGAATGAGCGATATAGCCTGACACCTCTTCAGTTTATTGATCTTAAGGGACTTATGGGTGATAAATCTGACAA
This sequence comes from uncultured Clostridia bacterium, assembly GCA_946006945.1. Taxonomy (GTDB): domain Bacteria; phylum Bacillota; class Clostridia; order Peptostreptococcales; family Anaerovoracaceae; genus Crickella. Next base: position 39,919 of record CAMFZN010000002.1, on the reverse strand, counting down.
TATTCCCGGAGTAAGCGGTATTGGTGAGAAGAAGGGAATTGCACTCCTTAAGGAGTATGGTACTCTTGAGAATGTCCTTGATAATGCAGATGCAATCAAGGGCAAAATGGGTGAGACAATCAGAGCTTCCAAGGACGTTGCAGTAATGTCCAAAGAGCTTGCAACAATCTGTCGTAATGCACCTGTTGAATGGTCCTGGGATATGATTGCATATTGTAAACCCGATTACGTCAGACTGACAGAGCTCTACACTGAGCTTGAATTCAGATCACTGATTAAAGCTCTTGGTGATGAGGGTGCAAAGGCAGCATCAGAAAATTCCAGAATAGACATTGACTCAGATGAATATGAGAGAGTAGACTTTGAAGATTTCGTTTCAAGCGTAGGAGAAGATAAAGCTGTAATCATAGACTGCGTAACCGATTTCAGTCATACAGGATCTCCGATAATCTCAGCAGTTGCTCTGCTTTCAGAAGAGTGTGCATTGTACACATACAGATCCTTCAGCGAGATAGAGGCATCACTAATTCTAAACACCATCGCAGAAGCAGGCTGGAAGCTTATCGGATATGATATCAAAAGGCTGACATACAGCGCACTTGCCGGCTTTGGAATTGTTATTACACCTCATGATGATATCTGTATTGCTGAGTATCTTATTGATCCAAACAGGAGCAAATATCAGCTTTCCAAGATGGTTCACAATTACCTTGGTGTGTTTATAGATGAGAACGATTCGAAGCTGTACGATGAACCATTAACAGATGAAATGTCTGATGATAAGCTTTTTCACAGAATGTGTTACATTGCAATGGTTTGTTCTGCTCAGAAAGAGACTCTTGACAGTCTTTCTCTGAATGAGCTTTACAGAGAGATTGAAATGCCCCTTGTAGAAACCATATCAGCAATGGAGGCTGAGGGAATAAAGCTTCGTGAAGAAGTGCTTATTGACATTGGTAAAGATATTGATGAACAGATAGATGTTCTTGATAAGAGAATACACGAAGCTGCAGGATGTGAATTCAACATTAATTCACCTAAGCAGCTTGCTAACGTTCTTTTCGAGCAGATGGAAATACCTTATCCAAAGGCCAAAGGCAAGTCCTACTCAACCGCTCAGGATATACTGGACAAGCTTAAAGATGACTATCCGATAGTTGATGATGTTCTTGCTTACAGAAAGCTTGCCAAGCTTAGAAGCACATATATCGAAGGTCTTATTTCGCTTAAGGCAGAGGACGGCTGCATTCATCCTCATTTCATGCAGACTGTTGCAGCAACAGGAAGATTAAGCTGTACTGAACCTAATCTTCAGAACATTCCTGTAAGAGATTCATATGGAAGACTGATAAGAAAAGCCTTTGAAGTCAGGGAACCCGGCAATGTATTCATAGGATCCGATTATTCTCAGATTGAGCTTAGAATAATGGCTGCACTCAGCGGTGATGAGAATCTTATTGATGCCTTCGAAAAGGGTGAAGATATCCACAGAGCTACAGCATCGAGAGTATTCGGCATTCCAATGGGTGAGGTTACTAAGGAAGACAGGTCCAAGGCAAAAGCTGTTAACTTCGGTGTTATCTACGGAATGAGCGGATTTGGTTTAAGTGAGAACCTTAATGTAACTCGTGCTCAGGCACAGAAATACATAAGCGACTACTTCGCAAAGCATCAGGCTGTAAAGGAATTTCTTGACAGATGTGTTCAAACAGGAGAAACAGAAAGAGCTGTAAGAACATATTTCGGCAGAATAAGACAGATACCTGAATTCGCTTCAAGAAAGTTCATGGATAGGGAACTTGCCAAAAGGCTTGCGATGAATACTCCTATACAGGGAACTGCTGCAGATATCATCAAAATTGCAATGAATTCTGTATATCAGAGGCTAAAGAATGGAGGCTATAAGTCAAAGCTGATTCTTCAGATTCATGATGAGCTGATTGTAGAAGCGCCTTCATGTGAAGCTGAGGAGGTAACCTGTCTAATCAGGGAATGCATGGAGAATGCATGTTCACTAGGGGTCAAGCTTCTGTGTGATATTAACACTTCGGATAACTGGTATGACCTAAAATAACCTCAGGAGGATTCGTATGCTTACAATTGCCATCACAGGTGGAATAGGGTCGGGCAAAACACAGGTTACCAACTATCTATCAGAGAAGGGGTATACCGTGCTGGATGCAGATGTGATAGCAAGAGAGATTACTGCACCGGGCGGTAAGGCTATTACAGATATAATTGAGATCTTCGGGCCTGAGTATATCAGAGAAGACGGAAGCATGAACAGAGACAGAATGCGTGCTCTTGTCTATGATAATCCCGAGGCAAAACGTAAGCTTGAGGAATGTACAACAAGAGTTGTACAGAAAGATATTGAGGCTGCAATTAGCTTTAATAGAGCTTGCGGCATGGCAGTTACCTTTGTAGCTGTGCCGCTGCTCTTTGAGTGCGGAGGTGGAGATGAATACGATGCAACCTGGCTTGTAGTTGCGGATGAGCAGATTAGAATCAGACGTGTTATGGCAAGAGACGGGCTTGATGAAATAACTGTAAAAAAAATTATAAAAAATCAATTTTCTGACAAAAAAAAGCTTGCATTAGCGTCAGATGTTCTGTATAATAACGATTGTGTTCAGGAGCTAAGAAATCAAATCGATAAACTGCTCACTAAATACAAAATTTAATAAAGTTTTACTTGACTGGTTGAATAACATTTGATATAATTCAATGGTCACGTGTGGATGTGGCGGAATGGCAGACGCGCATGGTTGAGGGCCATGTGGGAGACCGTGTGGGTTCGAGTCCCACCATCCACACCATTTTTTTTACAAAAAAATGGTCTCAATCAATTTTGCCGGTGTGGCGGAATTGGCAGACGCGCGGGATTCAAAATCCCGTGATAGAAATATCGTATGGGTTCGACCCCCATCACCGGTACCAGCATTCATTATTTTCGGAGGATTGGAAAATGAATATTGCAACTACTAATATTATCCTTATTGTTGTTCTTATCGCTGTAATGTATTTTGTAATGATAAGACCTCAGCAGAAGCAGGAGAAGAAGAATAAAGAGATGAGAGAGTCTCTTAAGATTGGCGATGAGATTGTAACCATCGGAGGTATTGTCGGAAAGATTACCAAGATTACCGATAAGACAGTTACTATTCAGACAGGAACACCTAATACAAAGATTGAGCTGATTAAGGCTTCTGTAGGAAACGTTGTTAAGAAGAGTGATCTTCCTGACAAGAAGACTGAAGAGAAGACTGAGAAAGAAGAAACTGCAGCTCCTTCAAGAGATAAGAAGGTTACACCTAAGAAGCTTACAAAGAAGTCGGAATAATTTAATGAATTCCTAAAGGACGCTTTATAAGGCGTCCTTTTTATTGTAATAGAGTGATATTTTTTGTATAATAGTATGAAATGTTGTTTGATGTGTTACACATTTAATAATTAAAAGTAGAAAGGTGAATTATTGATGAAATCAACAAGGTTCAAGAGGGTATTATCAGTATTTATCATCCTGGCTCTCGTTGCCGGATGGTACCTCACCATCTTTGGTGCCGGAAAGAAAGTTGACAAGATGTCTGATCAGCTTAAGTACGGACTTGATATCAATGGTGGTGTTTATGTTTTGCTTGAAGCTGATACCGATGCTACAGGCACCGAGAGAACTAAGCTTATGGAGCAGACTAAGCATGTTCTCGAGAACAGAGTAAATGCAATGGGTATTTCAGAGTCAACTGTTTCTATCGAAGGTGAGAACAGAATCAGAGTTGAGATGCCTGGTGTAGAAGATGCGGAAGATGCTATTGAGCAGATAGGCAGAACTGCACAGCTTAGATTCCTGCTTGCTGATGGAACAGAGGTAATGACAGGAGATGCCATTAAAGATTCAGGTGTAGCTACTGATACTGAGAATGGCGGATATAAGATTACAATAGATTTCTCAAGTGAGGGATCAGATCTGTTTGCTGACGCTACCAGAAAGGCTTCATCGGGAGAGGTTAAGTCGGCGATGGAGGGCTACGTTGAGGATAATGCAATCATTATCATGCTCGACGATGATATTATCTCAGCACCAACTGTTAAGGAGACAATCTCAAGCAGAAGCTGTGAGATTACTTCACCTGGTGGATTCTCTGAGGAAGAGGCAACACAGACATCTGCACTCATCAGAGGTGGTGCTCTGCCTGCAACTCTTACTGAGGTTAACTCATCTGTAGAGACAGCTACCATTGGAGCTGATGCATTAAGCAAGAGTGTTAAGGCAGGCATTATCGGACTTGCAATCGTTATGGTAATAATGGTTCTTGTTTATGGAATGCTTGGTCTGATTGCTGACATTGCTCTTCTCATATACATTCAGTTTATTCTCTGGGGAATGGCAGGAATAGGTATTGTACTTACACTTCCTGGAATCGCAGGTATCATACTTTCAATAGGTATGGCCGTAGACTCTAATGTAATTATCTTTACCAGAATCAGAGAAGAGATCGCCAAGGGCAAGTCAATCAAGACTGCAGTTGAGATGGGATTCCAGTCAGCATTCACTACAGTTATTGATGCACAGACTACTACACTTATCGCATCAATCGTGCTTTACCTTATCGGAACAACCTCTGTAAAGGGATTTGCACTTACACTGATGATTGGTACAGTATGCAGCATTATAACAGCTGTATTCATTACTCAGCTGTTTATCAACGTACTTGTAGGAAGCGACAGATTTGCTAAGATGAAGTTCTTCGGAATGAACGAGGACGGAACACCTAAGGTAAAGAGTCCTTTCAATATCAACATCATCAAGAACAGAAAGAAATTCTATGCAATTTCTGCAATCATTCTTATTCTTGGCGTTGGATTCGGTCTTGCTAAGGGCGGATTTAACTATGGTATCGACTTCACCGGAGGAACAATGATCCAGATGGAGATGGGTGAGAAAGTTGATATTGATGAGATAAAGAAGGATATCTCAGAGTTTGATCTCAATCCTACAATTGTGTATGCCGGTGATGACAATACTCAGATCATAATCAGGACAATTAAGGACCTTAAGGCTGGAGAAAGAAAAGAAGTTGAGCATGTACTGATTGACAAGTATAAGCTTGATCACGATAAGGCAGTACTCGCTTCTGAGGAATTTGGTCCATCTGTAGGTAAGGATCTGAGAAATAATGCAGTCAAGTCAATCATAATTGCAACGCTCTGCATGCTCATTTATATCAGATTCCGTTTCAAGACATGGAAGTACGGACTCGCAGCAGTCGCAGGACTTGTTCATGACGTATTCGTAACACTTGCGCTGTATGCAATCTTCGGATTCACAATCAACAATCCGTTTATTGCAGGTATCCTAACAGTAGTAGGATATTCAATTAACGATACAATCGTTGTATTCGACAGAATCAGAGAGAATGTCAAGTTCTTCAAGCGTAAGCAGAATGAAGAGCTTATCAACACAAGTGTTAACCAGACACTTTCAAGATCAATTATGACATCGCTCACAACATTGATAGTAATGGTACCTCTCTTTGTACTTGCCAATAACGAAATCAGACAGTTCCTGATTCCGCTAATAATTGGTGTACTGGTAGGAACATACTCATCAATATTCCTCTGCAGCCCTGTATTCTATGAGCTTACAAGAAAAGAGAGTCTTTCAAGATATGAGATTGAAAGAGAGAAAGCTCTTAAGGAATTCAAGAGAAACAACGGAATCGTTAAATAATCGATTCATTGGCACGAATCTTATATATTAGGAAATCATCATTAGTAATATAACTGCCGGGCTTTGGCAGCCCGGCAGAATAATTTTTATTTTTGGGAAGTAGTTATATGGCAAGCAAGGTAAACATCATAACAACAGAACAGTATATGAATGATCTTACGGCGGTCAACCCGAAGTATAATGACTCTCTGATTGTCAAAGCATTTGAGATAGCAAACACTCTTCATGCCGGACAGCTTCGAAAGAGTGGAGAGCCATACATTATCCATCCAATGGCCGTATCAATTATTCTGGCTAATTTCGGTCTCGATAACGAGACTATTATTGCTGGACTTCTTCACGACGTTGTAGAAGACACCGAGTATACAAGAGATCAGCTCGTCGAGGATTTTGATGAGAAGATTGCACTTCTTGTAGATGGAGTAACCAAGCTCGGTAATATCAAGTACGACTCTAAGGAAGAACAGCAGGCTGAGAATTTCCGTAAGATGTTCCTTGCGATGTCCAAAGATATTAGGGTTCTCATAATTAAGCTTGCTGACAGACTTCATAACATGAGAACACTCGAATACATGCCGACTCATAAGAGAGAAGAGAAGGCGCTGGAAACATTAGAAATATACGCACCTCTGGCAGGACGACTTGGAATATATAATATCAAGTTCGAGCTTGAGGATCTTGCGCTAAAATATCTTCATCCTCTTGAGTATAAGAAGCTCAAAGAGGATGTAGCAAGAAAGACGGCCAACTACGAGAAGAATGTTGACGATCTGATTGCTACAATAGACGAGCTGCTTGATGAATCGTACATAAGACATGACATCAAGGGTCGTTCAAAACATCTTTACAGCATATATAAGAAAATGGTTATTCAGCACAAGGCTCTGGATGAGATTTTTGACCTGCTGGCAGTACGAGTTCTCGTACCTACTGTTAAGGACTGTTATGCTGTACTTGGTCTGGTTCACTCAAGATGGAAGCCGATACCTGGAAGGTTCAAGGATTACATTGCAATGCCTAAGCCTAACATGTATCAGTCTCTTCATACAACCGTAATAAGGGAAAGCGGTGAGCCGTTTGAGATACAAATTCGAACATACGAGATGCATCGTATTGCTGAATACGGAATTGCAGCTCATTGGAAATATAAAGAAGGAAAGACTGCAGAAAACAGCAATGATGACGAGCAGAAGCTTGCATGGTTAAGACAGGCTCTGGAATGGCAGAAAGAGGCTGAGGACTCAGTTCAATTCCTAGAGACGATGAAAATGGACCTATTTGATAATCAGGTCTTTGTTTTCACACCTAAGGGTGATGTTATGGAGCTTCCTGCCGGTTCAACACCTCTTGATTTTGCGTTCAAGGTTCATACAGATGTAGGAATCAAATGTGTGGGTGCAAAAATCAACGGCAAGATGCAGTCAATAGATTATGAGCTTAACAATGGTGACATCATTGAGATAGTTACATCTTCAAATTCATCAGGTCCTAGCATGGACTGGCTGAATATTGCCAAGAGCTCACATGCTAAGCAGAAGATTAAGGCATGGTTAAGAAAGGCAAATAAGGATGATGATGTTGATAAGGGCAAGGATATTATCGCATCATATATCAAGCGTAAGGGCTATGATCCTCAGAACGTAGCAAAGAATGCCTACATACTGAAATCCGTAAAGGAATTCAACTTTTCAAATGTTAATGAGCTATATCTTCAGATCAGCAGAGGCGGAAACATAGCCTCCAAAGTAGGACAGAAGCTCATTGAATACTACGAGGAAGATACCAAGAAGAAAGAAAACGCTGATGAGGCTCTTGAAACAAAGATAAAAGAGAAGAAGGTAAACAGAGGTATTGAGGGTTCCGATGTCGGAATAATTGTACAGGGTGCCGACAATCTTCTTATCAAGAGAGCGACCTGCTGTTCACCAATACCCGGAGATTCCATTATAGGTTTTATAACCAAGGGAAAGGGAATATCTGTTCACAGAGATGACTGCTCCAATCTTAAGAATCTTACAGAGGCAGAGAAAGCAAGACTTATAAAGGTTGAGTGGGACACACCAAAAGAGAACACCAAGTACCTTGCTGATATCAGAATTGAGGGCTTCGACAGAAAGGGGCTGCTTGCAGAGATTTCTAAAGCATGTGACGACTGTGAGGTTGATCTTGCCGGCATTAACATGAATCCTGCGAGAGATACCTTCAGCATGACAGTCACTGTAGCTTTGACAAGCATGCATCAGATGCAGCACCTGCAGATTGCTCTCAGACAGATTGAGAGTATTGAGAAGGTATATCGTGTCAAGAGCTAATGATATTATTTTAGATACCAAAGGAAATGTTTGATATGGGAATCATAATAAAAAAATATCTATCACCCTATATTGAAGAGAACACATACATCGTTACAGATGAGGCTACAGGAGCATCTGCTGTTATCGATCCAGGAATACTGAATAAAGAAATAGTGGATTATCTTGCTGATAAAGGAATAGATTACATTCTTCTGACTCATGCTCATGGGGATCATATTAAGGATATTATGAAATACAAGGCTAAGTATCCTGATGCATCTGTTGCAGTTGGTTGTAATGAGAAAGATTTTCTTGAGGATTCATCAAAGAATGGTTCAGTAAATATGCCTTTCGGACCGATTAGCCTTAAGGCCGACATTCTGACAGATAACAGCACGGAGCTTTCACTTGGAGAATCGGTTATAAGCTTCATTAGCACTCCTGGTCACACACCTGGAAGCCAGTGCATCAGAATCTGTGACAGTCTTTTCTCAGGTGACACACTGTTCTTTATGAGTGTTGGTGCTACGCACTTTCCGGGAGGTGACTGGGAACAGCTGAAGAAGTCCATAAGTGAAACACTTTTTGCACTGCCGGATGAAGTAACGGTATATCCGGGTCATGGACCTGAAACTTCGATAGGATACGAAAAGAGGGCTAATCCTTTTGTATAGATTCTATATTAACAGCACAATTAACGATAAGCATTACGGCGATATGCTTCGAGTGTTCTTTTCTGAGGAAGAGTTTGAAGTTCTTACACTTGATTATCCCAAAGGAACCACGCTGCCGCTCGGGCCTGACAGCTTCTTTGTCAACAGTGATAAGTCTGAAGACAGAAATGACATTAAGACTGAGCTGTATCATCTAGGAAGAAGTATTACAGGATTTACGCCGGAGTGGGGAATACTGACCGGAGTAAGACCTCTTAAGCTTGCATACGAGATCAGAGAAAGCTGCAGAACTCACGATGAATTCATGAGTTTAATGAAGAACAGATTTCTTCTTTCAGATGCCAAGCTTAATCTTATATGTGAAATAATGGATTATCAGGACAGGTTCATTGATGAACCTGATGGTAAGTCCGCGTTATATGTTCATATTCCGTTTTGTCCTACCAAATGCACGTATTGCTCTTTTGCGTCAGAGGAGCTTTGTTCTGCATCAGAAGCTGACAGATATCTTGATTCACTGATAAAGGAAATAGATTACTGTGCCAAGCTTACAGTTAACAGAGCTGTAACCTTCGAAAGCGCATACATTGGAGGCGGAACCCCCTCTGTACTGTCAACATCACAGCTTGAGCTTCTTCTAGATAGGCTTACAGAAGCATTTGCAATTGATCCTGCATCAATTGAATTCACTATTGAAGCCGGAAGACCTGATACGATTACAAGTAACAAGCTTAGATGCCTTAGTAAGCGAGGAATATCCAGAATAAGCATTAATCCGCAGTCAATGCACGACAGAACACTTGAACATATCGGCAGAGCACACACCGCAGCTCAGATTGAGGATACTTTCAGACTTGCCAAAGAATATGATTTCAACTGCATTAACGCAGATCTTATTGCAGGTCTGTATGACGAAACTCCTGAGGATTTCAACTATTCGCTTCAAAGACTCGTAGAGCTTGGTGCAGAAAACATTACTGTTCATACTCTCTCAGTTAAGAGAGGCTCTAAACTGAGAGAAAGCGATCCGGATTTCTATCGCAGAGATACCGGAAGAGTTGATAAAATGCTTAAAGACGCTCACGATTACCTTTTATCAAAGGGATATCATCCTTATTATATCTATAGACAGAAGCATCAGATGGGTGCTCTTGAGAATGTGGGATACTGTCTTGAAGGAAAGCACTCTCTGTATAACGTAAGAATCATGGAGGAGAAGCAGACGATTTTTGCACTGGGAGCCGGAGGAATAGGAAAGGTTTACGATCCTGTCAGCAATTCTCTTTCAAGAATACCGAATGTAGGTAACTACAGAGTTTATATTGATCGCATTGATGAAATGCTTGAGCGAAAGAATAAATATTTTATTTAGCTATGGAGGCACAATATGGCAATGAAAGCGCCTAAGGGCACTAAAGACGTGCTGCCTAAGGATTCATACAAATGGCAGTACATTGAGGAGAAATGGAACAAGATATGCAGCGAGTACGGCTTTAAGGAGATGAGAACTCCTACCTTTGAGTCGACAGAGCTTTTCAATAGAGGAGTAGGGGATACTACCGATATTGTTCAGAAGGAGATGTATACCTTCGAGGATATGGGTCATAGAAGCATTACTCTCAAGCCTGAGGGCACTTCACCTGCAGTAAGAGCCTTCATCGAGAGCAACCAGTATGCAGAGGTTCAGCCTACCAAATACTTCTATGATACATCTTGCTTCAGATATGAGAAGCCGCAGGCAGGAAGACTTAGAGAATTCCACCAGTTCGGAATCGAGAACTTCGGCACATCAAGCATGCTTGCCGACGCTGAGGTTATTGCTCTTGCCAACGATTTCCTGAATAGAATGAACGTTCCGGACGTTGAGCTTCACATAAGCTCTGTAGGCTGCAGATGCTGCAGACCTGTCTACAGAGAGAAGCTTCAGGAGTATCTGAGACCAAGATACGATGAGCTATGTGATACGTGCAAAACAAGATTTGACAAGAACCCAATGAGAATCCTTGACTGCAAGTCAGAAATCTGCTGGGACATCGCGAAGGGTGCTCCAATGATGCTTGATTACCTCTGTGATGACTGCAGAGCAGCACTTGAGGAGCTTAAGTGCTATCTTGATGCAATGGGAATTGAGTATAAGGTTGATCCGTCAATCGTCAGAGGTCTGGATTACTACACAAAGACAGCCTTCGAGTTTATTACCAATAAGATTGGAGCTCAGGGAACTGTATGCGGCGGTGGAAGATATGACCATCTGATAGAAGAGGTCGGCGGGCCCGACATGCCTGGCGTAGGCTTTGGTCTCGGTAAGGAGCGACTTCTGATGCTTATGGAATCATGTGACCATGATTTCGGCGGAGAAGAGCTTCCTGAAATATTTGTTGCATGGATTGGCGATGAGAACCTTGCATATTCACTTGGACTGTTAAACGAGCTCAGAAAGAGCGGAATCAGAGCTGTAATTGATACAAAAGCCAGAAATCTCAAGGGACAGCTCAAATATGCAAATAAGCTTGGTGCTAAGTATTCTGTTGTTATCGGTGAAGATGAGGTAAGAACAGGAGAGCTTACACTTAAGAACATGATAGAAGGTACACAGATTAAAATTGACAGAAATAATCTGATTTCTGAAATCCGTAAGTAAGGAGAGATTGTAATGGCGGTACTAAAGAGAACACACATGTGCGGCGAGCTGAGACTTGCCGATGAGGGTAAGGAAGTAGTTCTGAACGGATGGGTTGCGAAGGCAAGAAGCCTGGGAAGCCTGGTATTTGTTGATATCAGAGACAAATCCGGAATCACACAGGTTACCTTTAATGAGGATCTCGGTGATGAAATTCTTGAGAAGGCAAAATCACTTAGAAGTGAATATGTTATCGGAGTAAAGGGTATTGTATCAGAGAGATCATCGAAGAACGATAAGCTCGATACCGGTGATATTGAGGTTTTTGCCAGCGATCTTGTAATCTATTCAGAGGCTCTGACTCCTCCGATCTACATCAAGGATGATGATAACGTAGATGACAAGCTGAGACTTAAGTACAGATATCTCGATCTCAGAAAGAACAAGATGCAGAGAAATCTTACAGTAAGACATAAGATTGCAAAGCTTGCAAGAGACTATTTTGATGAGAACGGATTCACTGAGATTGAGACTCCAATTCTTATCAAATCAACTCCAGAGGGTGCAAGGGACTATATCGTACCTAGCAGAGTAAAGAATGGATCATTCTATGCTCTTCCACAGTCTCCTCAGCTGTTTAAACAGCTTCTGATGGTTTCAGGCTGTGACAGATATTTCCAGATTGCAAAGTGCTTCAGAGACGAGGACCTTCGTGCTGACAGACAGCCTGAGTTTACACAGATCGACCTCGAGATGTCTTTTGCCGACGAGGATACTGTTATAGAGATTCAGGAAGGTTTCCTCAAGAGAGTAATGAAGGAGATTAAGGGAATCGATATCGAGACTCCTTTCCCAAGGCTTACTTATGCTGAGGCAATGGAGAGATTCGGTTCAGATAAGCCGGATACAAGATTCGGAATCGAGCTTGTTAAGCTTAATGACCTTTTCGAGGGCTCAAGCTTTGAGGTGTTTACAAAGGCTCTCTCAGAGGGTGGAGATATTAGAGGAATATGCGTGCCGGGAGGTGCTGACAAGTTCGCAAGAAAGAAAATCGACAAGCTTGTTGATGAGTGCAAGCACTATGGTGCAAAAGGCCTTGTATGGATAAAGTATGAGGCGGATGAGATCAAGTCCTCAGTATCAAAGTTCTTCTCTCAGGACGATCTGAAGACAGTGCTTGACAGATTCGGAGCAAATGCCGGTGATATCGTATTCATCTGCAGTGACAAGCCAAAGGTAGTATTCGATACCCTCGGCTTCCTCAGAAGAAGAATTGCCGGTGAACTCGGAATGCTCGATGACAATCAGTTCAACTTCCTCTGGGTTGTTGATTTCCCAATGTTTGAGGCTGATGACGAGGGAAATATCAAGGCAATGCATCATCCGTTCACACAGCCTAAGCTCGACGAGCTTCACAAGCTTGATGAGGGAGATATTCTCGGACTTAATGCCAATGCGTATGACATCGTGCTTAACGGTGTAGAGCTCGGTGGTGGTTCAGTAAGAATTCATGACAGAGAGCTCCAGGCTAAGATGTTCGAGGTTCTAGGTCTTACTGAGGATGAGTGTCAGGAGAAGTTCGGCTTCCTGATCGAGGCATTCAAGTACGGAGCTCCGCCACATGCAGGTCTTGCTTACGGACTTGACAGACTGGTAATGCTTCTTCTCGGAGAGAAGAGCATCAGAGAGGTAATTGCCTTCCCTAAGAACCAGAATGCCGAGTGCCCTGTATGTGAAGCTCCTGCACCAGTGGATGAAGCACAGCTTAAGGAGCTTGGAATAACTATCTCGGTAGAAGAAGAGAGTCAGGAATAGCTGATGAAGTATGGTTTGTTTGGAGGGTCTTTTGATCCCATTCATATCGGACATATAAGGCTTGCCGAAGCAGCTGTCAGAGAGCTTAAGCTTGATAGAATGATATTCATGCCTAATTACATATCTCCCTTCAAGCTTAATCAGGGTGTAACTCCGGCTGCTGACAGAATACGAATGATTGAGACCGTTCTTCCTATGAATCCGGCTTTTGAGCTTTCGGAATTCGAGGTTAGAAGAGAGGGGCCGTCATATACATTTGATACACTCGATTATTTCAACAGTGAGTATGATGGCACGCTGTATTTCATACTTGGCTATGACTCTATCATGACTATTGACAGCTGGTATAGAGGCAAGGAGATCTTAAGCCTCTATCCGCTGATAACAGGGAGAAGGCCCGGAACAGATGATGAGGCAGGTCGTGAGAAGATTTCTGAATTAAGAAGGCTTTATAATGCAGACATCACTGTTCTCGAGCTTGAACCATATGAAGCAGCATCATCTGACATAAGAAAGCTTGCTTCGGAAGGTAAGCCGATTGACAGATATGTCTCTAAAGGGGTTAAGGAGTATATAGAAAAACATGGATTATACAGATAGACCTGAAGAGCTTGAAGAATATCTTAAGATTAATCTTAAGGAATCAAGATTTCGTCACAGTCTGGGGGTTCAGAAAATGGCGAGACATCTGGCGGCAATCCATGGAGCTGATGTAGATAAGGCTTCTTTTGCCGGAAGATACCACGATATCGCCAAATGTTTCAAGACTGACAGAATGAATGAGCTGATTAAGAAATACTCGCTTCCGGATTATCTGACCGATAACCCGGCACTAGCTCATTCTAAGGTCGGAGCGATGATTCTTAAGAACGAATTCAATGTCTGCGATACTGACATTCTGAATTCGGTATCAAGTCATACTACAGGAAGAGACGGCATGTCACTATTGGAAGAAATAGTGTACGTATCTGATGCTATCGAAGAAAACCGCTCCTACGAAGAAGCGCCTGCACTTAGAAAGCAGGCCGAAACAGATCTTGACGCTGCATGCCTTTTCATAATGGATTATACAATTGATAAGGTGACAAGAGAGGGGAGAGACCCGGGATCTGATACATTGAAATCGAGAGAATTCATATATAGAAGAATTAAAGAGAGGACGACAGATGACAATTAAAGAAATTGCATATGAGGTCGCAAATACTCTTTCTGAGAAGAAAGCACGCGACATTAAGCTTATAAGTATCGCTGAAAAGTCAGGCTTTGCCGACTATTTCATAAATGTAACGGCATCATCATCAAGACAGGTTGGAGCTCTTGCTGATATTGCTGAGGACAAGCTTGCAGAGCTTGGAATTCTTGCCAAGAATAAGGACGGCAGACCTGAGGGCGGCTGGATTCTTATCGATGCAGGCGACATTATTGTAAATGTATTCTCGAGCGAGGCAAGAGAGCGTTATTCTCTTGACAAACTCTGGGGAGACTGCGAAACTACAACTATAGAAGACTAATTCATTAAAGGGGAACACAAAAATGCAGGAGAGATACGAATTTAAAGATATCGAAAGCAAATGGCAGAAAATCTGGGAGGAAGAGGAGGCCTTCAAGACAGTTGAGGACTACGACAAGGAGAAGTTCTATGTTCTTGAGATGTTCCCATACCCTTCCGGTAAACTTCACATGGGTCATGTAAGAAATTATTCAATCGGTGACGTTATTGCAAGATACAAGAAGATGGAAGGATACAATGTCCTTCATCCTATGGGATGGGACTCCTTCGGACTTCCTGCTGAGAATGCTGCAATCAAGAATGGTATTCATCCTGCAATCTGGACTGACAGCAATATTGAGGAGATGCACAAGCAGCTTAATTCTCTTGGTCTTAGCTACGATTGGGACAGAGAGGTTGCTACCTGCAAGCCTGATTATTACAAGTGGATGCAGAAGATCTTTATCGAGTTCCAGAAGAAGGGCCTTGCATATAAGAAGGAGAATCCTGTTAACTGGTGTCCTGACTGCCAGACAGTACTTGCCAACGAGCAGGTTGTTGACGGCGTATGTGAGAGATGTAAGACTCCTGTAACAAAGAAGAACCTTTCACAGTGGTACTTTAAGATTACTGAGTATGCAGACAGACTTCTTGCAGGTCTTGATAACCTTCCGGGCTGGCCTGACAAGGTTAAGACAATGCAGAGAAACTGGATTGGCAGATCTGAGGGTGCCGAGGTTAAGTTTGAAATCGACGGTTCTGACAAGGAGCTTATCGTTTATACAACAAGACCTGATACACTCTTTGGTGTAACTTATATGGTTATGGCTCCTGAGCATCCTTTTGTAAAGGAATTCACAGACGGAACAGAGTATGAGGAGGCTGTATCTGCATACCTTGCTGAGTGTGCAACAAAATCAGAGATTGAGAGAACATCGCTAACTAAGGAGAAGACAGGTGTTTTCATCGGAAAGTATGCAATCAACCCGGTTAACGGAAAGAAGGTTCCAATATACATTTCCGACTATGTAATGATGGACTATGGAACAGGTGCAATCATGGCAGTACCTGCTCATGACCAGAGAGACTTCGACTTCGCAAAGGCATTCGGTCTCGATATCATTCCTGTAGTAGACGTTGAGGGAGTTGATCTTGACAATCTTACTGAGGCTGCTGCAGCAACCGGCAAGATGATTAACTCAGGCAAGTATGACGGAATGGTAAATACTGATGCAATCAACCAGATCATCGCTGACCTCGAGGAGAAGGGTCTGGGCAAAAGAACAGTTAACTACAAGCTCAGAGACTGGCTTATCAGCAGACAGAGATACTGGGGATGCCCAATTCCTATGATCAAGTGCGAGAAGTGCGGATGGGTTCCTGAGAAGGAAGAGAACCTTCCAATCCTTCTGCCTACTGACGTAGAATTCACAGGCAAGGGTGATTCACCTCTTACTACTTCAAAGACATTCAGGAACACAACTTGCCCATGCTGCGGAGGTCCTGCTGAGAGAGAGATTGATACAATGGATACCTTCCTCGATTCATCGTGGTACTTCCTGAGATATTGTGACGCAAAGAACAGCGAGGAACCTTTCGATAAGAAGAAGGTTGACTACTGGATGGATGTAGACCAGTACATCGGAGGAGTTGAGCATGCAATTCTCCATCTTCTATACTCAAGATTCTTCCAGATGGTTCTGCACGACCTTGGAATGGTTGACAAGGAGGAGCCATTCAAGAATCTTCTTACACAGGGAATGGTAATCAAGGACGGAGCCAAGATGAGCAAGTCACTCGGCAATGTCGTATCACCACAGGAGATTCAGGAGAAGTACGGAGCGGATACTGCAAGACTCTTTATTCTCTTTGCAGCACCACCGGAGAAGGAGCTTGACTGGTCCGATGCAGGAGTTGAGGGAAGCTTCAGATTCCTCTGCAGAGTATACAGACTCGTTCATGAGTATGTTACAACAATTAGAGGAGACAAGACAGTTGGCGATACTATCGAAATCAGAAATGAGGCAGACAAGAAGCTTAACTATGCAATCAATGCAACTATCAAGAAGGTTGGCGAGGATGCTGGCGGAAGATTCAATTTCAACACTGCAATCAGCTCAATTATGGAGCTTGTCAACGAAATGTACAAATACAAGACAGGTGATATCAACCTTGAACTGTTCGACGATGCAGTAAACAAGCTTGTTATTGTTCTCAATCCATTCGTTCCTCATATTACCGAGGAGATGTGGGAGGCACTTGGCCATACAGACAGACTGTATCAGACAAGCTGGCCTGCATATGATGAGAAAGCTCTCATTCAGGACGAGGTTACAATAGTAGTACAGGTTAACGGAAAGATTAAGGACAAATTTGTCCTTGCAAATAATACAAGTAAGGAGGAAACAGAAGCAGCCGCTCGTCAGCTCGACAAGGTTAAAGAAGCACTTGACGGTGTGACGGTTGTAAAGACTATCGTAATACCAAACAAAATAGTTAACTTTGTTGTCAGATAAGTGGCAAAAAGTTGTATGAGTAACGAACCAAACAGACGATCAACAAAACGTGTTGCCGGAACACAGAAAACCGGTACCAAAGGTAAGACATCCAGACGCGGAACAGCTTCTGCGTCTGGTAATGCTCCTTCCGGGGGCAGAGGAAGGTCGAAAAAAGGGGCTTCATCCGTAAGCATCAAGAATAAAAGAAAGGACAATCCTGAAACCCTGAAGAGGGAGGATAGCAAGTCTTTCAAAATCAGCTTAAAGAAGAACACTGCTTCTAAGAAACAGTCTGATAATAAGAATTCAGCAGCCGACGCTAAGAGTTCTAAGGCATCCAAATCCTCCAAAGCAGCTTCAATGTCTTCCGCTAAGACAAAACCAAAGAAGAGGAATAAGAATAAGGATAAGTCAAAGGAGAAGGCTCCTTTCAGAATCATTCCTCTTGGCGGCCTTAAGGAGATTGGTAAGAACTGTACGCTTATAGAGTGTATGGGAGAGATTCTTATTATTGACTGCGGTTTTGCCTTCCCGGATAACGAAATGTTCGGAGTTGATGTTGTAATTCCTGACTTTACTTATCTGAAGGAGACCAAGTCAAAGATAAAAGGTCTGATTGTAACACATGGTCACGAGGACCATATTGGAGGAATACCTTTCCTTCTAAAGGAATTCAATATTCCTATTTATACCTCGGCTCTTGCTGCAGGACTTATAAGCAATAAGCTTGAGGAGCATGGAATTCAAGGTAAGCTGAATACCATTCAAGCAGGGGAAATATTTGATGTAGGATGTTTTTCTGTAGAGGCTATAAGAACAAACCACAGCATTGCAGATTCTTTTGCATTCTCAATCAAATTCCCGGGAGGACATATTCTTCACACAGGCGATTTCAAGATTGATTATATGCCTCTCGATGAGAAGCCGATTAATCTCAGAAGATTTGCCGAGCTTGGCTCAGAGGGCGTAGATGTGCTTCTCTGCGACAGTACTAACGTCCTTAGAAAGGGTTATACCCCTTCTGAAAGGATTGTAGCTGAGTCAATAGACAGAATATTTGATTCAACTAACAATAGAATCATCATTGCAACATTCTCGTCTAATATTTATCGAATCAAGCTCTTTATGGAAGCATCGATGAAGCACGGCAGAAGAATTGCGGTATCCGGAAGATCTATGGAGAATATGATGACTCTGGCAAGAGAGCTTGGGTATTTAAATAACATTCCGGAATCAATATTTGTGGATATCAAAAAGATATCCAACATCCCTGACAGTATGCTTACCATAATAACCACAGGAAGTCAGGGTGAATCAATGTCGGCACTGACAAGAATGGCCAACGACATGCATAAGGCAGTAAAACTTAAGCGTAACGATGTTGTTGTTTTTTCATCATCACCTATACCGGGTAATGAGAAAACTGTTACTAATGTCGTTAACAAGCTTTATGAGAAGAGAGTCGATGTATTTCTTTCGGATTCAGTTGACCTTCATGTGTCTGGACATGCGTGCCAGGAGGAGCTTAAACTGATACATACCCTCGTAAGGCCTAAATACTTCGTCCCTGCTCATGGTGAATACAGACATCTTATTGAGCATGCTCGTCTTGCTGCAAGACTTGGTATGCAGAAGAACTGTATTTTTGTCATGAGCAATGGAGATGCTCTTAACATTTCAGACAAGGAAGCTGCTATTGAGCCATCATATACCGCCTGTGAGGATGTTATGGTAGATGGCTACGGAATAGGTGACATAGGTAATGCAGTCCTCAAGGACAGAAAACAGCTTTCGGAATCGGGTCTGGTTTCAATTGCTATCGCAATTGATCAGGCAACAAACGAAATAGTTGCTGAGCCTGAAATTGTTACAAGAGGATTCATATATGTCAAAGATAACCAGGATCTTATAGATGAAGCGACTTCTGTCGTATATAATAGTATCGAGCAATGCATTGCAAAAAAATGCTTGGATGCAAGCTCGCTTAAGAATGCTGTAAGATCTGACATGAAATCTTACATATACAAGAAGACAAGAAGAGCACCTATGATTCTGCCGATAATTCTATATGTATAGGAGGTCGATGACTGATGAATGTGTATGATGAAGCTCACAACCTTGCCAGAGCAATAAAGGAGAGTAATGAATATATTGAATACAGCAAGGTTTGTGAAGAGGTCGAGAAGGATTCTAATCTTTCACAGATGATTAAGGAGATTAGAGAGATTTCCTTTAAGGTGCAGGCTGCGCAGGTAAGCGGTGAACAGCCTGACGCTGAACTTATGTCAAGACTTCAGAATGTTTATGCCATGATGGCATCAAATCCTCAGGCAGGCAGATATATTGAAGCTGAGACCAGATTTCAGCTTATGATGAAGGATGTTCTGGAGATTCTTGGAGAGGTAATGGGTTCCATGTTCGGTATGTAACCTGAATCATTATGTTTATAAAACCAAATTAATAATAAAGAGAGGTATTAGTATGATTTATGCAAGCGATTTCAGAAAGGGCGTAACTTTTGAAATGAACGGCGAGCCACATGTTGTAATTGATTTCCAGCATGTAAAGCCAGGAAAGGGAGCTGCATTCGTAAGAACTAAGTACAGAAACATTCTTACAGGCGCTACAAGAGAAGAGGCCTTCAACCCTAATGACAAGTTCCCTAAGGCTCATATCGAGACAAAGCAGATGCAGTATCTGTACAATGATGGAGATCTTTACTACTTCATGGACCCTGAGACATTTGATCAGATTCCGCTCACTCCTGAGCTTGTTGAGAACGCTATGAAGTACATCAGAGAGAACGACATGGCTACTATCAAGTTCTACAAGGATGGTGCTTTCGATGTTGAGGCTCCAAACTTTGTTGACCTTGAGGTTACTGAAACTGAGCCTGGAGTAAAGGGCGATACTGCTACTAACGTTACTAAGGCCGCTACAGTAGAGACAGGTGCTGTTATTCAGGTTCCTATCTTCATCAATGAGGGAGAGAGAATCCAGATTGATACAAGAACAGGCGAGTACCTCGGAAGATCAAAGTAGTATTATTTCATACCTATGAATATTACGAACGATAAGGTTACAGAATATATCAATAGGTACTACAATCCACTGGATAACGAAATGAAATGCTTCAGGGAGAAGAGTGAGGAGGACTGCATTCCAATCATACTCAAGGAAACGGAGTCTTTTCTGAAAGTGATGCTTAACATGAAGAGGCCGGCAAGGATTCTCGAGATTGGAACTGCAGTAGGATATTCTGCAATTTTCTTTGCCAGACTTCTTCCTGAAGCAACAATCCTTACAATGGATAGGCATCCTAAACTTATTCCGGTTGCATGTGAGAATTTTGCAGCATGGGAAGAGGGAAGAAGGATTGAGTTTCGAACCGGTGAGGCAATTGAAACACTTGATGAGCTGATTCGGGATATGGAGTCCGATCCCGAAGCTTTTGAGTATTTCGATTTTGTATTTATTGATGCGGGCAAGAGTCACTATAAGGAATTCTTTGAAAGAGCTGAGAGGCTGTCCAAAAAAGATGCACTCTTTATATGTGACAACATTCTCATGAAGGCTTATCTTGTTGATGACAGGGCTTATGATCCTGGAAGACGTCACAGAACAAGCGTTAAGAGAATGCAGGAATTCATTGATTACATATATGAAAGGGAAGACCTGGATGCCACTCTGATGAGTGATGGCGATGGTCTGCTTATGATTAGACATAATGACTGAAAGAAGAATTGAGCTGCTTGCACCTGCAGGCGATTTGGAAAAACTAAAAACAGCAATAATATATGGCGCAGATGCAGTCTACTTTGGCGGAGAGATGTTCAGCCTTAGAGCCGGCGCAGGCAATCTCACAATAGATGAGATTAAAGAGGCCATGGACTTCATTCATGAGCACAATGCAAAAGGATATATGACGATGAACATCTATCCTCACAATGAAGACATAGAGCCTCTCAGAGCATATATCGAAAGACTTAAGGATATTCCCATCGATGCCTTCATCGTATCGGATCCAGGCGTAATCTGCCTTCTCAAGGATATTATTCCCGGAGTAGAAATACATCTTAGCACTCAGGCAAATACTACCAATTATCTCACTGCCAACTATTGGGCATCTCAGGGTGTAACCAGAATCGTTACTGCAAGAGAAATGAGTATTAAGGATATCGCTGTTTTAAGACAGAAGCTTCCTGAGAACATAGAAATAGAATCCTTTGTTCATGGAGCAATGTGCATTTCTTATTCCGGAAGATGTCTTCTCAGCAATTTCATGACAGGAAGGGATGCCAATCATGGTGCATGCACTCATCCATGCAGATGGAAATATGCTCTCGTTGAGCAGCAGAGGCCCGGAGAGTATTATCCAATTGAGGAAGACAGCAGAGGAAGCTACATTCTCAACTCAAGAGATCTTTGCATGATTGACCATATTCCGGAGCTTGCTGAGGCAGGAGTTATGTCCTTCAAGATCGAAGGAAGAATGAAAAGCATGTACTATGTTGCAACAATAGTATCCGCATATAGGGCGGCAATTGATTCGTATCTTTCAGATCCTGAGAATTACACTTACGATGATTCATACTTCAGAGAGCTTTGTAAAGCAAGCCATAGAGAATTCACACATGGATTCTATTTCAATAAGCCGACTGATAAGGATCAGAATTACCTTACCAGCGACTACACAAGAGATTATTCATTTGTTGGATTAGTTAAAGAAGAGGCAGACTCTGAGGGATATACACTTGTTGAGCAGAGGAACAAATTCAGTGTTGGAGATACAATTGAAATCTTCGGACCAAGGACTCCTTTCTATGAAGAAGTAATCAAGGAAATTCTCAACGAGGATGGAGAAAGCATCGAATCTGCCCCACATCCTCAGCAGAAGCTAAGAATCAGATTCGACAGAAATCCGGGAAAGGATTTCATACTAAGAAAAAAGAAATAGAAATTATTGTTTAATTAAAAAAGGAGCTGGTTATTAATGTCATCTGACAGTATTAGTTTGCAATATTATATTATCGCAATTATCGTCGTTTCTTTTATCAATGCGCTTGTATGTGCGTCCAAAAGGGCTCTTGACTATCTTGACAGAAGCGAGATAAAAGAAATGCTCGAGGACGATCCTGATAATCGCAGACTTATTCATGTTACAGAGTTTATCAAAAGGCCTTCAACCTATCACTATGCAGATCACATCATGAGCTTTGCGATGCTTCTGATTGCTTTCGCGCTGTTCAACATTGGTTTTACCTGTGAGTTGAGCATTCCCAAGATGATTGCTTCCAATATTGTCTTCTTCGTGGTTTATACAGCAATATCTGATATTCTTCCCAAGAAGCTGGCAGCACAAAACAGCGAGGCAATAGGAATAAAGCTCGTTATGTTTCAGCGTCTGATATATATCATCACTTTGCCTTTTGAGCTTCTTTGTGTTTCACTTACCAATCTTATTCTTGTAATCCTTAGAAAGGATACCGATGTTGATGACTCATACTTTACCGAAGACAAGGTAATGTCAATGCTCGATAAGGGTCAGGAGACAGGTGAGATCAAAGAAGAGGGAAGAAAGATGATTGACAGTATTTTTGAATTTGATGATCTTCTTGCCTATGAAATAATGACACCAAGAACTGATGTTTTCATGATAGATCTTGAGGATGACAGAGAAGATTACTTTGAGGAGCTGATGGAGCTTACTCATTCGCGAATTCCGGTATGTGAAGGTGATGCTGACAATATTATCGGTATGCTTCACATCAAGGATTATCTTCTCAAAGCCAGCCACGAAGGCTTCGACAACGTCAATATAAGAGAACTTCTCAGGCCTGTGTATCTTGTACCTGAGACTAAGAATATTGATGCTCTGTTTAAAGAACTTCAGAAGGAGAAGCATCACATTGCAATCCTTATTGACGAGTATGGAGGTTTTAGCGGCATAGTATCTGTTGAAGATATTATTGAGCAGATTGTCGGAGACATTGATGACGAATATGATGAAGCTGACAGAGTAATCGAGAAGATTGATGATGCAACCTATGTTGTAGATGGCAACGTATATCTTGACGATCTCGATGACGAAACCCCTGTTTCACTCGAATCAGATAACAGCGAGACTGTCGGTGGATTTGTAATAGATCTTATGGGAGAGATTCCTAAAGAAGAGAATTCATATTCTCCTATCAGCTATGAGAATTATGATTTCACAATCCTGTCTGTTAAGGACAGAAGAATAGAAAAGCTCAAGATTCAGATTATGGACAGGGACAAAAATGAGCAATAACACCAGAGAACTTTCACAGGCTGAAGAGAAGGAGATTCTTAGCTGTATTTCAGATGTGCTGCTAAGCAATCCTTCTGTAAGCAGACTTAGCGGCAGTCTGACTGCTGCAATAACAAGAACACTGCTTAGAGGTGACGGTACTGACGGAATTAAGCTGAATTATGATAAGGGCGGGTTGGAAATTACAATCAGTCTGATTGTTTATTACGGAATTAACATTCCACAGCTTTCATACGACATTCAGACAAGCATTAGAAACAGGCTTGAGAATGAGGTCGGATGTACCATTAAAGCAATTAACATTGTTGTCGAAGGAATCGATCGAAAGTAGGTTTTGAATAATGATAAGAGAGAAGATCAGAGAAAACACAATGCAGATTATATTCCAGATGGATACTGCGGGAACTTATGATTATGAGAAGATAACGATCCTCGAAGAGAACTCAGAAGTGCTGAAGCAGAATCAGGCTGTCAGCACTCTTTGTGCTATAAGAGATCATATTGAGGAAATAGACCAGATAATTGAAAGAAATACTGATAACTGGAAGACCAGCAGAATTGCAAAGACAGATCTTGCCATTCTTAGACTTGCAGTATGTGAGATGAAATATGAAGACAATATTCCAAGAAGTGTTTCCATCAATGAAGCTGTTAATCTGGCGAAGAAATATGGTGACAACCGTTCATATGCATTTATAAATTCAGTTCTCAGCAGAGTTAACAGGGAGCTCGAAGCATAATGAGTAAGCTTTCACTTGGAATTGACACATCAAATTATAAGACTTCCGTTGCTGTTACAGATGAGAATGGAAGCATTGTATTTCAGCGTTCAGAATTCCTTGAAGTAGAGAAAGGTGAAAGAGGTCTGAGACAGTCTATTGCTTTCTTTAAGCAGACAAATGCTATTCCTGAATTCATCAGAGATGTCATGGATAATGTCAATCCATCTGATATCGGCGTGGTAGCAGTATCTGACAGGCCGCGAAGACTCGACAATTCATATATGCCTGTTTTTCTGGCAGGTGTTAATGCCGCTGAGATTGTATCTTCTGTAATTGGTGCTCCGGTATACAGATTCTCTCATCAGGAGGGTCATATCGAGTCGGTTATCAGTACATCAAATCTTTCCGAACCAAACAGATGGATAATGTATCACTTAAGCGGGGGAACAACAGAGATTCTTCTTTGTGAAAGGAATCTCCTTGGATTTAATGTGACAGAAATAGGAGGCACCTATGATATCAGCTTCGGTCAGCTTCTTGACCGTGCAGGTGTCAAAATGGGCTTTGATTTCCCTTGTGGAGAGAAACTTGATGAAATCGCATATGGAAGTGAGCTGCCGATTATCCCGTCAAGAATAAAGAATGTTGACGGTCATTTCAATCTTTCCGGAATAGAGACTGAAATACTAAGGAAAGTAGGAACAGACGGCGAGGGCTGGGATATTATCCCGGGACTTTTCTACAGAATATCACAGCTGCTTTTCGAAACCGCCATTGATCTGAGTAAGATGTATGGTATACGAACAATATTCATGGCAGGCGGAGTGGCTTCAAGCAGAACAATTAGATGGAACATATCGAAGATGTATGATGCTTACATGGAGAAGGCAGGTCCGGATGATTATACAGATTTCGAGATTGCCTGGGGAGACAGAAGGCTTTCAGGAGATAATGCTGTCGGAATCTCACTTCTTGGAAGCAGAACTCACAGAAACTGGAGTAATTACAGATAATGAAGGCTGTTTCGGTAAAACAGGTAAATGAATACATAGCAAGACGATTAAAGGATGACATGAATCTTCATAACATACCTGTAATCGGAGAAATATCCGGTCTTTCCAAATCCGGTTCTCACGTGTACCTTTCTCTTAAGGATAATGAAAGCATTATAAAATGCGCAATATGGGCATCAAACCTTACAAGAATAGACAAGGAGCTTCTTAAGAACGGCACCAAGGTAATCTGCGTGTGCGATATCAGTCCATACCCTAAAGGGGGAAGCTATAGCCTCAGCATAAGGCATATTGAAGAGGTTGGCATAGGAGATTATGCCAAAGAGTATGAGAGAATCAGGAAGCTTCTCATGGAGGAAGGTTTGTTTGATCAGTCTCACAAAAGACCTCTTAACCCGTTTCCTGAAAGAATCGGTGTGGTGACATCAGATACCGGAGCTGCGGTAGAGGATATTAAGAAAATCATCACCTCAAAGAACAATTATGTCGATATTCTGATATTTCCAACCCTTGTTCAGGGTATAGGAGCGTGCAAAAGCATAATTGACAACATCGAGCTTGCCAACAGACTGCATAATAGCGGTCTTCGCATTGATACTCTCATTGTAGGCAGAGGCGGCGGCTCTAAGGAGGATCTGATTGCCTTTAACGATGAGGGAGTAGCAAGGGCTGTTTTTGCATCTGATATTCCCGTAATATCTGCCGTTGGTCACGAGTCTGATGTTGCCATTACTGATTTCGTTGCCGATGTAAGAGCAGAAACACCAACTGCTGCTGCTGATATGGCAGTTCCGGATACAGCACTCCTTGCTGAGCAGATTGAAAGCATGCGTGACGTTCTTTCTTCTTCAATTGAGATTAAGCTGGATAACAGCCGTAAGGAAATAAGGGATGCAGTAAGGCTCATGCTCTCCGGCATTCAGAGCAAAATTAACGAAGTAAGACTTGCGGTTGAACAGGCTGCAGTCACAATCAGTGAGAACAGTCCTGAAAGAATAATGGAGAAGGGATACGGAGCTGTCACGGATTCTGATGGATTGCTCATAAGAAGCATAGACTCGATACAGGTAGGAAACGAGTATTCTATTATTGTCAAAGGCGGCAGATTCACCGCAAGAGCTACAGAAAAGGAGTGTTATGATGGAAGATAAGTCTTTTACTGAGTCACTTGAGCTGCTCAGAAAGGCTGCAAGTGACATAAGCAATCAGGCAACAACGCTTGAAGAGGCGCTTAAGCTGTACGAAAACGGCATGAAAGAGGCTGAGTTCTGTAGAGGTATCCTAGACAAGGCTCAGCAGACTATTACAGTATATACAGAGGAGAATGCAGATGCTTAGCTATGATGAGTATAAGGCGATGATTGAAAACAAGCTTGTGAGCTTCATTCCGGAGGTTCACCCTTATGCCGCAACTCTTCGTGAGTCGATGGCTTACAGCCTTGAAGTTGGCGGCAAGAGGCTTAGACCTGTGCTTTTGCTCGCGTGCTGTGATTACGCAGGTGGCTCGATAGAGGAAGCTCTTCCGTATGCTTGCGCACTTGAGTTTATTCATACATATTCTCTCATCCACGACGATCTTCCTGCAATGGATAACGATGATCTCAGACGTGGACATCCTACCAATCACAAGGTATATGGAGAGGGGATGGCAATTCTCGCAGGCGACGGTCTTTTGAACACAGCTTGTGAGATAATGTCAGCACAGCTTCAGTCATATTTCTCAGATCACGACAAGCTTGTCGCTCATGCCAAAGCAGGCTACGACATAATCAGATCTGCCGGCGTAAACGGAATGATTGGCGGCCAGTGCGCTGACGTCGAGAATGAGACAAAGGAAGCAACGAAGGAGCTTGTAGATTACATTGAGGCAAACAAGACCGGTGCACTGATTGCTGCACCTGTTCTTGCAGGACTTCACATCGCGGGTGCAGACGATGAGACCATCTCACACTTCGAGGAATACGCAAGAAAGCTCGGACAGGCATTTCAGGTGTCTGACGATATCCTTGATGTTGAGGGCGATGAGGCACTAATCGGCAAGAGAATCGGAAAGGATCTCGAGGCCGGCAAATGCAATTATGCATATGTGCTCGGTCTTGATGAGGCAAAGGAAATGCTTCATTCTCTGACCGAGGGAGCAAAGGCTGCAGTAAGAATGTGCGGTGAGGATACCGAGTTCTTTACTCAGCTTGCAGACAGGCTCGAAATAAGAAAGGCATAAACAGGCTATATTATGAAATATGATCTTTATAACGACAATCTTCTTGATAAAGTAAAGACGGCAAGCTATGAGGAGCTTGATGAACTGTGCTCAGATATAAGAGCTTTTCTTGTAGACAGCATATCAGAAACAGGGGGACATCTTGCCTCCAATCTCGGTGTTGTGGAGCTCACCGTTGCACTTCACAGAGTTTATGACAGCCCTAAGGATAAGATTATATACGATGTAGGACACCAGTCCTATGTTCACAAGATTCTTACCGGAAGGGCAGCCGGGTTCGGAAATCTTAGACAGTACAAGGGTCTTTCAGGCTTCCCAAAGAGAAGAGAAAGTGAGCATGATGTCTACGAAACAGGTCACAGCAGCACTTCATTAAGCGCTGCACTTGGACTTGCTGTTGCAAGAGATATCAGAAAGGAATCGAATGATGTTATTGCTGTGATAGGTGACGGATCCATGACAGGAGGAATTGCCTATGAGGCTCTAAACAACATCGGTGCATCAAAGACCAGAATCAGAATTATCCTGAATGATAACGGAATGTCTATTTCGGACAATGTAGGAAGTCTTTCAAGACACCTTTCGTCACTTAGAACATCTGACAAGTATCTTAATGCGAAGCATCAGATTAATTCAGCACTTGGAACTGTTCCGATTGTAGGAAGCAGGCTGAAGGCCGGCATCAGTGCAACCAAGGACAGAATCAAGCATTCGATAATATCAGATGATGCAGCGCTTTTTGAGGCTCTAGGCATTACTTATCTTGGACCTGTTGACGGTCATAACCTGGAAGCGCTTACCGAAGCGATAGAAGCATCTAACCACATCAACGGTCCTACAATATTACATGTAATTACAACTAAGGGTAAGGGATATGAGCCTGCTGAGGAGAATCCAAGCAAATTCCACGGAATAGGTGTTTTCGATATAGAAAGCGGAGAGACCAAGCAGTCATCAGGCAATGAAAGCTATTCGGCTGTGTTTGGCAAAAAGCTTGTAGATATAGCCGCTGATAACAGAAATGTTGCTGCCATCACCGCAGCAATGGGAGATGCCACAGGTCTTGGCCCATTCAGCGAGCTTTATCCGGATCGTTTCTTCGATGTAGGAATAGCAGAGCAGCATGCCGTTACTTTTGCTGCGGGTCTTGCGTCTAACGGAATGGTTCCTGTAGTAGCAATATATTCAAGCTTTCTTCAGAGAGCTTTTGATTTCATTATTGAAGATGTCTGTCTTCAGAATCTTCATGTTGTATTCGCTATTGACCGCGCCGGTCTGGTGGGAGCTGACGGCGAGACTCATCATGGAGTTTTCGATCTGTCATATCTTAATCTCATCCCGGGAATCACTGTTTTTGCACCTGCAGGCGCACTTCAGCTTAAGCAGATGCTTGAATATGCGGTTAATGAAATGTCCGGACCTGTTGCAATAAGGTATCCAAGAGGAAGCGCCCAGATCAAAGAGCCATCTCTTCTTGGAGATTTTGATGGAACTAACACAACGATTAAAACAGGCAAGGATGTCACAATTCTTGCTGTAGGCGCGATGCTTGATACAGGCTCTGAGGTATGTGAAAGACTTGCTTCACTTGGGTATGATGCAGGACTTGTTCATGTAAGCGTAATCAAGCCTTTGTCGCCTGAGCTTGGCAAGCTTGATACAGACCTTGTTGTGATAATAGAGGATAATACAGTCTGCGGAGGATTCGGAAGCAGCTTTGCTTCTGAGAATCATGCAAGGTCATATGACATAATGATTAAAGGTGTTCCGGATGAGTATATTGAGCATGGTACTGTAGCTGAGCTTCGCAGACAGTGCGGTCTTGATACAGACTCGATTGTGAAAGGGGTAGTAGAGCATTTTGAAAGAAAGGCTTGATGTAATACTTGTTAATAAGGGGCTTTGCGAATCACGAGACAAGGCAAAGAGACATATAATGGCAGGGCTTGTTACAGTTGACGGAGTTATGGAGGATAAGCCTGGAAGAACCTTTGATGTTGACTCTGAGTTCGCTCTCAAGGAGAAGCTCTGTCCATATGTGAGCAGGGGAGGCCTTAAGCTCGAGAAGGCAATAGAAGAATTCGGCATCAATGCTCAGGATGCTGTATGCGTGGATATGGGTGCGTCTACAGGAGGTTTTACTGACTGCATGCTTCAGAACGGCGCTTCCAAGGTATATGCCATAGATGTTGGCTATGGTCAGCTCGATTACAAGCTTAGAGTAGATCCTCGCGTTGTAAATATGGAGAAGACCAATATACGATATCTTGATACAGATCTTATTGAGGAGGAGATCGACCTCATTTCGATTGATGTTTCTTTCATATCTGTTAAGCATATGCTTCCTGTCGCAGCAAAGCTTCTCAAGGACGGAGGTTCTGTTCTTTGCCTTGTTAAGCCGCAGTTCGAAGCAGGAAGAGAGCAGGTAGGAAAGAACGGAATTGTAAAGGATCATAAGGTGCATGCCGAGGTGATCAGGAGGGTAATAGAGTATGCTGAGCAAAGCTCCCTTAAGCCTGTAGGTCTGACCTATTCTCCGGTGAAGGGTACAAAGGGAAACATAGAATATCTTCTGTATATTACGAAATCATCGGATTGTGAGGCCGCTGATTTTGACATTGAAGCGATTGTAAGAGAATCGCACGGAGATCTCGATAAGTAAACAATAGAGGGGAATCATATGGCATTATCACCAATGATGCAGCAATATAATAATATCAAAAAGGAGTACGAAGACTGTCTTCTGATGTTCAGGCTGGGAGACTTCTACGAACTCTTTTTTGATGATGCACTGACAGCTTCAAGGATTCTTGAGCTTACGCTAACAGGAAGAAACTGTGGACTTGAGGAGAAGGCTCCGATGTGCGGAGTACCTTTTCATTCTGTAGATTCATATATATCCGGACTCGTTAAAGCAGGTTATAAGGTTGCAATATGCGAGCAGGTTGAGGATCCAAAAGATGCCAAAGGAATTGTAGAAAGAGATGTTATCAGAGTATACACCCCTGGCACGCTCGATATTTCTGTGGGAGAGGATTCGGGAGACAGCATTTATGCTGCCTCGATTGACATGTCTTCAAGAAGAACCTCAATTGCATTCGCAGATATCAGTACCGGCGAATTCTTCGTTACGGATTTCGATGACAACGCTCAACTCGATTCACTTTCATCTCAGCTAAGCAGATATCAGCCAAGAGAGCTCGTCATTACAGAGAGCACATGCGAAAGAATCAGCAGCATCATAGACAGACAGCTTCCGGGAGTATATATCAACAAGGTTGACAGCTCCTACTACAAGCTTTCAACCTGTGAGCAGGTACTTAAGACGCATTTTGGGGTATCGTCTCTTATTCCGCTCGGTCTCGAGGCTTCTGATGAAATGGTGTCTGCTGCTGGAGCTCTTCTTATGTTCCTCAAAGAAACTCAGAAGCAGACTCCGGAGCAGATTAAGGATATCCAGATCAGGCGCACTGATGATGCGATGATAATCGACAGAAGCACAATGAGAAACCTCGAGCTTCTTGAGACTCTCTACGATCATGAGGTAAAGGGTTCGCTGCTTGGTGTGCTTAACAAGACAGGAACGGCCATGGGTCAGAGGCTTCTCAAAAGAATCATTCGTGAGCCTCTCAAAGACAGCATTAGAATCAATCAAAGGCTCGATGCAGTCTCAGAGCTTCTTTCAGATAGAGAGACTCTTCACAGCCTGCGAGATTCATTCAAGCACATATATGATTTCGAAAGATTATCTGCAAGGATTGCAAGCGGCAGAGCAAATGCTCGTGATCTTGCGTCTCTTAGACAGACTCTGTATGAGCTGCCTGAGATATCATCTCTTCTGAGCAGCTTCGACGCGGAGCTTTTGCACGAGATCAGATCATCGGTTGGCGACTTTGACGACCTTTATGATATGCTCTCGGCTTCCATAGTCGATGAACCTCCTCTTACCGTAACAGATGGAGGCATGATTAGAGAAGGCTGGTCAGATAAGCTCGATGAGCTGAAGGAATCTATCAAGGATGCGAAGCAGTGGATTGCAGGGCTCGAGCAGACTGAAAGAGAGCGAACCGGAATCAAGACCATTAAGGTCGGATACAACAAGGTATTCGGATATTATATCGATGTAAGCAAGGGCATGATCGATATGGTTCCAGATCACTATATAAGGAAGCAGACTCTTGTCAACAATGAGAGATACATTACTCCGGAGCTTAAGGAGAAGGAAACTCTGGTAATGAATGCGGAGTCAAAGATCAACAGACTTGAGCATGAGCTTTTCTCAGAGATTAGAAGAAGGCTTGAGCCTCATATTGAGGCTCTTCAGAAGGCGTCAGGACAGGTTGCTCTTCTTGACGTTCTCTGTTCACTTGCCATGGTTGCATATGAGAATGGATATGTACGTCCGATTGTCGATGATTCGGATATTCTTGACATAAGAAAGGGCAGACATCCTGCTGTTGAATCAATTATAGGAAAGGGCATGTTTGTTCCTAACGATACTCTTCTGAACACCTCAGACAGAAGTCTTCTTATGATTACAGGTCCTAACATGGCGGGTAAGTCCACATACATGAGACAGACTGCAATTATTGTTCTTATGGCACAGCTAGGTTCATTCGTTCCTGCCGAATATGCACACATTGGTGTAGTTGACAGAGTTCTCACAAGAATCGGTGCATCAGACAATCTTTCTTATGGACAGTCAACGTTCTTCATTGAAATGAGTGAGCTTGCGCAGATACTTAGAAATGCCACATCGAGAAGCCTTATCATTCTTGATGAGATCGGCAGGGGTACAAGCACATTTGACGGTCTGTCCATAGCATGGGCAACTGCCGAGTATCTCGCAGATGAGGAATGCAGGATAAGGACAATGTTCGCGACACATTACCATGAGCTTACTGAGCTTTCAGACACTTATCCGTCGATTCATAATCTTTCTGTAAAGGTATCTGAAGACAGAAACGACATCGTATTCCTTCATAACATTGCAGAAGGACCCGCGAGCAAAAGCTACGGTATCCATGTAGCCAAGCTTGCCGGCGTACCGAAGGGAATCCGAACGGCCGCATCGAAGAAGCTTAAGCAGCTTGAGAATTCCTCTGTATCACTGTATGGAGGACTGCAGAAGCAGATGAGCTTCTTTGAGACCGATCTGCTTTATGAAAATGAAGATGACAGCAGCCTTAAAGAGCTTGCAGAAAGAATATCCGAAATAGATATTAACAACATGACTCCGATTGAAGCACTGAATCTGCTTGGCAGTCTTGCAAGAGAAGCAAGAGAAAGTCTTGGTGAACAGTCATGATAAGAGTATTAGACAGCTTTGTAGCTGATAAGATTGCAGCCGGTGAGGTCATCGAGAAACCGCTCTCAATAGTAAAGGAGCTTGTCGAGAACTCAATTGATGCCGGTGCAAAAAGCATTGTAATAGAGATCAGAAACGGCGGAAAGTCATATATTAGAGTAACAGATGACGGCTCCGGCATTCCATCGGATGAGGTGGAGACAGCCTTTCTTCGTCATGCAACAGGAAAGCTTGTCTCTGTTGATGATCTTAATCATCTGACAACACTTGGATTCAGAGGCGAGGCGCTTGCCAGCATAAGCGCTATCTCAAGGATGACTGTGGTTACTCGTACAAGTGATGAGCCTGCAGGAACAAGACTCGTACTTCATGGGGGGAAGGTTCAGACCAGAGAGAGGGCAGGTGCCAATCCCGGAACAACAATGATTGTCGAGGATGTATTCTACAATACTCCTGCAAGAAGGAAATTCATGGGCTCTGATTCGAGGGAAGCCTCTGTAATAATTGAGCTTGTTCAGAAGCTTGCTGTGTTCTATTCAGATATCAGATTCATGATGATAAGCAGCGGACGAACAGTTCTCAGCACAGACGGCAGCGGCGATTGCGCCAGAGCCATCAGAGCAGTATATCCTGAAAGAGAATTCAGCAATCTCATAGAGATTGGAAATGATACGGTAAAAGGATATGTATCACCTCCGGGAGTAACCAAATCAAACAGAAAAGGTCAGATATTCTTTGTAAACGGAAGAATAGTATCAAGCAAAACAATCGAAAAGGGTCTCGAGAAAGGCTATAAAGGAAGAATATTCTCAGGCTACCCGGTTGCTGTACTCTTTGTGAACGTAGCACCGGATACAGTGGATGTAAATATTCACCCGGGCAAAAAAGAAATAAAGTTCCTCGATGATGAAGCGGTCATCGATGCTGTTTCAGATGCTGTTTCACGCGCAATGGATCAGAAACAGAGTATCTCTGAGCTGACCTCTGCAGGACACTCTCCTGTATCCGATGCCTTAAGCAGAAGAATGGAGGAACCGAAAGAGCAAGCTTCTCACGAGAATGCTTATGCTGCTTCAGCTCCAGTAGGAAATCAGCAGCCGGAAACGACTGAATACGAGATTACTGAGCATAATCCGGACACCTTATCTGAACCTGTTTCTATTGAAGAGTATATCAAGTCTGGTTCTTTTCACAGCGATGACAACAGCCCGGCTGAGAAGAGTGTTATAATAAGTAAAAGCGAAAGCAGACCTTTCGAGTTTAAGGATCTTGTTTACAGAGGCTCTGTTTTTAATTCATATGTGATAATGGAAGACTCTGAAAGCATGTATCTTATTGACCAGCATGCTGCTCATGAGAGAATATTCTATGAGAAGCTTGTCCACCAGTACAACAGCGAGAACCATCTTATGCAGCCTCTGCTTGCGCCTTTCGTCGTTCAGGTAAGTCCGTCTGTATATAACATGGAACGAGGCTGGATGAATGATGTTGCCAGAATGGGATATGACATTGAAGACTTCGGAGATAATACTTTTGTCATCAGAGGAATACCTTCATTTATGAGCATGTCTGAGGCTGACAGCTTTATCAGAACATATATGGACAATATTTCCGATATTAAGCAATCAAATCCGATAATAGATAAACTGATAGTCAGATCCTGTAAATCCGCTGTAAAAGCAAATAACAGACTTTCCGAGCATGAAATAATGGCTCTTATACGTGAGCTTTCAGAATGCGAGAATCCATTCTGCTGTCCTCATGGAAGACCGACATTTATTAAGATAACAAAATACGAAATTGAGCGCACATTCAGAAGAGTGTAGCATTATTGAAATATAGATTGGAGGAAGGGGGAAATACGATGAAGTATAATACTGTTTATATTATCGCAGGTCCTACCGCCGTAGGCAAAAGCTCCGCTGCAATAAGTCTTGCCAAGAAGCTTGACGGCGAGATTGTCAATTGCGACTCTGTGCAGCTTTATAAATACATGGATATTGGAAGTGCAAAGCCCTCAGATGAGGAGCTGAAAGAGGTGCCGCATCATCTATTCGGCATTGTCACTCCGGATTATGTTATGACAGCAGCTACCTACCAGAAGCTGGCTTTTGCTGTAATTAACAACATACTGTCGAGAGGCAAAACTCCTATAGTTGTCGGAGGAACAGGTCTCTATCTTAATTCAATCCTTTATGACATGGATTTTGCCACAAAGGAAGAAGACAATCACAGAAGAATAGAGCTTGAGAAGATGGCAGAGGCAAAGGGTCCTGAGTACATGCATAATTATCTCTCAGGTCTTGATCCTGAATCTGCAGCAAGGATACATCCTAATAATGTAAGAAAGGTGATTCGTGCAATCGAGGCCTTTGAGCAGGGTGACGGCATAAAGAGTCTTCGCGAGTGCCGCCTGAATCCCGATTATGAATTCAGACTTTTTGCACTTAGCATGGATAGGGAAGAGCTTTATAAGAGAATCAACGGCCGAGTGCTTACTCTCGTAAGAAAAGGTCTTATCGATGAAGTAAAGAATCTCCGAGCGATGGGGTACAGCAAGAATCTTTCTTCAATGAAGGGAATCGGATACAAGGAGCTTTTCTCATTCCTTGACGGTGAGACAGAGCTTAAGCCTGCACTTCTTAAGATTATGAAGAATACAAGGCGTTATGCTAAGAGGCAGATTACGTGGCTTAAGAGATATGATTTTGCCCGCTGGATAGACGTCAGACCGTCTGATACTGCGGACATGATAGCAGACCGGATTCTTGAAAATATCTAGAATTCTTTCAATTCTCCTTCAATGAAGGAGGTATACGATACTTATTGCAAGGATGGATATATGGCAGCAGCTAAAGGTGACAGATCGGTCAGGACTCATAACAAGAGCGACAGGCCAGACAATGTTGTTGAGAAGGAGAATGAGATTTTTATCAAGTGCAGCAGGCTTGAGTCTGAGCTGCCGTCCTTCATGCGCTCATATTTCTCTTACCTTAGAGGTAACGTCCTTCCGATGACGAGGCTTTCTTATCTTCACGAGGTTAAGTTTTTCTTTAATTATCTTATCAACGAGACGGATCTTACCTCTGCAGAGAAGCCTTCACAGATAAAGGCCGAGGAGTTAAATGAGCTTACTGCGGCAGACATAAATCTTTTCATCGACTACTGCAGGCGCTATGTGGTTGATGACGGAAGCAGCATAACTGTATACGAGAACAACAACAAGACTCTGGCAAGGAAGAAGTCGTGCATATCGGTTCTTCTTAAGCAGCTGTACAGAGACGGAATAATAACAAAGAATATAACGGATGCCTTTGACCCCATAAGGGTGCCTAAGCCGGGTGAAAGAGAGATTAAGGCTCTTCAGGATGATGAGGTCATGATTATGCTCGATGCTGTATCTACCGGCTCGGGCCTTACGCCTCACGAGAAATCATACTGGGAGAAGACAAAGCTTCGCGACAAGGCGATTCTTACTGTATTTGTAACATATGGACTAAGACTTTCCGAGCTTCAGCAGCTTAATGTCTCGTCGTTTAACTTCTCCAGAGGTGAGTTCAAGATATACCGAAAGAGGGGCAAGGAGTCCATCATGCCGATTAACCGCTCAGTTGAGATGGTGGTGCAGGACTATATAAGCAATGAGAGAGCTTCTGTTCTCTCAAGGAATGAAGAGGATACGGATGCGCTCTTCCTGTCCCTTCAGGGTAAAAGGATTACCGAAAGAGCGATTCGAGAGCTTGTGAAGAAATATACATCAATCGCACTCGGAACCTCAAGAAGCAGCGGCTACAGTCCGCACAAGCTTCGTGCAACTGCTGCAACAAGCCTTATAGGGCGCGGCAACTCCATATATGATGTACAGGCTCTTCTTGACCACGAGCAGGTCACAACAACACAGCTCTATGCTTCGCACAAGATGAATGTCAAAAGGGATCTTGTAAAGAACATGGAATGGGAACTGGAAAGAAAGGATGACAAATAAGGTGTCAGACAGCATATATAACGATTATCTGATTAATAAGTTCGGAATAAGTCCGAGAACAATAGAAATTGCCGAGGAGGCAGAGCTGTCTCTAAAGGATGAGTTCGCTCACCTCGACGACATTACTTCAATCAATCAGCTGAAGGTGCTATCAGCATTTCAGGATAACCATATCAACGCCACTCACTTCGACTGGAGCACGGGCTACGGCTACGATGACCCCGGAAGAGCGGCTGTTGAGAAGGTATACTCATCTGTATTTAACACCGAGGCAGCTCTTGTAAGGCCTAATATTGTAAACGGCACTCACGCCATAGCATCAACTCTCTTCGGTATACTTAAGCCCGGCGAGGAGCTGATATATGCTACAGGCTGTCCGTACGATACTCTTGAGACTGTAATCGGAAAGCACAGCACTGAGTTCACCGGGACTCTCATGGATTACGGAATACTTTATAAAGAGGTTCCGCTTACAAGTGAGCTTGATGTTGACCTCAATGCAATCAGAGAGGCTATATCCGGCAAAACCAGAGTAGTTGCAATGCAGAGATCAACAGGCTACGACTGGAGACCCGCAATATCACTTGACTCGATGAGGAAGGTCACTGAGCTTGTCCACAGCATTGATCCTGACATTATCGTCATGGCTGACAACTGCTACGGAGAGTTCGTTGACACAATAGAGCCTACTGACTTCGGCGTTGATGTCATAGCAGGCTCCCTTATCAAGAATCCCGGAGGAGGACTCGCCCTTTCCGGAGGATACATATGCGGAAGGGAAGATCTCGTTAAGAGGATCAGCTACAGACTTACATGCCCCGGAATCGGAGACGAATGCGGCCTTACCTTCGGCCAGAACAGAAATGTGATGCAGGGACTCTTCCTTGCTCCGAAGGTTACAAACGCAGCCGTTAAGGGTGCCATGCTTACAGGAGTAATATACGACTCTCTTGGATACGAGGTCATGCCTCGTGCTCATTCAAAGAGAAGCGATATCATACAGGCAATCAGATTTGAGAATCCTGACAGACAGGTTGCTTTCTGCCAGGCCGTTCAGGCTGCATCGCCTATAGATTCATATGTAACACCGATGCCTTGGGATATGCCGGGGTATCAGGACCAGGTAGTAATGGCCGCAGGCGCTTTTGTGCAGGGCTCATCAATTGAGCTGAGTGCTGATGCGCCGCTTCGCGAGCCATACATTGCATATTACCAGGGCGGCCTTACATATGAGCATGCAAGATTCGGAGTAATCAAAAGTCTTGATGAACTGATAAAGAGAGGTCTTATCTAATCATGAGCAGGAGAAGGGGTAACATTGACATAAGAAAAGCGCTTGCCTGGGCAAAGCTGTGTCTGTTGCTGATTATCGTTGTCGGCATACCTCTTTATCTTGTCGCATTTTACAGAGACTACTTATTCGACACAGAATGGCTGAGGTCTCTTCCCATCAGGCTAAGCTCAGGCAAAAACCTTGCCATGACCGTTGCAATCCTTATCACGGCACAGGCACTTCAGGTAATAATATCTTTTATTCCGGGAGGTCCGTTTCAGATTGCAGCAAGCTACTTGTACAGTGTTGCACCGGCTCTCCTGATCTCTCTTGCAGGCTGCGTTATCGGAAGCGCAATTGCCTTCCAGCTTGCCAAGCTCCTGGGACACAGGGCGATGCTGGTAATATGGGGAGAGGAGAAGTTCAGAAGGTATCACGACAGGCTTGGAGCATCAAAGGCTCTTGCCCTTGTATTTCTCTTATATCTTATTCCTGCAATACCAAAGGACATGATTTGCTATGTGGCCGGATTGTCTGACATGAAGTTCTCAAGCTTCATCACTGTTTCGACTGCAGCAAGGATACCGGGAATGATTGGCAATCTTCTGATAGGAACCTTTGCCGCATCACATAACTACTTCGGCGTTGCACTAACAGTAATCTGCATCGCAATCATTGCAGTGACAGCATACATTTACAGAGACAAGCTCATGGAGCTTACAGAGCATCCGTTTTTCAAGGGAAGGAAAGAGTAATATGGCAAAAAAATCAAAGACCAACGCAATGAGGCTTCTCGATCAGGCAGGAATAGAATATGGCTTCTATGAATACGAGTACAGCGAGGATGACCTCTCCGGAAATCATGCTGCATCTTATCTTGGAATATCCGAGGACGAGATGTTCAAGACTCTAGTAGCAAGAAGCGACAATAATTTATTATCGATATTTGTTATCCCTGTCAGTGCTAATCTTGATTTAAAGAAGGCAGCATCCGCATCCGGTCACAAGAAAGTTGAGATGATTCATGTTCGCGAGCTTGTAGGACTTACAGGCTACATGAGGGGAGGGTGCTCACCGATTGGAATGAAGAAGCCTTATCCTACATATATAGATGAGACCTGCATTCTATATGACAGAATCTATATATCCGCGGGCAAAAGAGGGGAGATGCTCTCCATAAATCCCGAAGAGCTGATAGATTTCGTCGGCGCCGAGACAGCCGATCTAACCAAGTAGAAGACGCCATATCAGGCGATAAAATTTTATTAAATATTTCAGAACATTTGTTTAGTTATCTATTGACAAACGAATGTTCTTTTTTTATAATATAGAAAAAGAACAGATTTTCGGAATATATGTTCTAAGTTGACATCAATTTACCATTTCAGAGGGAACACTTAATTATCAGAGGTAATAGTCATGAAGAGAGCAGGATATAGAATTACATCACCAATCAGATTTTTCGTATTTGTATCAGTATGCACAATCATAGCTGTATTTGGCATTTTCACACTTCTTACTGCAGACTCAACTGCAGCCGCTACAGTTACAACATACAGACAGATTGTCGTTGACTCTAACGATACACTTTGGTCAATAGCTGACGAGTACACTGATGACTCCGAGGATGTCAGAGTCACTATAGATCAGCTTAAGGAGATTAATGATATATCTTCTAATGAACTGCAGGTAGGAGATGTACTGTTCGTACCTGTAAGTGAATAGGTTATCTAGCATATGAGTTCACTCCCTGAGACTTCATATTGTAGATATATTATGTGTTTTTATCGAAAGAAGCAGAGCTATCGGACATTGCATCCTCGTCTATAGCTCTGCTTCTTTCACTACATTGGTTTATTATTATTTACTTGTCGCTCATAATCTGAACTATTGTTCCTTCAGTCTCAACCATTCCAGGAGATGCGATAAGACCCATATTCCTCATCGTATCTTCAGGTGAAAGTCCGTTGATACCGTGGATTCC
>CAMFZN010000001.1 GCA_946006945.1 uncultured Clostridia bacterium | reverse complement strand
CATCATAGATGCTTTTGACTCCTTCATTGATGAGTCTTAGCATCTTCTCTGCCGCCGACTCCTCCTCCTCAAATTCATCGCTTATCTCATCATCATATGATTCATTTGATGAAACAACTTCTTCCTTCTCAGCCTCATATGATTTTGCCTCAATTGAGGAATTGGAATATATGCGGTCTATCAGGCTTATGAATTCGATTCCGTAATCAGATCCATCTTCAGTGTTGATAAGTCTGACTACACCTCTTCTTGCCCAGTAGTTCCATGCGTTGTCAACCTCAGTCTCGGTCATTCCAAGCAGCTTGGCGAACTTGCTGTTATCTATCTCTTCAAGATTCTGAGCAGCCATCAGTGCAAAAATATATACGCGAACATAATCCCCCGGAGCGCTCGGAAGATACTCATTGATAAATAGATTCTCAACACGCGTCTCTCTGAGGAATATGTCGCTGTTCTTTTGTGTTCTGATAAATCTTTTGCCCAAATTCTCTATTCTCCATCAAAAGCATGTGCAAGATTACCGAACTTGGTATATCTTCCTATCCATGCCAGTTTAACCAGTCCTGTAGGACCGCTTCTGTGTTTTGCAATATCAACATCGCATGTCAGGTTCGCTCCTGAATTAATCTTGGCCGCATCATCATCCGTCTCATAATAATCGTCTCTTCTGAGGAAGATTACTATATCAGCATCCTGCTCAATCGAACCTGAGTCTCTTAGGTCTGAAAGCTGAGGCCTGTGATTAGCCCTCTGCTCGGACGCTCTTGAAAGCTGCGAAAGAAGTATGATTGCAACGTCAAGCTCCTTCGCCATTACCTTCAGGTTTCTTGTAACCTGTCCAATCGCTGCTACAAGATTGTCGCCCTTATATCCCATGTTCATCAGCTGAAGATAGTCAACCACAATAAGGTCGAGTCCCTTCTCGGCCTTCATTCTTCTGCACTTATTCTTCATCTCCATTACAGAAAGATCTGATGTGTCATCTATGAAGAGGGTGCAATTCTCGTAGCTGTCCTGAGCATCCGAAAGTGCAATCCAGTCATCACTTGTCAGATTGCCTGTCTTAAGCTTCTCCATATCGACACAAGCTGACATCGCAAGCATTCTCTGCCCCAGCTGAGTTGCCGACATCTCCATGCTGAATATCATTACCGCATGGCCTGCCATTGCAGCATTCTGCGCGACATTAAGTGCAAAAGATGTCTTTCCCATACCAGGTCTTGCCGCAAGAATGATAAGGTCTGTCTTATGAAGACCATTAAGCTTTCTGTCCAGATCTCTAAAACCAGTTGTAATTCCCGGCAGCTGTCCATTATTCTGCTCGAGTTCTCTTATCTGTTTGATATTCTCAACAAGAACATCGTTGATGTCCTCGTAGTTTCTTTTCTGGCTTCTCTGTGCTATTTCGAAAATCTTCTGCTCTGCGAAGTCGAGAATCTCCTCAGCATCAGCCTCCGCCTCGAAGGCCCTGCTTCTTATCATATCTGCCTCGTGAATAAGGCTTCTCATTCTGGACTTTGCCACTACAGTATCTGCATAGTATCTTGCATTGGAAGGTACTATTGCATCATTAACAAGCCTGCCAAGATAAGTCATTCCTCCGACAAGCTCCTGAACCTTTCTTTCGCACAAAGCGGAATATGTTGTCGTGATGTCTATTCCAATGTTCTTCCTGTGCAGATCTAGAATCGTATCATATATCTCCTGATGCTCCTTAAGATAGAAATCCTCTTTCTTAAGTCTGTCGACTGCATCTGCAGCCGCATCCGCATCCTTCATCATCGATCCAAGAACAGCTTTCTCAGCCTCTATATCGCAAGGCGGCTGAACATTGTAATCGTTTACTCTTTCCTCATCCATCAACAAAACCCCGTTTTCTGATATGCTGCCTTATTAACCTTCAATTCTTACGGTAAGCTCAGCGCTGACCTCTGTGTAAAGCTTAATCTTTACCTTGTGATCTCCTGTCTCCTTGATAGGCTTGTCGAGAACTATTTTCTTCTTGTCGATAACCTCTCCTGTCTGCGCCTCGATTGCCTCAGCAATATCCATCGAAGTTACAGATCCGAATAGCTTGCCTCCGTCTCCTACCTTGGTCTTCAGAATTACAGGCTTTGCAGTGATTCTCTTGCCGAGCTCTTCTGCTGCTGCCTTCTCCTCTGCAATTCTTGCAGCTTTGTTAGCCTTGTCTCTCTCAATCTTTACCTTATTCTGCTTTGTAGCCTCAACTGCAAGACCTCCCGGAATAAGTCTGTTGCGTGCAAAACCATCGTTAACCTTAACGATATCTCCCTCCTTGCCTGTTCCTTTAACGTCTTTAAGAAGTATGATTTCCATTTCGCTTTCCTTTCTTTATCCTTATTCTTCATTCGAAGCAAGAGACTGATTCTCTTCCTTCTCTTTCTCTTTATCTAACATATTTCTGATAATCTTCTTCAGCTTATCAAGAACCTCTTCCGGTGACATGTCCTCTATCTGAGCTGCCGCCGTTGTAAGATGTCCTCCGCCGCCGAACTTTTCCATTATTGTCTGTACATTAATCTCTCCTAAAGATCTGGCACTTACAATAGTTCTCGGATCGTCATTTCTGCCGATTACAAACGATGCTTTTATTCCCTTAACCGTAAGGAGCTCATCTGCAACCTGAGCGTTTATAATGTTAGCCTCTGCAGAATATCCTTCCGTCAATGCATAAGCTATGCCGTCCTCGGAATACTCCGCGTTTGCGACCGCCTCTGCTTTTGCCTGAAATGCTGTAATCTCTGTCTGGAAGAATCTCTTTACCTCGGCTGTATCTGCGCCTGCTCTCTTCAGCCATGCTGCTGCCTCAAAAGTTCTTACTCCGGACCTTACAGAATAGCTGTTGGTATCAACCATGATTCCGGCCAAAAGCGCTTCAGACTCAAATTTGTTAACAATTCGCTTCGTTGAGATATATTGCAGTATCTCAGTTATCAGCTCACTCGTCGATGAAGCGTAGGATTCAACGTAAGCAATTGTAGCACCTTCTATCGGTGTATCTGTGACTCTGTGATGATCGATTACTACTTTTCTCTGACATATGTCGAGAAGCTCCGGGCATTCAACCAGAACAGGTCTGTTATTATCTACAACTATCAGAAGAGTATCTTCTCCTGCAAGCTCGATTGCTTTCTTTCTCTTGATGAAGGAGTAGTCCTCTGTATCAACTGCATGGTCGTGTATTACCTGAAGAGCATCGTTATAGTCTTCAATTACTATATGAGCATCTGTGCCAAGGTACTCGCATATCCTATAGGCTCCAAGAGCGGCACCGAAGCTGTCCATATCCGGCCACTTATGCCCGGCAATCATTACCATGCTGCTCTCTTCAATAAGTCTTCTGAGGGCATGGGCAATTACTCTTGCTTTTCCACGGTTGTTTTTCTCCATTGATTGAAGTGTTCCACCATAGTAGCTTGTTGCTCCATCTGTTTTTACAACAGCCTGGTCTCCTCCTCTACCGAGTGCGAGATCAAGTGCTGCCTTGGCAAGTGACTTGCTTTCTATGATGGACTGCTCAGACATTCCTACACCGAGAGATATGCTCACAGGGAAATCTATCTTCGCGTCGATGTTTCTGACCTGATCAAGGATTGAGAAAGAATCATCTATCATTCTTTTGACATCTCCGGTTGAGGCGATGATAATGTAGTCATCTTCGCTGATACCGGTAATGTCTGCGTTGTTCTCTCCTGCCCATTTTCTTACAAGTCTGTCAACCTCAGCCGGAACTGCCTTCTTGCTGTCTGTTGTAACAGATGATATCAGCTCATCGTAGTTGTCTATTTCGAGAAGAATAACCGACACTCTTTCGTCTTCCAGACGCTTCTGCGCCA
Source organism: uncultured Clostridia bacterium (assembly GCA_946006945.1). Classification (GTDB taxonomy): domain Bacteria; phylum Bacillota; class Clostridia; order Peptostreptococcales; family Anaerovoracaceae; genus Crickella. Next base: position 52,640 of record CAMFZN010000001.1, on the reverse strand, counting down.
ACTCTCTTTCGGTAACATCAATAAATATTACAGATACGACACCAAAACCGATGTCTTCATTCTCCTTAGAAATAAGAGAGAAAAACTTGTCATTTCTGCTTATAATTACATTCTCATCTCTTTCTACAGCTTCTGTGACCTCGTTAATCTTCTTACCTGTAAGAGTAAAGAAATTCGCTCCCTCTATATCCTTATAGAGGAAAACCTCTGTCATCATCTCATTGGCTTTAATAATATTTCCGTTCTCTCCAACCACACAGGCGGGCAATGGAATATTATCAATTGATCCGTATTCTAATGTTGATCCTTCCATAATTATTCGCACATCCTTCCCAAATCATTAAACGAGCTCTCTCAGGATTTCGATCAGTCTGTTAAGCTCATCAAGGCTGTAGTACTCAAGCTCTATCTTGCCTGTCTTTCCGTCGCCTTCAATGTTTACCTTTGTACCGAGGATTGTTCTAAGCTCATCCTCGACCAATCTTATCTCTGAAGATTTGGTACTGCTCTTTCTTACTCTTTTCTTTCTTTCAGGTCTTATCTCATCCTTAGCCTTATCAGCGAGCTTCTCGGTAGCTCTTACTGAAAGTCCTTCTCTGATAACTCTCTCACAGATATCCCTCTGCTTATCTTTGTCATCAATATTAATAATTGTTCTTCCATGAGCAGCAGACATTCTTCCCTCACTGATATGCTCCTGTATCCATTCAGGAAGTTTCAGAAGTCTTAGAGAGTTAGTAATATATACTCTGCTCTTACCCAGTGATGCTGCAACCTGTTCCTGTGTAAAGGAGAATCTCTTTGTCATTGCCTGTATTCCGAGAGCCTCTTCTATTGGATCAAGGTCCTCTCTCTGCATGTTTTCGATGATAGCTACAATCATGTTCTGCTTCTCATCGAAATCTCTAACCAGACAAGGAACCTTCTTTAGTCCTGCAATTCTCGAAGCACGCCATCTTCTTTCTCCGGCAACAAGCTCATATCCTGTATTGCTTTTTCTAACTACCAGAGGCTGTATTACTCCATTCTCCTTGATGGAATCAGCAAGCTCTCTCAGCTTATCTTCATTGAACTTCTTTCTCGGCTGATCATGATTCGGCTTGATATCATTGATGTCAACATATATCACTCTATCTTCATCACTGGTATCATTCTTTGAATCAGTAATAATATGAACATCTGTTCTTTCTTCTTTCTCATCTGAGGAAGCTCTCTTGATTTTATCCAGAGTCTCTTCCTTGATGTATTCTTCCTCATTTACAGGTGCCGCATCTGCGAACAGAGCATCCAGACCTCTTCCAAGTCCTGTCTTCTTCTTAGCCATTATTTTTCACCTTTTCTTTGGTCAGCTCTTGCAAGAAACTCCTTTGTAAATGCAACATATGCCTTTGCTCCTGCTGCAGTTGGATCATATGTTATAATTGGCATTCCATAGCTTGGTGCCTCTGCGAGTCTGACATTACGAGGAATAACAGTGTTGTAAACCGCATTTCCGAAATAATTCTTTACTTCCTGAACAACCTGGAGGGAAAGGTTAGTTCTTCCATCAAACATACTTAATACAACACCCTCTATATAAAGATCAGGGTTCATGCTCTTCTTTACCAGATCAATTGTGCTGACAAGCTGGCTTACTCCCTCAAGTGCATAGAACTCACACTGAATTGGTATGAGTACACTATCAACTGCAGTAAGAGAATTAATTGTAAGAATTCCAAGTGAAGGAGGACAGTCAATGAAGATGTAGTCATACTCATCTCTTATAGAGTCAATTGCCTTCTTTAGTCTCTTCTCCCTTCCCTCAATACTTACAAGCTCAACCTCAGCTCCTGCAAGATCAACACTTGCCGGGATGATATCAAGATTGTCAGTCTTTGTTGAAAGAATTGCTTCTTTAACATTAAAATTCTCATTAATAAGAACATCATATATTGTATTCTTAAGAGTTCTCTTTCTGATTCCTATTCCGCTTGTTGTATTACCCTGTGGATCAATATCGACAACCAGAACCTTCTTCCCTATTCTTGCAAGACATGCTCCCAGATTAATGTTGGTAGTTGTTTTTCCAACTCCACCCTTCTGGTTAAAAATAGCAATAGCCTTAGCCATATATGAATTCCCTCCTTGACATAGTTATCCATTTAACATATTCATAATATTATATCTTATTTCATATTTTTTTTCTATACTGTGACAGTTATGCACTGTGTGTTTTATATGAATTTTTGCAAAATAACAGGCAATGTTTCACATGAAACATTGCCTGTCTTTATTATATTTATCTTCATCTTAATGGATTTTTTCTAGCCTGACCAGCTTGTCTTGGATACTTCGAAGGTGTATTCTTTACTTTCTTTATCATTACCAGAACATGTCCTGAAATACTTTCTTCTTCAGTCTGAACCTTTCTTATTTCTGCTATCTTACCTCCGAGAAGCTTAATTGCATTCGCAGCATCTTCAGTTTCACGTGAAACATTTTCTCCCTTGTATGCTACAAAGTATCCGCCCTTCTTCACAAGAGGAAGACACCATTCACACAGGACATCCAGGCTTGCAACAGCTCTAGATACACAGATATCATATTGTTCTCTGTGCTCTTTACTTTTACCGACATCCTCTGCCCTTCCATGAACGGTTGTAACGTTCTTTATTCCAAGTTCACCTGTAAGCTCGTCAATTATTCTAAGTCTCTTGTTGAGCGAATCAACCAGTGTAAATTTCTTATCTGGTGATACAATAGCGAGAGGAACTCCCGGAAATCCAGCACCTGTTCCAATATCAATCACATTCTCTGCGGCTTCATACTCTTCCATAAAGTCGCAACTTAACGAATCGGCAATGTGCTTCTGAAGAGCTTCGTCCCTGTCTCTCACTGCAGTAAGATTGATATACTGATTCTTCTCCAGAATCATATCCATATATTCTACGAGCATTGATGTCCTTTCCTCACCGTACTTCTCCTCAAGCTCCTTTATCAGCAACTCAGTCTGTCTGTTCTGTTGCATACTAACCTCTTTCCTTTATCTGTCTTTCTCTGCTTATCTTCTCAAGGTATACGAGCAAAACATTTATATCAGCAGGCGATACTCCCGATATTCTGCTGGCTTGTCCCAAGGTTGAAGGTTTTATCTCATTAAGCTTCTGCTGAGCTTCTAGTCTGAGACCTCCAATAGTTGAATAATCAATATCATAGCTGAGCTTTCTGTTCTCAAGCTTATTCATCTTCTCGACCTGCTGGAGCTGTTTCTGGATATAGCCGTCGTATTTGACAATGACAGATACCTCCTCCATCTCTCTTAATGTGAGATCAGGTCTTGAATCGTCATCTATTTCAGAGAGCATGCTGTAGCTTATCTCAGGTCTCTTTAAAGCCTCGTAGAATGACCAGTTGAATTCTCCCGGATTGCTTCCATGTTTCACGAGAAACATATCCATCTTATCCTTGGTTGTTCTTTTGCCCTTAAGCCTTTCTACTTCTCTATCAACTCTTTCTTTTTTATTAAGATATCTTCTATATCTTTCTTCAGAAACCGAACCATACTCGTAGCCTATTTCTGTAAGTCTTCTGTCAGCATTATCCTGTCTGAGAAGAAGTCTGTACTCAGCTCTTGAAGTCATTATTCTATAAGGCTCTTCGGTTCCCTTCGTTACAAGATCATCTATGAGAACTCCTATATAAGCCTGGTCTCTTCCAAGAATGAGTGGCTCTTCTCCTATTACATATCTTGAAGCATTGATACCTGCAATAAGACCCTGAGCTGCAGCCTCCTCATATCCGGAGCTTCCGTTGAGCTGACCTGCAGAGAATAATCCCCTTACCTTCTTGCTCTCAAGACTGGATTTAAGTGAAAGCGGATTAATGCAGTCATACTCTATCGCATAAGCTGGCTCTACCATCTCAGCATTCTCAAGTCCGGGAATTGTAGAATAGAATTCCTTCTGAATGTCGACAGGAAGGCTTGAAGACATGCCCTGAATATACATGAGATTAGTATCCAGTCCTTCTGGCTCTACAAACAGCTGATGTCTTTCTCTGTCTTTAAATCTTGACACTTTGTCTTCTATTGACGGACAATATCTAGGTCCTACACCACTGATATTTCCTGAATACATTGCAGATTTATCCAGATTATCGAGGATAATCTTATGAGTTTCAGCATTGGTATATGAAAGCCAGCATGAAATCTGATCCCTGTTCATATCCTTATCATCGTTCATGAATGAGAACGATGTTACTGTCTCATCTCCGGTCTGCTCCTTCATAACATCATAATTAAGACTTTCTGCAGTCATTCTTGCAGGTGTACCTGTCTTAAATCTTCTAATTTCAAAACCATTATCTATAAGGCTCTTAGTCATTCTTACTGAAGGAGGAAGACCGGCCGGCCCGCTGACTCTAACATCATCACCTATGAAAATCTTTCCTCCAAGGAAGGTTCCGGTAGCCATTACCACAGCTTTAGCCGCGTATTCATTACCATCGATATCAATGACACCCTGTATGCTGCTGTCTCTGACTGTAAGCTCAGCTATCTCCTTCTCGTAAAGATCAAGATTGTCCTGCTCCTCTATAGTCTTCAGCATTTCAAGATGATACTGCTTCTTGTCTGCCTGAGCTCTAAGCGAGTGAACTGCAGGTCCCTTCGAGGTATTAAGCATTTTGCTCTGAATAAAGGTCTTATCAATGTTAATTCCCATCTCTCCTCCGAGAGCATCAATCTCGAATACAAGATGACCCTTGCCGGTTCCTCCAATTGATGGATTGCATGGCATCATCGCAACAGACTCTATATCCGTGCAAAAAATCGCAGTTCTTCTTCCCATTCTCGCAGAAATAAGAGCAGACTCACAGCCTGCGTGACCTGCTCCTATTACTATTACATCATAAATTCTGTTATCCATATTATCTTTAATTAATATCTGTACTCTTATACTTGATTAACAATAATTATTTACCAAGGCAAAACTTTGAGAACACAGTATCGAGTATTTCATCTCCCGCCGATTCTCCTATAATCTCTCCAAGATTATCGTATGCCGAATGAACATTTATCTCAGCAAGCTCAATCGCCTCTCCTGAATCAAGCTGATTTATTGCCTCTTCAATATCAGATGCAGCCTTCTTCAGAAGAGAGAGCTGTCTTTCACTGGTGATAATCTGGCTTTCTGTTCTCATGATATTCTTGAAATCAAACTTATTAGAGATAACAGATGACACCTTCGCGGCGGCATTAACAGCATTTCCGTCTACAAGTGATGTTCTCAGAACGCTGCATCCCGGAATTTTGTCCTGAATATCCTGCTCGTCAACATTATCTCCAAGATCATCCTTATTGATTACAACAAGAATTCTTTCACCGTCGATATGCTTTACGTAGCTTATTATCTCGTCGTCCTCATCCTCAAGGTCACGGCTTCCGTCAATTACAAGCATAATCATGTCAGAAGAAGCTATGGCTCTTTCAGTTCTCTTAATTCCAATCTGTTCAATAGTGTCATCTGTATCCCTTATTCCAGCTGTATCAATGAGAACTACAGGTACACCATCGATATTTGCACTCTCTTCTACAGTGTCTCTTGTGGTTCCGGGGATGTCAGTGACAATGACTCTTCCCTCCCCAAGGATTGCATTCATAAGAGAAGACTTTCCCACATTAGGCTTTCCTACAATTGCAATCTTTATTCCTTCTCTTGCAATTCTTCCAATTGAAGCAGTAGAAATAAGCTCTTCGACACTGTTAAGAGTCCATCTTAGAGAATCTATATGCTCCTCATATTCAGCCTCTTCAATATCCTCGTCCGGATAATCAATGTTTACAGCCATCTGAGCAAGAATATCAACAAGAGAATCTCTTATTGATTCAATAGTCTCACTGAGTCTTCCTTCTTTCTGCTTCTCTGCTATTTCAAGTGTCATATCTGTCCTCGCTTTAATTATGTCGATAACAGCCTCAGCCTGAGAAAGATCTAATTTGCCGTTAAGAAAAGCAAGCTTAGTAAACTCTCCCGGCTCGGCCATTCTTGCACCCTGCTCAATTGCAGATCTTACGATATTACGTAGAGATACGTTGCTTCCGTGAGCCTGCACCTCTACCATATCTTCCCCGGTATAGGATGCCGGACCCTTCATATAAAGAAAAACAGCTTCGTCGATTATCTCTCCATCAGAGTTTACTGCATGACCAAAATAAGCATGTCTTGGAACGACATCCTCAGGACATTCCTTAAATACTGACCTCATTATCTTAAGAGCATCATCCCCGCCGATTCTTACAACACCTATTCCACCCTCACCAAGAGGTGTAGCAATTGCCGTTATGGTATCACTCATGCAAAAACTCCTTATCTGTATCTGTTAATATGTCACACATTAGTGGATTCTGTAATATTACCACATGAAACATTAAATATTGAAGCATCCTTCATTTCAGATATCATCTCATCTCCAAGCTCCGTAGATGTGATAAAAAGCTGAACATCATCTATTTCTTTGAGAAGAAACTTCTGTCTCTCAATATCAAGCTCCGAAAGAACGTCATCAAGAATCAGAACCGGGTTCTCCATAAGAACATCTCTCGCAATTCTTACCTCAGCAAGCTTCATGCAAAGAGCAATGGTTCTCTGCTGTCCCTGAGAACCGAACTTTCTTGCATCCTTTCCGTTAATGAAGAATTCAAGATCATCTCTGTGAGGTCCAATAGAAGCACTTCTGTACATTCTATCCTTTTCACGCGAGGCGGCAAACTCAGCCATCATCTGCTCTGCTGAATCTGCTCTGCACGATTCACTGTAAGTAATCTCAAGAGTCTCCCTTCCCTGAGATATTCTGCTTTGAAGCTCTGAGGAGCATGCAGAAAGCTTATCGACGAAATTCCTCCTGTACTTGACAAGCTCATACCCGTTATACGCAAGCTGGCTGTCATATATATCAAGCATTTCATCCATTATCACGTCATTCTTAAGAAGAGCATTCTTCTGCTTAAGAGCATCATTATAATTCTTCAGGCATTCGAAGTAACGCGGTCTCAGCTGGCTGATCTCCTTGTTGATGAAATTACGCCTTTTGTCAGGACTATCTTTAATTATTCTTAAATCCTCCGGGGAGAAAATCACGACGACCAGATTATTGAGAAGCTCTGCGGTCCTGCTGACAGGCTTCCCGTCCTTCTTAATCATCTTTTTGCCCTGGCGAGTGACCGATATTCCTATCTTTCTGTCGAATGAGCTGCTTTCGATATCAGCCGAGATCAGACACATGTCCTTTCCGAACATTACAAGGTCAGTCGAATTGGATGTACGGAAGCTCCGTGCAAAAGAGCACATGTACACCGACTCGACAAGATTCGTCTTCCCCTGAGCATTCTCTCCCACGATAATATTCCTCGAGGGATTGAAAGAAATGTCGAGAGACTCATAATTTCTGAAATTTCTTAAAGACAGACTGTTAATTTTCATACCCTACATTATACACGATAATGCAGCGCTGATTACATAGATGAAATGCAAAAAAGCTACAATAAAACTCCGGGACAATCAGGCCGGAGTTTTGTATGTGGAAGCTAATTGATTCTGATTGGAAGAACCAGATAACGGTACTTCTCACCCTTAAGAGGTGTAATGATGCATGCGCTTATCTGATCCTTAAAGTGAAGAATAATCTCTTCATCCTCAAGAACACTCAGAACATCTTTGAAATACTTGGCATTCATTCCGATAACAAGATCCTCGCCATCCTTGATTATTTCAACCTGCTCATCAATCTTACCCTCGTCAGAAAGTGACTTGATATAGAGAGTATTGTCAGTAATGTTCATTCTGATAAGATTGTTGTTCTTAACATTAGTAAGAAGAGCTGCTCTGTCGATACTTCTAAGAAGCTCCTGTCTCTTTACCCTTACAGAGATAGGACCCTGCTTGCTGATGATTCTCTTGTAATCTATGAATCTTCCGTTAACAGTATTGACGATTACCTCAAGGTTATCGAAATCAAGAATAACCTTATTGCCTGAAAGCTTCATTACAAGCTCCTGATCACCTTCATCGCTAATAATCTTTGCAATATCTATTGCCAGTTTAGCAGGAATGATTACATTAAGGCTTGTATCACTGGTAACATCAACAGAATATGTTGCTATTCTGAACGGATTAACTGCTACCATTCTCATAAGGCCTTCAGCAACTTCAAGGAGAACACCGGTCATAACACCATTGTAATCTTCAGTGCTTGCAGAGAAAGCAGTTTTTCTGATAAGAGTCTTTATATCTTCTTTATTAAGAACTATAGTATCTGATATCTCGTTAATCATAAGTTCAGGAAATTCATCCGAATTGAAACACATGATTTCAGTCACAGAGAATCCGCTTACGATAGTCAGCTTGTTGCCGGAAGGATCAAAGTCGAAAGAGATATCCTCCTCAGGAAGCTTACTTACAATAGCAGTGATAAGTCTGGAAGGTGCTACGAATGCAAAACTTCCTTCACCATCAACCGATATTGTTGCTGCGATTGTGATAGTTGTATCAGTTGCTTTTATTACAAGCTTCTCGCCATCATATCTGAAATATATTCCCTCCAGAATGGGAGATGTAGTTCTTGTAGGAACTGCGTGGGATACATTGTTTAATGCTCTGTTTAACTCTGTTCTGTTACAGTAAACTTTCATTGGTCACACCTTTTTTTATTATTTATATATTTTAGTAGTATTAGTAGGGGTTGTGGAAATTGTGGAAAACTCTCAAAACCCCAGAAAACTCGGCAGTTTTTGAAGCAAAAACATGTTGAAAAGCTTATTGATAAGCCTGTGGAAAAAATGTGCAAAACTATTTGGTTAGATTAAGCTTCTTCTTTATCGCATCTATCTCGGTTCTGAGATATTCATTTTTGCCAAGATCCTTCTCAATCTTCTCAACGGCATGTATTACTGTGGAGTAATGTCTGTCGCCGAAAAGCTTTCCTATCTTAGGCAGCGAGATGTCGACATAATTTCGAATCAGATACATGGCAATCTGCCTTGGGAAGTTAATCTCAGCCTTTCTCTTAGGAGAATCCATGTCTGCAACAGTAATATTGAAATGCTGTGCAACGACTGCCTTTATTCTTTCAGGAGCAATCATCTCCTCCTGATTGGCAAGAAGATCATTTAGAACTTTCTTGGCATTATCCAGGCTGATGTCTGTTCCTATAAGCTTTGAGAAACCAAGAACACGGCTCCATGCTCCCTCAAGCTCTCTAATATTATCCTTGATAAGATCTGCTATAAGGCAGCATACCTCGTTAACCTCAGGAGTAAGCTCCACATCAGATTTCTCTGCAAAATTATAAAGAATCGATAGTCTTGTCTCATAGTCAGGCGGCTGAATGTCAGCTATCATGTTCCATGAGAATCTTGTCCTCAGTCTCTCATCCAGATCCTTCAGATTAACAGGAGGACAGTCAGAAGTAATAACTATCTGCTTGTTGTTCTCGTGAAGAGTATTAAATGTATGGAAGAACTCCTCCTGTATAGATTCCTTGCCCTGAAGGAACTGAATATCGTCAATGAGAAGAACATCAACCTTTCTGTATTTGTTTCTGAAGCTTCTCGTCTTGTTCTCTCTGATTGCTTTGATAAGCTCATTAGTGAACATCTCTGATGAAACATAAAGAACATTGTAATCCGGTCTTGTTCTTCCAATGTGAACACCTATTGCCTGCATAAGATGAGTCTTTCCAAGTCCCGAACCTCCGTATATAAAAAGAGGATTGTAGGCCTCACCCGGAACCTCGGCAACTGCAAGTGATGCAGCGTGTGCGAACTTGTTGCTTGAGCCTACAACAAAATTGTCAAAAGTGAATCTTGGATTGAAGATGTTCTCTTCGGTGAATTCATTTTTGACAGATTTTGACTTCTTGGCAGGCTTATCGCCGAAATCATTCTCATGCTTGATAATTATCTTGTAGTTTTTGTCAGTGAGAGTGTTGAATGTCTTCTCAATGATAGGCATGTAATTATTCTTGAGGAATTCAACATTAAAAGTTTCTTTTGATGCAATATAAATAAGTCCCAGCTCTTCATCTACATTCTTAAGATAGAGTGGAGAGAACCAGGTAGAATATGAATAGTCATTCGTATTGGCTTTCATCGCATTGGTGAAAGCATCCCACATCTTGTTATTATCCAAAATAGCCTCCTTCAGCGAATATGGTAATTTTACATAATTTTTTCCACATGTGCAAATGACAGAAAAGGCTGATTTATCAATATTTTGAACCTCCAAAAAGAAAGTTATGCACATATTGTGGAAAAAGTTGTTAATAATTTCCACAGGTACAAGATATTGTGTATAACTTTATTTTTGAAAAAATATAAAAAATTTTTGTCGCACCAAAAAGTGAAGGTTGAGGCACTAAAGATTGACTTTTGATCTTCTTTAATATAGAATATCTCGGTATTATGCCTATGTAATTTAGAAGGCATGTGTTGATTATATCATTCAGAGATATGAAAGGAGAAATGAAATGAAAAGAACATATCAGCCAAAGAAGAGACAGCGTCTTAAGGAGCACGGATTCAGAAAGAGAATGTCAACTGCTAACGGAAGAAAGGTTCTCAAGAGAAGAAGAGCTAGAGGTAGAAAGAGCCTTACAGCTTAATATTGTCAGGTATCTGAATAATGAGGAAGTCATACAAGCTTACTTTGAGAAATCAACGGAGTTTTGTAGCTGTATATAACAGGGGCAAATCCAAAGGCTGCAGATTTGCGGTAGTTCTGTACAAGAAAAACGGGCTTGATTACAGCCGTTTTGCATATGTTGCCAGCAAGAAGGTTGGTAACAGTGTTCAGAGAAACAGAGCAAGAAGGCTTATGAGAGAAGCTTACAGAACAATGGACAGAAGGATTGCTCCGGGCTACGACGTGATTTTCGTTGCAAGAAACGGGATCACAGACTGCAAGTGTGATGAAGTAAGAAGAGCAATGTTTGGTGCAATTAGAGCGGCCGGACTTTTTGAGGCCTGATTAATCAGAGATATGAAGAATATTAAGAATCTACCGAAGAATATTTTAATACTATTGATCAGAGGATACAGGATGTTTATCTCCCCTCTGTTTCCTCCTACATGCAGGTTCTATCCTACGTGCAGCACATATTTTCTTCAGGCTCTGGAGAAGTATGGTTTTATTAAGGGAAGCTATCTGGGAATAAAGAGAATCCTGAAATGTCATCCGGGTCATCCCGGCGGATACGATCCTCTGCCTTAATGCAGGAGTAATTAAATGGGAATAATAGCTAAACCACTTGGATATCTTTTGATGTGGATATATGGTCTGATTGGCAACTATGGAGTCTCACTTATTGTGTTAACTGCTATAGTAAAAATCTGTCTTTACCCACTGTACATCAAGCAGGTTAAGTCAACTGCAGGAATGCAGAATATTTCTGAGAAGACTCAGGAGATTCAGCGCAAGTATGCAGATGACAAGGTGAAGCAGCAGCAGGCTCTGCAGGATCTGTACCAGCAGGAGAACTTCAATCCTATGGCGGGATGTCTTCCGATGCTGATTCAGTTCCCTATCATCATGGGACTTTTTGCACTTCTGAGAAATCCAATGCAGTACATGCCTAACGGCATGTTCGCAGCTCATGAGCCGTTTCTTTGGATAAACGACCTCGCTCAGCCGGACAGATGGATTCTTCCGATTGCAGCCGGAGCTGCTACCTTCTTCGCGTTTTCAATGACTCAGAACCTTACAGGTGCTGACATGGGACAGGCGAAGTCGATGAACATGATTATGAAGTATTTCTTCCCACTGAGTATCCTTTGGCTCGCAAGATCATACCCGGCAGGACTTGCTCTATATTGGGCTTGCGGTCAGTTTATACAGATATTCCTCAACCTCCACATGAATACAGTTAGAAAGAAGATTCAGGAGGAGCAGGAGCACAAGAAGCTCGTTGAGAGAGCAGAGAAGGAACTCATTAAGAAGAAGAGAGCAAGAATGAAAGGAAATCAGTAAATACTATGAGATCTTCAGAGAAATGGGGAGTCGATGTAGATACTGCTGTTAATCTTGCTTTAAAGGAGCTGAAGCTCTCAATAGATGATGTTGATGTTGAGGTTCTTGAGGAATCATCAAATGGATTCTTAGGTATCGGTTCTAAACTTGCAAGGGTTAGAGTAACAGCTAAGGAAACAGCTGAAAAAGTTGTTAAAGAAAAAGCTACATTTGACGACATTGATGCAATCCTCGCTAATCTTCCGGAGAACAGAGCAGCAGCTCTTCCAGACGATGTTAGAGAGGATTACGATAAATTCGAAGCTGAAGAGCGCGAGGATGCAAAAGCTAGGGCTAAGCAGCAGAAGAAAGAAAGAAGAGACAGAAGAGGCAAGAGAGCCAAGAACAAAAGCAGCGTAGAGTATTATCCTGAAGAGACTCTGCTCTACGATGTAAATGACCTTACACCGGTTGAAGATCATCCAGTAAAGGTGTTCCTGAGCGATATCGCTGAGAAGATGGGAATAGATCTTTCATTCGATGTAAAGACAGGCGATGATATTGTATATGTAGAGATTAAGGGTAAGGATACCGCTACTATCATCGGCAAGAGAGGTCAGACACTTGACGCGGTTCAGTGCCTTGCAAGCTACGTTGTCAACAAGGATGGCGGCAGCTATACAAGAGTTGTTCTTGATGCAGAGAATTACAGAGAGAAGAGAGAGAAGACTCTCATCAATCTTGCGAACAAGCTCGCAAAGAAGGTTGAGAAAAGCCGCAAGACTGTAACTCTCGAGCCAATGAATCCTTACGAAAGAAAGGTTATTCATGCCACACTTCAGAGCCACCCATGCGTGACTACAAGAAGTGAGGGAAGAGATCCTTACAGAAGGGTTATCATCGAGTATACTAAGTAGCATATAATAAAAAGGTGTTCACAATGATTTGTGAACACCTTTTTTTGTGGATTAATCAATTACTATTTCATGCTGCTGATAAGATTAACCATCTCAATAGCACCGAGTGCGCAGTCGTATCCCTTGTTTCCTGCCTTGCTTCCCGCGCGAGCGATTGCCTGTTCAATGTTTTCTGTTGTGATGACTCCGAACATTACAGGAACCCCTGTATCGAGAGATACATGAGCGATTCCCTTTGAAACCTCACTGCACACATAGTCATAGTGAGTTGTATCACCTCTGATAACTGCACCTACGCAGATAACTGCATCGTATTTGCCTGACTCAGCCATTTTCTTTGCAGCAACCGGAATCTCGAATGCTCCGGGAACCCATGCTGCTGTAATGTTGCACTCATCCACTCCGTGACGAACGAGTCCGTCAACTGCTCCTCCAAGAAGCTTGTTTACTATGATCTCATTGAATCTTGCTGCTACAATTCCGACCTTCATGCCGGAAGGTGCGACCACCTTACCTTCGATAATGTTGATATTGCTCATTTCTTAAACCCTCCAGTTTTGATTATTAAATATTAAAGATTTATCTTTCTGAAAATATGGCCCATCTTCTCCTTCTTTGTTCTCATATAGAACTCGTCGAACTCCTGAGGCTCGATTTCGATAGGAACTCTTTCTGTAATCTCAAGACCGAACTCAGATACTCCGTATACCTTCTCAGGATTGTTGGTTAGAAGTCTAAGAGATTTTATTCCGAGGTCTCGAAGGATCTGTGCTCCTACCCAGTATTCTCTTAGGTCAGGCGCAAAACCAAGCCTGATATTTGCTTCTACAGTATCAAGACCCTGCTCCTGGAGCTCATAGGCTTTGAGCTTGTTAATAAGTCCGATTCCTCTTCCCTCCTGTCTCATGTAAAGAAGAACTCCTCTTCCCTCTTCCTCTATGAGTCGCATTGCATTCTGAAGCTGGCTTCCGCAGTCGCATCTGAGTGAGCCGAAGGTGTCGCCTGTAAGGCACTCGGAATGGATTCTGCAAAGAACGTTCTCGCCGTCGCCGATATCACCCTTCACCAGAGCAACGTGATGCTCTCCTGTGATGTCGTTGACGTATCCTTTGGCCTTAAAATGTCCATATCGTGTAGGCATATCTGCGTCAGCTTCCATTACAACGTGCTTCTCATTTGTACGGATATAGTCCTGAAGCTCTTTAATGGTGATGAACTTGAGGCTGTACTTCTCGGCAAGCTTCCAGAGGTTAGGAGTTCTCATCATGGTACCGTCATCCTCCATGATCTCACAGCAGATGCCGCACTCCTTAAGACCTGCAAGACGCATGAGATCGACTGTCGCCTCGGTATGACCGTTTCTTACAAGAACGCCGCCATGTCTTGCTACGAGCGGGAATACGTGTCCAGGTCTTCTGAGATCTCCCGGCTTTGTCTCCTCTTCGACAAGCTTCATCATTGTAAGAGATCTTTCCGCTGCAGATATACCTGTTGTTGTATCCACATGGTCAATCGAAACAGTGAAGGCTGTTGAATGATTATCGGTATTCTCAGATACCATCTGAGGAAGTCCAAGCTTGTGAGCCAGGTCTGAGCTCATAGGTGTACATATGAGACCCTTGGCGTGACATGCCATGAAGTTGATGTTTTCCTGTGTTGCGAACTCGGCAGCGCAGATCATATCTCCCTCGTTCTCTCTGTCAGGGTCGTCTGTTACAAGAATAATCTCACCGGCTCTGAGCGCATCGAGAGCCTCTTCAATTGTATTGTATTTGTAATCCATGTTCCCTCCTATATTCCAAGCTCTGCAAGCATCTCCATTGTGATACCTGAAGAGCTGTTATTCTCTTCTTCTTTATAATTCATAAGTCTTTCCACGTATTTGGCGATTATGTCATTCTCGAGATTAACAGGAGATCCCGGCCTCTTCGAAAGAAGTGTGGTCTCAGATCCTGTATGAGGAATGACAGATACCTTGAAATTATCACTTCCAACGGATGCGACGGTAAGGCTTATTCCATCGATGCATATAGAACCCTTGTGTACTATATATTTAAGAATCTCCGGCGGAGTCTCAATGGTAACCCATATCGCATTCTCCTCTCTTAGAAGAGACCTTACTGTTCCGGTGCCATCTATGTGACCGCTTACGATATGACCGCCGAATCTTCCATTGGCAGACATAGCTCTTTCCAGATTAACATCGCTTCCCTGAGAGAGACTCCCGAGGCTGCTTCGCCTTACAGTCTCAGCCATTACATCGGCAGTAAAGAAGCCGTCACCCATCGAGGTAACCGTAAGACAGATACCGTTGACTGCAATACTGTCCCCAATTGAGGTACCCTCGAGAACCTTCCTCGCCTCAATACGAATGGTTCCGGAGCTTCCGTTAATGTTAAGGCTTCTTATAATACCCTTCTCCTCAACGATTCCGGTAAACATCTAATCCCCCTTTCTGACAAGGTAGTCGAGCAGAATATCCTCGTCAAATCTTCTAATATCCTTAAGCTTAAGAGCGTATGCATCCTGAGGTGTGCTTACGCCAACCCCTCTAACCGGTCCCGGACTGTCACTACCTCCAAAAATCTTCGGAGCAACATATACAAGAACCTCATTCACAATTCCAGCTCTGAAGGCCGACTCGTTAAGAGCGCCGCCTCCCTCGAGCAGTACACTGTCAAGCTTTCTCTCACCGAGAACACGCATGAGCTTCCGAAGATCAACCTTTCCGTCGTCACCCGGAAGATTAATAACCTCAACTCCTCTCTTCTCCAGATTGCTCTTCCTTGTGAGATAATCTTCATCCTCTCGTGCAAAAGCACAGACGTCAATCGTCTCAAGCTCCCCGGCAGTCCGGCAGATATTGGATTCAGGAGGAAGTCTCAGCCTGCTGTCACAGATTACCCTGACAGGACTTGTAAGACCGTCTATCCTTGTATTAAGCATCGGATCATCTTTTAACACAGTCTCAATTCCTATCATTATTGAAGCCAGATTGTGTCTTAGCTTATGAACATGCTCCCTTGCCTTCTCACCTGTTATCCACTTGGACAGCCCCTCTCTTGTTGCTATCTTTCCGTCAGCGGTCATTGCGTACTTGCATACAAGATACGGAAGTCCGGTTGTTATGTAATGGAAGAATACAGGGTTAAGTCTGTCACATTCCTCCATCATGAAGTCCTCGGTTACATCTATTCCGTGATCTCTCAGGATGCGGGCACCCTTCCCCGCAACCTTGGGATTGGGATCTCTCGAACCGATGACAACCCTCGCAAGTCCGTGCTCGATTATCGCCTCGGTGCATGGCGGGGTTTTGCCATAATGGCAGCATGGCTCAAGAGTCACATATATGGTCGCACCCAGGGCAGGCTCTGTGAGCGAGGCGAGAGCATTCCTCTCGGCGTGAAGCTGGCCGTATTTCTCATGATAGCCCTCACCAATGATTCTGCCATCCTTTACAACAACGGCACCAACGACCGGATTAGGATTGGTAAAGCCGCGTCCGCGCTCTGCAAGTTCGATGGCTCTCAGCATGAAATCTCTGTCAGTCATAACGAATCTCCAAACAAAAAACCCTGATTGAATATCAATCAGGGTAGAAATGCATAATCTCGAATATCTGTTGCATAACATAAATCTTCTCTCATCCAGACTGTACTGTCGGCTTCGGAATCTAACCGAATCATGCCTTACGGCTCGCGGGCTTTACCGCCGGTAGGGACTTTCACCCTGCCCTGAAGATATCTAATTCATTTAACTGTAATTATTATACTGCAATATATACAAAAGAAAAGTGTTTTTTTGTTGACAAAGACGGAATGATGAAGCTTAATACTATAATATTGACATATCAACATTTAACTTAAGTGAGGATTTTGTAATGAATACATTATATCGGAGGATCGACTACCAGGGACACGAGAAAAGATGCCCTTCTTGCCGTAAGGCTTATTTTCAGAAATCCTGATAAGGTGTACAATGACGGAACAGACCTTGATGCCAGAAGAAAAATGCTTACAGCATCATTCCACGGAGACGGCGCAGGCATTTATAACTGAAATAAAAGAAATGAAGAAGAGATTCGGAAGAGGTGAATTCTCATGGATGCAGCAGTAATAAGAAGAATGGTCAAAGAATCAAGAGAGTACTTCATGACAGGCGATACTCTTAAGGTCAGCACAAGAATAGCAGCGCTGAGAAGGCTGAAGGCCTGCATAATCTCTCACGAGGAAGAGATAAACGAGGCTCTTAAGAAGGATCTGGGCAAAAGCCGCGTTGAGGGATACATGTGCGAAATCGGAATGACTCTAAGCGAAATCACATACATGATCAAGCACGTAAGGGCATTCGCCAAGGGCAAAAAAGCAATGACTCCCCTCGCCCAGTTTCACGCATCGAGCTGCACTCTGCCATCACCTCACGGTGTTGTTCTGATAATGAGCCCGTGGAATTACCCCTTCATGCTTGCTATGGAGCCTCTGGTGGATGCGATTGCGGCCGGAAACACCGCGGTTTTAAAGCCGAGTGCATACTCGCCTGCTACAAGCGAGATAATCGGCAGGATAATAGCAGAATGCTTCGATGAAAGATACGTCAGCGTGGTAACCGGCGGACGTGCGGAGAACCAGGCACTGCTTAAGGAGCATTTTGACTATATATTTTTCACCGGAAGCAAGAGTGTCGGCAAGGAGGTAATGCGAAACGCGGCAGAATATCTCACACCTGTAACCCTGGAACTTGGTGGAAAGAGTCCATGCATAGTAGACAGTTCGGCAAATATAGAGCTTGCGGCGAGAAGAATCGTCTTTGGCAAGTACCTTAACTGCGGACAGACATGCGTCGCTCCGGACTACATACTCTGCCACAGCTCGGTGAAGGACAGATTCCTCAATGCTGTAATGACAGAAATCAAGAGGCAGTACGGGGACAGTCCTCTGGCTAACCCGGACTACGGCAGAATCATCAACGAGAAGCATTTCGACAGAATCTGCTCTCTCATAGATCCAGGTAAAGTCGTCATCGGTGGAGGAAGCTGCCGCGAGACTCTAAAGATTGAGCCAACAGTAATGGCTGATGTAACGCCGGAGGATGCGGTGATGAAGGAGGAGATCTTCGGTCCGATAATGCCTGTTCTTACCTTCGAAAGCCTTGATGAGGTTATATCCGGAATCAACTCAGGCGACAGTCCGCTGGCTCTGTATATCTTCTCTTCGAACAAAAATGCAATTAAGAGGGTTACAGAACAGTGCGGATTCGGCGGCGGATGCGTAAACGACACGATAATTCATCTCGCAACAAGTGAGATGGGCTTCGGAGGCTTCGGTGCAAGCGGCATGGGAGCATACCACGGAAAGGTCGGCTTTGAGACCTTCAGCCACAGGAAAAGCATTGTTGACAAGAAGTGCTGGATAGATCTTCCGATGAGATATCAACCATATAAAGGAATTAACGAGAAGCTGATTCGCTTCTTCATGAAATAAAATAACGACCGGGCGGGATGCTTGAATCACCCTACCCGGTCTTTTTGCATGAATCCGAAGATTATTCTTTAGGTCTGTTGTAGAAATTACCATAGACATTGTCTGTCTTCACGCTGTTGATGAAGGCATGAGGGTCTATGTCGAGGATGCACTTGGTGAGCTTGCTTACCTCATCGCTGTTAACAACTGAGTAAACAACGTTCTGCTCCCTTCCCTGATAGAAGCCCCTGCCCTTGAACAGGGTCGCTCCGTGGTGGGTGTTGTCACTGATCACGAGATAAACCTCATCCGGCTTGTCGGTGACAATCCACATGGTGTGCTTCTGATATCTTTTGTTCATGATATTCAGAATCTGAGTGATTGCGAACTGATATATCATCGAGTACATAGCTTTATCGAAACCGAAGAGAACACCGGCCACGATATAGAGACATACATTGTATGCAAAAATATAGTTCCAAGCATTGATACCCTTCTTCTCCGAAAGGTAGAGAGAGATGAAGTCCGTACCGCCTGAGCATGCGCTTGCTCTCAGACAGATTACCATTCCTATTGCCTGCATAACAGCACCGAAAAGTGTGATGAGCAGAATGTCATATGTAACTGCATACTTAGGCAGAAGGTCGGTAAAGAAAGACGACAGAAGTATTACATAAAGCGAATAAGCCGTGAACTTCTTTCCTATATGCTTGAAGCCGAGAACTGCCGCAGCGAGGTTCAAAGGAACATTGACAAGAGAGAAAGGAATGGTGACGCTGAAATACTTAGCTCCTATTCTCTGAATGAGAACTGTCAGTCCGGTGAAGCCTCCGGGGAAAAGGTCACCGTAAGTAATAAACGTATTGATGTTCATTGCCATAATAAGAGAGGCAATGGTGAGCAGAAAGAGACGAAGAATGACCGTGCCCTTGCTCTGTTCTTCCAGATTAAACATAATAACACCCTCAAAAAAATACAATTTACAGTGACTAATATAACATTTTTACTTGTGTATTACTATTGCTTTTGCTATAATATTTGCGCTGTGTTCAAGTATACAGTAATACTTTAAGAAAGAGGATAGTAACATGAGAGAAGGAATCCATCCTGATTACAAGGAATGTAAAGTAACTTGCGCATGTGGTAATACTTTCACAACACTTTCTGACAAGGAAGAGATGAGAGTAGACATCTGTTCAGAGTGTCACCCATTCTTCACTGGTCAGCAGAAGTTTGCTAACCGTGGCGGACGTGTTGAGAAGTTCAAGAATAAGTACAACCTGTAATCAAAGACGTCAAGGGTCCTCGAATAGGAGGATCCTTTTTTATGCACTCTTTTGAGTTACCTCTGCGTCCCTGCGGCGAACGAGGTGCAAAAAAATAGAACTTCTTAAGCGGAAGTAACAACAATTGCCGCAAAATCTGTTATAATATATATTCGAAAAAATCTTTTTACATTAAAGAAAACAGGAGTAATTATGTTTGATAAACTAGATTTCATACTTGAGAAATATAGAGAGCTCTCAGAGAAGGTATCTGACCCTGAGATCATTGCCAACCAGTCTGTATGGCAGAAGTACATGAAAGAGATGGGCGAGATGGAGCCTATCGTAAAGGAGTACGAGCAGTACAAGAAGAATAAGGAAGCTCTTGCCGACGCCAAGGAGATCTTCGAGTCTGAGGACGATGACGAGATGAGAGAGATGGCAAGGGAGGAGATCAAGGAGCTTGAGGAGGCAATCGAGAAGTCTGAGGAGGACATGAAGATTCTGCTTCTTCCTAAGGACCCTAACGATGAGAAGAATGTAATCCTCGAGGTAAGAGCCGGAACAGGCGGTGACGAGGCTGCACTCTTCGGTAACGATCTTCTTAGAATGTACCTGCGCTACGCTGAGAGACACAGATGGAAGACAGAAATCATCGAGATGAACGATACAGGAATCGGCGGAATCAAGGAGGCTGTAGTACTTATCAAGGGTAAGGGGGCTTACTCAAGACTTAAGTACGAGAGCGGCACTCACAGAGTACAGAGAGTTCCTGAGACTGAGTCATCAGGAAGAATTCACACTTCAGCTGCAACAATCGCAGTTCTTCCTGAGGTAGACGACGTTGAGGTTCATATTGACCCTAACGACGTAAGAGTTGACGTATACAGAGCGTCAGGAAACGGCGGACAGTGCGTAAATACAACCGACTCCGCAGTAAGACTTACTCACCTTCCTACAGGACTTGTTGTAACATGTCAGGACGAGAAGTCACAGCTCAAGAACAAGGACAAGGCGTTCAAGGTTCTTAAGGCAAGACTCTACGACATGATGCTTCAGGAGCAGAACGACAAGATTTCTGCTGAGAGAAGAAGCCAGGTAGGCTCAGGTGACAGATCTGAGAGAATCAGAACCTACAACTTCCCACAGGGAAGAATCACAGATCACAGAATTAACCTTACACTGTACAAGCTCGACCAGTTCCTCGACGGAGATATCGATGAGGCAATCGACGGACTCATCACTCAGGATCAGGCCGAGAAGATGAAGGAATTCGGAATATAGCTTAGGAAGTGACCAGATGGTAACCTTAAGACTGAATACCAGTGAAGATGACATAGAAAGAGCCGGCGAGATAATCCGCTCCGGCGGACTTGTCGCTTTCCCCACCGAGACGGTCTACGGACTTGGAGCCGATGCACTGAATGAAGAGGCGGTATCCTCTATTTATCGTGCAAAAGGCCGCCCAAGCGACAATCCGATGATCGTCCACATCGCGACCATTGATGCGGCAGAGGAACTTGCATCGGAGGTAAGCGAAACGGCGGCAAGGCTGATGGAGGAATTCTGGCCGGGACCTATAACCTTTGTTTTGCACAAGAAGGCTGTCGTTCCATCGGTTACTACCGGAGGACTTGATACGGTAGCGATAAGAATGCCTTCGAGCGAGACCGCAAGAAGACTCATTCTTGCATCGGGAAGACCGATTGCGGCACCTAGCGCCAACATAAGCGGGAAGCCGAGTCCTACAAATGCGGGCGATGTGCTCGAGGACATGGATGGAATAATCGATGCGGTCATCGAGGGAGAGAGCTCCAAGGTAGGAATCGAATCTACTGTGCTCGATGTGACCGGAGATATTCCTGTAATTCTGAGACCGGGCTTTGTAACGCCTGAGCTCATAGAGGAGAGGACAGGAATTGTTGCTGTTTACGACAGCAGCCTTAAGGAGGTTCACTCTGAGGTGCTCGATCCTGAGGGCGGGGCAGCTGAGATTAATGGCTTCAGACCAAGGTCGCCCGGAATGAAATACAAGCATTATGCCCCTAAGGCCAGAGTGATAATCGTCGAGGGTGACATAGATGCGAGGAGAGAGGAATTTGAGAAAAAAGGCACAAGCGTCGCAGTATTAGACTATGGGGAGGATTCCATGGAGGCTGCACACAGCTTTTTCTCAGATCTTCGAAGACTCGACAGAGAGGGTGTTGAAACTATCCTTGTCAGACCTCTTGCGAGAGAGGGACTTGGATTTTCAATAATGAACCGCATGCTTAAGAGTGCGGGCTACGAAGTAATTATTTAACGAAGGGAAGTAATAGCTATGAAGATTGTAATTGGTTGCGATCACGCAGGCTTTCCGCTTAAGGAGGAGGTTAAGCAGAAACTGATCGATGCGGGCCACGAGGTAATCGATGTTGGAACCCATTCATCAGATTCTGTGGACTATCCAATCTACGGAAAGGCTGTCGGAAGAGCAGTTGCTGACGGAGAGGCTGAGAGAGGAATCGTTATTTGCGGCTCCGGCATAGGAATCTCCATCGCATGCAATAAGGTAAAAGGTGTGAGATGCGCTCTTTGTACATCGGTTGAGATGGCGGAGATGTGCAGAAGACACAACAATGCGAATGTAATCGCAATGGGTGCGAGAATGATAAGCAAGGAGCTTGCTTTTGCAATGGTAGACAAGTGGCTCGAGACTGAGTTCGAGGGCGGCAAGCATCTTCGCAGAATCAACATGCTCGACGAGGACTAGTCTGCAGCTTCACGGAATGCTTCGGCATGTGAAAAGCGATTTTGCACGTTAACGGTTGTTACAGGAGGTTAATATGGATAACGATAAGGTAATGGTATTCAATCATCCGCTCATTCAGCACAAGATTGGAAAGATCAGAATGAAGGAGACTACAAGCAAGGAGTTTCGTGAGCTCGTAAGAGAGGTTGGACTTCTCATGGGCTTCGAGGTGACAAGGAATCTTCCTCTCAAGGATGTTGAGATTGAGACTCCGCTCTGCAAGACTACCGTAAAGATGCTTGACGGCGAGGATATCGCGATTGTTCCGATTCTGAGGGCAGGCCTCGGATTCGTTGACGGAATTCTCGAGCTTGTGCCTAATGCGAAGGTTGGACATATCGGTCTTTACAGGGATCCTGAGACTCACGAGCCTGTTGAGTACTACTGCAAGCTTCCGGCAGACATTGACAAGAGAAGAATGATTGTAATCGATCCTATGCTGGCAACAGGCGGAAGTGCCGTTGCGGCAATCGATATGATAAAGAAGAGAGGCGCTAAGGATATCTGCTTCATGTGTCTCATAGCTGCACCTGAGGGAATCAAGGCTCTCACAGAGGCTCATCCTGATGTGGATGTTTTCGTCGGAGCTAAGGATGATCATCTTAACGAGAACGCATATATCGTTCCGGGTCTGGGTGACGCAGGTGACAGATTGTTCGGCACGAAGTAGAAGGGCCTCCTGCCCGGCAGGACCGGGATAAAGGCTATACAAATGAAAGGGGAAATATAGAAATGGCTTTTGTAAATCCGATTCCAGATAATATCAGTAAGTTTGACAACGTTTATGACGTACTTGAGGAAAGAGGAATTATTGCTCAGTGTACCAATCCTGAGGCAGTAAGAAAGCTTCTCGGCGAGGAGAAGATCAAGTTCTACATCGGCTTCGACCCAACAGCTGACTGTCTCCATGTAGGTCACATGATTCAGGTAATAGTATTCCTGTACATGCTCAAGTACGGACACACTCCTGTAGCTCTTATCGGTGGAGGAACAGGAATGGTAGGCGACCCTTCAGGCAGAAGTGATATCAGAAGAATCATGACTGTTGAGGAGATCGACAACAACTGCATGCAGTTCAAGAATCTTTTTGACAGATTCCTTCCTTTCGATGAGGAGTGGAAGTACGTAGGCAACGAGGGTGTATATGTTCCGGGACATGAGACAAAGACTCCTGAGCCTGGAATGTGCGTTCACGTTAACAACGCTCACTGGCTCAGACCTCTTAACTACGTTGACTTCGTAAGAGAGGTTGGATCAAAGTTCAACGTTAAGGAGATGCTCAGAGCTGAGTGCTTCAAGAAGAGAGCTGAGGAGGGCGGTCTTTCGTTCTTCGAGTTCAACTACATGCTGATGCAGGGCTACGACTTCTACGTAATGGCTAGAGACTTCGGACTCAAGATGCAGTTCGGCGGAAATGACCAGTGGTCAAACATCATTGCGGGAATCGACATGTCAAGAAAGCTTTCGGATATCGAGGTTTACGGTCTTACAACTAACCTTCTTACCAAGTCTGACGGACAGAAGATGGGAAAGACTGCGTCAGGCGCGCTCTGGCTCGATGAGAACAGAGTATCTGTATACGACTTCTTCCAGTACTGGAGAAATATCGACGATGCTGATGTTAACATGGTACTCAGAATGCTCACATTCCTCCCAATGGATGAGGTTAACAGACTGAGCGCTCTTGAGGGATCAGCAATCAACGAGGCTAAGGAGGTTGCTGCTTACGAAATCACCAAGTTCGTCCATGGTGAGGAGAAGGCTAAGCAGGCTCTCGAGGCTTCAAGAGCTGTATTCGCAGGCGGCGGAGTATCAGAGAACATGCCAACAACAAAGATGGAGAAGTCAGCATTCGAGGGCGAGGGCTACGGTCTTGCTGCTCTCATGAAGGAGGTTGGCCTTGAGCCATCAACTTCTGAGGCTTACAGAACTATCAAGGGAGGCGGCGCAAGAGTAAACGGCGAGCAGGTAACAGACAAGGGCTTCGCTGTAACACTTGACTGCTTCGAGGATGGCAAGTGCATTCTTCAGAAGGGTAAGAAGAAGTACCACGCAATTGAGCTTGCATAAGTCAATAGAAACAAATTCGGGCCGGTCGCATCAGCGACCGGCCCGTTTAAATTGTTCAAATATGGTATCGCCTGGATGCTTGCAATACTATCTGATAACTTTGACTCCGCATTCTCTTTCTACAATATTGGCGAATGACTCTAGGATTACATAAAGAATGTTTGTGCAGTGTGTCTTTCTCTCAGGTGTAGCAAACTCGTAGTCAGCAATAAGGTCAGGGCAGATGCTTGTCTTGTAAGCTTCAGCTACATCATCGTTAAGCTCACGAACTACTGCGATGCACTTCTCGTAAGCCGGGTCACCCTTGACTGTACGACCGAATATTTTGCCTAACGCCATAGTTGCGCCTGCAACTCCTCCGCATACATTGCCTCCATCACCGAAGCCGTAAGGGAAGCCTGTGCTTAGCGCAATTGCCTCCTCTCCGATGCCGAGGTCGTAGAATCTGTTAAGAGTATCGAGAACGCTCTCTGAGCACATATATCCTGTAGTGAAATTCTCCTTGCAGAAATCCTTCATTTCCTGAAGATTAACTTCTTTAACCATAGCCAAATACCTCCTCTGGTTTTATAATCTGATTATAGCCCCGTCAGAGGCCGGGGGCAAACGGTAAATAGGGAGAGGTGTATTAATGAATAATTTCGTATGGCAGAACAGAACCAGAGTATATTTCGGAGACAAGGTGGTAGGAAAGCACCTTGCAGAGCTGATACAGGAGTTCGCGCTTCCGGGAAGAAAGAAGGTCCTCGTCGGATACGGCGGCGGCTCGGTAATGAAGAACGGGTCTTTTGCCGATGTTGAGGCGGCGGTAAAGGAGGCCGGATATGAGATGATTGCCTGGGGAGGCATAATGTCCAATCCGACAGTTGATAAGATGCTCGAGGGAGTAGAGCAGGTTAAGGCTAACGATGTCGGACTGATTCTTGCAGTAGGCGGCGGCTCGACAATGGACTGCTGCAAGGCAATGGCAGTGCAGGCAGCATATGACGGTGATGCGTGGCAGGATTTCTGGATAGAAGGCAAGCCTATGGACTTCGATCCGCTTCCATGCGGCGTTGTTGTAACAATGCCGGCAACAGGATCAGAGCTTAATCCATGTGCGGTTCTAACCAACACAGAGACAAACATCAAATGTGACAGAGGATATCCTAAGATCAATCCGCTGTTCGCCCTGATGGATCCCGCATATACCATGACAATGCCGATGAGGCAGATCAAGGCAGGAACCTTCGATATTTTGTCGCATATCATGGAGGGATATTTCAGCGATCCTGCAGGAAGCTGGGCTACCGACGATATGATGGAGGGCCTGATGCACGGCCTGATCAGGGATTTCAGGGCTGCTGTCGAAAATCCTGAGAATGTTGAGGCGAGAACAAGCATAATGTGGGCAGGCTCTCTTGCAGAGAACGGATTCCCTAAGACGGGCAAAAAGCTGGACTTCCAGGCCCACAACATGGAGCATCAGCTGAGCGCGTACACTAACTGCAATCATGGAGAGGGACTGGCCGTTCTCCATCCTGTGTACTACAGACACATATATAAGGATGGACTTCCTAAATTCGTAAGCTTTGCCAAGGAGGTATGGAGACTTAATCCTGCAGATTACGAGAGTGAAGAGGAGCTTGCACTTGCAGGCATAGAGGCTCTTGCGGATTTCATTAGAGAAATGGGTCTTCCTACAACTTTGAGGGAGCTTGGAATCACAGAGGAGACAGACCTTAAGGAGATTGCAGACAGCTGCTTTATCTCGGAGGGTGCGTTCAGAAAGCTTACCCATGAGGAGATTCTCGAGATATACAAGGAATGCTTCTAGCAGAGGAAAGAAAATGAGCGATACCTGGCTGTGAGAACCGGGTATCGCTTTTTATTATGATGGGATAATTCTATCTGAAATGTTATCTGTCGCGCTCCTTTGCGATAAGTGCGGCGCCGTATGCTCCGGCGTATCTGCCGTCAGGCATTGGAATTACTGTCCTTCCGAGCTTCCCTGAGAGGACTGAGGCGAAGAATTCGTTGCCGCTTAGGCCGCCTGTTACGATTACGGTGTCCTGAAGCGCCTTTCTCTGAACGAGAGTTGCAACCTTAAGAGCGACGGAGTCGATTACTCCGGCAGCGATGTCCTCTCGTTCTCTTCCCTCACCCATGTAGTTGATTACCTCGGACTCTGCGAAAACAGTGCAAAGCGAGCTTATAGGAAGCGGATTGCCGTGGCGAGCAAGGTCGAAGAGCTCATCAATCGTGAGACCGAGCCTGTTGGCCATGACCTCGATGAATTTGCCTGTTCCTGCTGCACACTTGTCATTCATTAGGAAATCAACAGTGCGTCCGCCCTTGACATCGATGTACTTGGTGTCCTGTCCTCCGATGTCTATTATGGTGCAGTCTCTTCCTATCATCTCATAGCCGCCTCGGCCGTGGCAGGTGATCTCGGTTACTACAGAATCTGCGTATTCCACGGAGATTCTTCCGTAGCCTGTAGCAATGGTTTTGCACGCAGAGAGGCCTCCCTCGAGCTTCTCAAGCTCTTCTCTGATTATGCCTGCTGTAATCTTGCTGTTCCAGCCGGTCGGGAGCACCTTGAACATCGGTGCTTCGCCCTCCTTCAGTATGCATACCTTTGAGGCTGTTGAGCCTATGTCAATTCCTATGTAATTCATTAATGCTTTCTCCTGTCTAACCGTAGCGATGGCGGGTATTGTCGAAGGTGTTGTCGAGCGGCTCGATGCTCAGGTGGTCGAGCGGGTTGTCTGCGAGATATGCCTTGATGGCGTCAATCTCTGATTCGAGCGCAAGCAGTGATACTCCGCAGCAGACACTAAGCTCGCGAGGGGTCGGGGAGATCCTGACCTTGAAACCCTCCTTCTTGAGAGTCGTGTACATCGCCATGCTGTCGGTGTGATTCTTGAATAGAATATAGTAGTTCATCCTGATTATCCCCCGAAAAAGGGTGGCCCTTGAAACGAGCCACCCAAGCTGCTATTACAAAGCATATCTTCACGCGCAGAATTATGCAAGTGTTTCAACGAAAGCCTCAACCCTTGTCTTGATCTGAGATGCATCGCTGTCTGTGTAATCTGTCTCGATTCCGAGAACCTTGATGCCTGCCTCGTTAAGTCTCTGCTCGAGAGTGTATCCCTCAATATCGTATGTCTGGCAGAACTTGAGGTTGATGTCGATAACTCCGTCAACCTTGTACTCCTTGGCAAGTCTGATAACATCGTCGAATCTTCCCTCGTTAGGAGTGAAGCATGCGCAGTTGATGCCCATGTATCTGTCAGCGATGTTCTGAATCATGTCATCGAGAGTCTCGCCTGACTCGTCAACCTGATTCTCGAAGTAACGAGTTCCTGTGCAGGTCTCCTCGCATACTACTACAGCGCCTGATGTCTCAACGATGTTGTGCATCTTCCAGTTAGGAATTGCCATTGGAGTTCCAGAGAGAAGAATTCTCTTAGCTCCTGGAGCAACGTCAACGCCGTCGGCAACTCTCTGGTCAAGCTCATCGCAGAGGATGTTAACCATCTTTGTAAATCTCTCAGGATCATCGTAGTAAGCAATCTGTGAGATGAGGAGAGTGTCAGTTCCGCTGATAGGAGCCTTCTCGTTCTTTCTGAGATCGTAGAGTCTCTGAAGAGCTGCTCTCTTTGCGTTGATAACCTTAATCTTCTCAGCGAGCTTCTCAGGAGTAACCTTGTTGCCTGTGAGGTCCTCAGCAATAGCGAGAAGGTCCTTGATCTCCTCTGCCCACTTCTTTAAGTCCTTAGGTCTCTTCATCTGAGGAAGATCCATTACGTGCATTGGAACATCGGTTCCGAGAATCTCGTAAGCCTTCTTCTTTCCGTCGCAGGTAGTCTCTCCGATGTAGATGTCAGCGAGTCTGTAGAAAGGACAGGTTCTGTCAAATCTTGCACCGAGCATAGCCTTGATAAGAGGGCATGTGTTGGCAGGAAGATATCTCTCTCCGCCAGGTACCCAGAACTGTGAACCTGCGCAGAGGCCTGTTGCGATACCGCCGGCAGCGATGATTACCTCGTCAGGAACATAAGCGCAGAAGGTTCCGAAAACCTTGCCGCCCTTCTCTCTGAACTCAACGAGCTCAGCAGGTCTAAGACCGTGAACGTCAGCAAGAACCATGTCGAAATAGTCCATATGCTCAGGTCTGTTCTCCTGTGACATGAATACGTCTCCGATAGCACCTGGAAGAACTGCACAGAGCTGGTCATGCATCTCGAGGTTCATTCCAAGGTCGCCCCACATTTTCTGATTGTCAGCCATTTTTTCATTATCTCCTTTTAAATAGGGTGTATTATGTTCTTACAATTTAACATATAATTGTTAAGATTAAACGCAGACAAGCGGCTGTATAAATAAAAACAATCATTGCAGGTAATGCCATAGATTACGGCATTATCTTAAGGAGAAGAGATGATTCTGGACATTGCGGTAATTCTGATTTTTGCAGTATCAACAATTCTTGGAAGACGGCACGGGTTTCTTGAGACTGTGCTGAGACTTGGAATGCTTGTCGCCAGTCTCGTGGCCGGAGTTCTCCTTACTGAGCGGGTCTCGGAGCTCCTGATGCTTACCGGCATGGACGAGTGGATGCTCGACAGACTTAGCGCCCATGAAGCTGACGGACAGCTTGACCTGGCGAGCCTTATACCGGGTAGAATCGGCGAGACGATATCGGATATCACTAATGGAATATTTATGACTACTGCTAAGCATTTCACCAATCTTGTTGTGACTACAACGGCTTTCATTCTGATAGTTCTCACTGTCGCAGCAATTACGTCCTTGCTTAGAAGAAAGGTTCACAGGAGCAAAATGCAAAAAGGCTTCATCGGCACCGTCGATGACGGCGTGGGGCTGATGATTGGCGGCCTTAGAGGAGTTATTCTCGTATGCCTGTTTCTGGCCTTCCTGCTTCCGATGACCGGAATTTTTGCACCTGAGAGAATTAACGACGTCAGCATGCTTCTTAACGAATCTGTCATTGCAGGACGGATTTATGATATCAATCCGCTGATCGCCTTCATGCGCGGTTTCAACCTGTAGTGTGAAACAGACGGCAGACCCTGAGTCAAGCAAAAAAGCTTGAAGCAATGTTCTAAATATGATACAATGAAAAAACTATGGAAGAAATCAGTTGCTCTGCTATTTCAAAGGATGAATACTTTATGGATGAGGCCATCAGAGAGGCTGAGATTGCCGCTTCGGAGGGAGAGGTTCCTGTAGGCGCGGTGATAGTCAGGGATGGCGAGATTATCGCGAGAGCCCACAATCTTGTGGAGACACTTGAGTCATCCTCTGCACATGCGGAGATGATAGCAATGCACAGAGCTGAGACTGAGCTTGGAGCCAAGTGGCTGACCGGCTGCACTCTCTATGCGACGCTCGAGCCTTGTGCGATGTGCGCGGGAGCCATGGTGCTTGCCAGAATAGAGAGGCTTTGCATAGGCACGATGTACCGCAAGAGGAGCGAGCATGGGCTTGCTCTCGATATTGTTCAGAGCAGAGAGCTTAATCATAGAATAGAGGTCAGCTCGGGAATCAGAGAAGAAGAGTGCGGCAGACTGCTGTCCGAGTTCTTCAGAAGAAAGAGAGCTGAGAAGGCGGCTGCGAGAAGAGCTGCCGCAGATGAAAACAAACAATCGGAGGATGTAATCAGATGAAGAGAAGAGGAATAGTTGCACTGCTTGCCGCAGTAATGGTAATTGCCGGATCGGTATTCTGCTATGCTGATACTGACGGACTTGAGCTTTTGTCCACATATCCTGAGAACGGACAGGAGAACACATCAATGGAGAATGTCGGCGTTAAGCTGAGATTCAACCATCCTGTTAACTCCAAGGCTGCAAAGAAGGTAGACAGCAAGGTGGTTAAGCTCGTAGACGAGGATGGCAAGACAGTTCCATCACAGATTCTTTTCAGTGACAAGAATGACGGCCTTGTTCTCGTGCTTGCAGATACAACAGATTACAGAGTAAAGAACAACGCTAAGTATACAGTTAAGATCGGCGCTGACTTCGTAGATAACGATGGTCATGTGCTTGGAAGAGACCAGGAGATTACTTTCAAGACATATAACCAGTCGGTTAACAACATCGTTAACATGGCAATGATGGTTGTAATGTTCGGAGGAATCATGTTCGTTACAATGAAGCAGCAGAAGGAGAAGGAGGCAGAGGAGAAGGAAACCAAGACAAAGGAGGCTGCTTTCAATCCTTACAAGGAGGCCAAGAGAACAGGAAAGACTGTTCAGGAGGTAATCGACGAGGAGAATAAGCGTCAGGCTAAGCTTGCCAAGAAGAATAAGAAGAAGGGCGACGCACATTCCAAGGGCAAGGAAAGAATTATCTGTGCAGATTATCTGAACAATGTGTATCATGTTCACGCACCTGCGCCTATCCATAAGACAAAGAAAAAGAAATAATCACATGCTCCGGGAATCAGAAATGTCGACGCTTCGCTGGCATTTCTGTTTTTTCGAAAGGGATAATTATCATGAAAGAAATTCTGCTTAATGCACATGCCAAGATTAATCTGTCTCTTGAAATAACAGGCAGACGCGAGAATGGCTATCATGACATTGACTCTGTCATGCAGGGCGTGAGTCTTTATGACCTGATAAAAGTGTCGGACAGCAGCGATGGCAGGTTCATCGCATCCTGCAGAGGGGTCGACATGTATCTGAGGTCTGAGGCTGAGGGAATGCCATATGATGAGAGTAATCTGGCAATCAAAGGTCTTAAGGCCGTTATTAATGCAATCGAAGATGAGCTTCCGGCAGAGGTTACAGTTGAGATTGACAAAAGGCTTCCTGTAGCTGCAGGAATTGCAGGAGGAAGCGGCAACGCTGCTGCGGCAATGCTGGGTCTGAATGCTATTACAGGCTCGAGACTAAGTCTGGATGAGCTTATGAGAATAGGAACAGCTGTCGGTGCTGACGTTCCATTCTCGCTTGCCATGAATGCTTATCGTAACAGGGACAGGCTTTGTGAGCTTGACGGTCTTGCGGCAGCGACAGATTCAGCGAGAGCACGGGGAATCGGCGAGGTGCTTGAAAGTGTTTTGCCCGTAAGAAGGTTTGTAATTCTGGCCAATCCGGGAATATCGGTATCGACCAAAGAGGTATATGAGGCGATAGATTCTGAGGACAGAGTGCCGGTGTATGACCTGTTCTTCAACAGAATGGAGGAGTATACGCTCGAACAGTATCCTGAGGCAAGGCAGCTTAAGGAGATGATGAGCACAATTGGCGCGGATGAAGTGCTGATGAGTGGAAGCGGGCCGACAATAGTCGCATACTTCAGGAATGAGTCTGAAAGAGACAAGGGCTTCGAAAGACTGTGTGCTGAGATGAAGAGCGGCTGGCGCGCATGGAAGTGCAGTACAGGAGAGGGACAGTAGAGATGATGGATTTTGAGATGAGGTCACAGAAGCCTCTTAAAGAGATAGTATATCTTGAGCTCAAGCACAAGATTCTGACAGGAGAGATTCCGGCCGGCAGCCGTCTTATGGAGGTTGACCTGGCCAAAAGAATGAATGTAAGCAGGACTCCTATCAGGGAAGCAATCAGGAGACTCAACGATGACGGACTCGTGCAGATGGAGGCGAGAAAAGGTGCTTATGTAGCACAGATTTCCATAAAGGATATGCTCGATGTATTTGAGATTCGTGAGGATATGGAGGGCTTCTGCGCTTATCTTGCTGCAGGAAGAAGCAGCAATGAGCAGAAGAAGCAGCTCAGAAGGATTGCGGAGGAGTACCAGACTGCATGTCTTAACAGAGATAAGATGAGAATCATCCATCTCGACGAGGAGTTTCACAACTATATTGTAGCTTGCTGCGACAACGATACTCTGAGGCAGATGGTGGAGTATGTTCAGGAGCTTTCTCTCAGATTCAGATATCTGTATTATGAAGACGACACTCTTTATGAAGAGACATCGAAGCAGCACATTGCCATGATGGAGGCAATAGAGTCAGGTGACGGAGATGCAGCAAGAAGGCTTGCTGACAGTCATGTAAGAGCAATCAAGGAATTTGTGTTCAGTCTGAGCAGAAGACTCAAGGAAGGTGGAATAAAGTAAAGAAAGAGGGAACGGTAATCCGTTCCCCTTGTGTTTGAATAGCTGAATAATCTGATGCGGATGTCGGCATGTTGCCTGCGGCCGCATTCACAGCGTAAGCATATCTTATGCGAAAAGCTTAAGAAGCTCGATAACAACGTTAACAGCTCTGTCCATTGCTTCGCATGTGATGTGCTCGTATGGACCGTGGAACTGGCTTGCTCCTGTTCCGAGGTTAGGGCAAGGAAGTCCCATGAAGCTGAGCTTAGCTCCGTCTGTACCGCCTCTTAGAGGAACTGATACAGGCTCAAGTCCGGCATTTCTGTTAGCCTGAACAGCGTTGTCGATGCATACAGGGTGATCCTTGAGGATGTTATACATGTTGTAGTAGCCGTCCTTAATCTCACATACAACTCTGCCCTCACCGTACTTCTCGTTGAGGAACTTGGTAATCTGCATCATCATGTCCTTGCGGTTCTCGAACTTTGCTGTGTCGAAATCTCTGATGAGGTATGAAAGTGATGCCTCGCCTACGCCTCCGTTAACAGAGAGAAGGTGGAAGAAGCCTTCGTATCCCTCAGTGTGCTCAGGTCGCTCAGCTCTTGGAAGAAGACTGTCGAACTCCATTGCAACGAGAGCGGCATTGATCATGATGTTCTTTGCTGAACCTGGATGGTTGTTCTCGCCGCGGAACTTGATGTTTGCTGATGCAGCGTTGAAGGTGTTGCACTCAACCTCGTTCTCAAACTCGCCGTCGAGTGTGTATGCGTACTTGGCACCGAATCGCTCGAGATTGAAGTTCTCACAGCCTCTGCCGATCTCCTCGTCAGGAGTGAATGCAATGCAGATAGGGCCGTGATCAAATGTATCCTTAAGCTCAACAACTGTCATAATCTCGGCGATTCCGGCCTTGTCATCAGCGCCGAGGATAGTTGTTCCGTCTGAAGTGATAAGGGTCTCACCGATTCTGTCCTTAAGTCTTGGGAATGCCTTAGGTGAAAGGACAAGACCGCTGTCTCCGAGAATGATGTCAGAACCGTCATAGTTCTCATGAATCATTGGCTTAACCGGAAGGTCGTTAAAATCAGCAGTATCCACGTGAGCAATAAGACCGATAGGAGTTGCATCCTCGTGTCCCGGTGTTGCAGGAACGTGACCGTATACATAGCAGTACTCATCACAAGAAGCATCCTCAACGCCGAGGCTCTTGAGTTCTTCTACGAGAGCGTTGGCAAGCGCGAACTGATTCTCGCTTGAAGGAGATGTAGTGCTGTTCTCATCGCTTCTTGTATGGAATGTAACATAGTTAAGTAATCTCTGATAAGCTTTCATGTTCAAATCTCCTTATAAAATAATAATAAAGCCATTTACAATAATATCACAAAAGCAAATAAACTCAATCAGTGAGTGTTCATAAAGGAGGAAATGCAAATGAATTCAAAGAAAAAATATCTTCTTGATTGCGGGCAGATTGTAATCGGAAATGCATTGAGCGCTTTTGCCATTGCCTGCTTCGCCCTGCCGTATGATATGGTAGTATCAGGTCTGTCCGGAGTGGGCAGAATGTTTAACGTATTCTTCGGCTTCAGCATCACCGGCACAGTAACAGTGTTCAACATTATCCTGTTCGTGACAGGCTTCCTGATGCTGGGCAAGAAGTTCGCAATGAATACAATCGTCGGAACGGTAACCTTCCCGATTTTCCTCGGTATCTTCGAGGCTGCAACAGGACTTCACCATCTTGTAGACGACCCCCTTCTCGCAGCGCTCTGCGCGGGCGTGCTTGACGGTATCGGACTCGGCATGATCATCCGAGTAGGAGGCTCAACCGGAGGTATCGATGTACCGCCGATTATTCTTAACAAAAAATTCGGAATCAAGGTAGCCCCTGCAATGTCGGCAATCGACATCGGAATCTTCCTGCTCCAGCTCCCTGTAACAAAGACCAACGGAGTAATCCTCGGAATTCTATATGCCGGCATCTATTCA
This sequence comes from uncultured Clostridia bacterium, assembly GCA_946006945.1. Taxonomy (GTDB): domain Bacteria; phylum Bacillota; class Clostridia; order Peptostreptococcales; family Anaerovoracaceae; genus Crickella. The sequence goes on along the minus strand of CAMFZN010000001.1, from coordinate 18,093 downwards.
ATCGTAATGAACAGAATGATTGTCATGAACCAGGGCGGCATACAGTCTCTCATATTCAGTGACAAAACCAAGGAAATAAATGAGACTCTTCTCGAAATCGGATACGGAACCTCAATAATCCACATGACCAGCGGATACCTTCAGGAGCCGAAGGACGTCATTCTCTGCGTATCAAGCACAAGGACGCATGCGAGAGTAAAGCGTACAGCCCTTGATATAGACCCGCACGCATTCATAACAGTAAGCAGCGTCAACGAGGTCAACGGCAACGGCTTCACACACTGGTTCATGGACGAGGACTACGTAAAGAAGGTATCAGAAAGAACCCACGGACTCGACAGAGAGAAAGAAGAGAGGCAGTAACAGCATATACGGGCAAAATAAAGAAGCGGCAGACGGGAGTTATCATAATAACCCGTTTACCGCTTTTTGCTTGTTCTTTGGCGCCATTTCTGCGTTGCCTGCGCTGTCCTGTGCTGCTCACGTACTACAGGTACGCTCCGCTGCTCGGCAGCTTGGCGCCTTGAACTGACGCAAAATAACGTCGCAAAACTGTTGCTTGTTCTTTGGCACTAGAAGCCCTGTCCGGAATCCTGCTGACCGCCGTCTGCTGAGCCCTCAGGACTTACATTGTCAGACTCTGATGTGAGCTTAACCTTTATCTCCTTCTCCTTGCCTTCTCTGGAGATTACTATTGTAACGGTGTCGCCTACTTCATTCTCGTGAACGCGAGCCTTGAAGTCAGAGCTGTTTGAAACCTTCTTGCCGTTGATTGAGATAATCTTGTCACCGGATCTGAGTCCTGCTTTGTCCGCCTCATCAGAAGTAACGTTTACGATATATACGCCGGCACCGTCGAGATGGTAGTATTCGGCATAATCACTGTCAATATCTCTGATAGTGATTCCGACAAAAGCCTTGTCCGGAGCCACACCCTTATCAATAAGACTGTCAATTATGTCAGCAACCGAATTGATAGGAATTGCGAAGCCTAGACCTTCGATTCCGGTGCCTGAGCTCTTTGCGACAACTATTCCGATAAGCTCTCCTGCTCCGTTGAAAAGACCTCCTCCGGAGTTACCCGGGTTAATTGCTGAATCGGTCTGAAGAAGATCAAGCGTTGTGTCATTAATTGTAAGTCTTCTTTCAAGTGCGCTGATGATTCCTGTTGTTGCTGTACCGCCCAGACTTCCGAGAGGGTTGCCTATTGCAACCGTCTGATCTCCTACTGAAAGCTTAGAGCTGTCTCCAAGCTCTGCAACAGTAAGATCTGATGCAGAAATCTTTATTACAGCGATATCGTTCTCAGGATCTGTTCCCACAAGCTTTGCAGTATAAGAGTTTCCGTTGTGGAGCGTAACACTAATTGTTTTCGCACCGTCTATTACGTGATTGTTGGTAGCAATGTATCCGTCTTTATTGACTATTACTCCGCTTCCTGCGCCTTCAGAGATGGATTGCTGACCGAACATGTTAGTCGATACTGAAGCTGTAGTAATCTCTACAACAGCATCAATGTTCTTTGCGATTATCTCCTGTGTGCTGAGCTGACTTCCGGAAGACTTATCAATTGATGATGATGTAAGGTTGGAATACGACCCCTGTGATCCGGAAATGTTTCTTACTATTAATACAGAAGCTGCGGTGCTGACTGCTGCTGTAAATATCATTACCACAATTAGAGAAAGAACATAGAATTTCCTGGTTACATAGCTTACTGTGTTCGAATGGTCTTTGCGGTACATGTGAGGCTCTTTCACCGTATGTGCTCTTTCGTGACTTCTTACGGATTTGACAAATTCGAAATCATCGTTTTCATCCACGGTTGAATAACATGGTGATGATGCTGTCTCAAATACTGTGTCAATGACATCAGTTGAATCAGACTGATTTACTGCTGACTCCTCTGCAGTATTATCCTCTTCATTAACCGGATTCTCAGTTTCTTCAGGAATATCGTTCATCCCAGTGTTTTCAGTGGTTATTTCGTCTGAAGCATCTATGATGCGCTGGTAAGGATTCTGATTGTTGTTAATAGTATCACTCATATGCTCCCCCTCCTTAAGTTGAATAGATTATAGAAATACAATATGAAGAAAATATGTCGTTTGAGAAAAGAGTAAAAACAAGTTGCCATTAAACGTAAAAGTATTATAATAATTAAGTTATGAAAAAAGAAGTATCATTAAGAATTATAAGCAATCAGTATATTGAGAATCTTAAGCCCAGCGGAGAGGCTTTCCTCAGGGAGCTTGAGCTTGAGGACTCGGTTGAGATACTGACAGACGGTCAGCTGTACAAGAAGGCTAATGCAACCTATGTCACATACAACGAGTCTGCCGAGACAGGCCTTGAGGATTCAAGAGCCGTTCTGAAGGTCAAGGACAATGCGATTAACATAAAGAGATACGGCAAGGATGAGGAGCTGACCATGGACATGCAGTTAGAGGAGGGCATGATGACGGTTACCAGATATCACATCCCTATGCTGAGGTCCATTGATCTTGAGGTGTATACCAACAAGGTTAACATAGAGCTTGACGAGGAAGGAATGGGCAAGGTAAGCGTAGACTACAAGATAAGGTTCGATGATGCATATTCAAGAAGAACCAAGCTTGATGTCGAGATAAAGGAATAGCCGGAATAACCAAGCGAGAATTATTTACTGAAGGAAAGAGGGTGTGATAATGAACAGAACCGGTTTTAGTGCAGAGAAGTACATCGATGAGCAGTCAAAGTATATTCTTGAGAGAATAAAGAGCGGAGAAGGAAGACTGTACCTAGAGTTCGGCGGCAAGCTTGTACAGGACAAGCATGCCATGAGGGTCCTGCCGGGATTTGATGAGAATGCCAAGATTAAGCTTTTGCAGAAAATGAAGGATAAGGCGGAGATAATAATCTGCATTTATGCCGGGGATATCATTGCGAACAAGACACGCCAGGATTTCGGAATCACATATGATCTTGAGGTTATGAGACTTATTGACATGTTCAGAAGCTATGACCTTGAGATTAATTCAGTAGTAGTTACAAGATATGAGGATGCGCAGCCTGTCAACACTTTCATTAACAAGCTTGAGAGACGCGGCATCAGAACATACAAGCACAGATTCACAAAGGGATATCCTACAGATGTCGATACTATCGTAAGCGACGAGGGATACGGTGCTAACCCGTACATCGAGGTTACAAAGCCTCTGATCGTTGTAACAGGTCCGGGTGGCGGTTCGGGCAAGCTCGCAACATCGCTCAGCCAGGTTTATCACGAGTATAAGCGAGGCAACAAGGCAAGATATGCGAAGTTCGAGACCTTCCCTATCTGGAGCATTCCGCTTAAGCACCCTGTGAACATCGCCTACGAGGCAGCTACTGCCGACCTTAAGGACGTAAACATGATCGACCCGTTCCATCTCGATGCGTACAATGAGGTGGCTGTAAACTACAACAGAGATGTAGATGCATTCCCTGTTCTTAAGAGAATCCTGCGCAAAATCACAGGCAGCGATGACGGATACATGTCGCCGACCGATATGGGAGTAAACAGAGCGGGATTTGCGATTGTAGATGACGAGGCATGCTGCGAGGCGGCAAAGCAGGAGATAGTAAGAAGATACCTGATCGCAGAGTGTTCATATAAGAAGGGAAAGATTGACGACTCGACTCTTGAGAGAATGAAGCTTCTCATGGAGGAGGTCGGCTGCACAAGATATTCAAGACCTGTTGTTAAGCCTGCAGAGGACTATGCAGAGCTTAAGAAGCAGGAGGATCCTGACAGATTCGAGAATATTATCGTAACAGCACTTGAGCTTCCAGACGGCAGTATAGTTACAGGAAGAAACAGCTACGGCATGGTATCGACTGCGGCTGTAGTTCTGAATGCGCTTAAGAAGCTTGCCGGAATCGACGACAAGATGCTCATCATCTCGAAGCAGATTCTTGACAGCCTCATTGAGACTAAGGAGAATGTATTCAGGGATGATAAGGCTCTCGATGTCGAGGAGGTAATCATGGCTCTTACACTCACCAAGATTACCAACCCTAACGCAGAGCTCGCCCTCGCAGAGATTCCTAAGCTGAGAGGCTGCATCGCTCACTGCACGGCAATTCTGAGTGACAAGGACGAGCAGGCAATCAAGTCACTTGGAATTGATATCACAAGCAATCCTGAGTACGTTGGAGATAATCTTTACTCAGAGTAGATAATTATTACAAAAAGAGCTATGATGATAAGTAGCTCTTTTTTTGTGTAATACATGGCAGGAGATAATACCGTGAGTTCGATCGAAAAGAATCTAAACAGAGTCAGAAGCTTCCAGTATGCGCTGCTTATAGAAGCGATTGCGGTCGGTGTTCTTACCGGCGTCGTTGTTGGATGCTTCAGATGGCTGCTTGGCAAGGCGGAGAATATTAAAGAGATGCTTCTTGAGCTTACAGACAAGGGTCTGTCAGGCGGATTTTGGCTTGCCGTGATTCTTTTTGTTATTGCAGTCTGTGTAACCTTTCTTCTCATAGCAGAGCCTGAGATCGGCGGCTCCGGAATCCCTCAGGTTGAGGGAGAGCTAAGAGGGCACCTTGACATGAACTGGGCGAAAGTGCTCAGTGCGAAGTTCGCAGGCTGTGCGCTTACAATCGGAAGCGGACTTGCGCTAGGAAGAGAGGGTCCGAGCATACAGCTCGGTGCGATGATAGGCAAGGGCTTCGCAAGAAGAACGCATCGTCTAATGACGGAGGAGAGACTTCTTCTCACCTGCGGAGCAGGTGCCGGAATATCGGCGGCCTTCGGGGCTCCGCTTGCCGGAGCGATTTTTGCACTGGAGGAGCTTCATCAGACCTTCAGCGCACTTGTGCTGATTACGACTCTCGTTGCGACGGCAGTGAGTGATTATGTTGCGATTCAGATAGTCGGTGTTGAGCCGGTTTTCGATATAAGGGGCTTTGAGGCTCTTCCTGCGGGGCATTACTGGGTGCTTGTGGTGCTCGGCCTTGTGCTTGGTCTGCTCGGCTTCGTATACAACAATACGATTGAGCTGATGCAGAATGCCTTCGGGCGTCTTGCTAAGCGTATAAACGGCGATGTGATGCCGGTTGCTGCTAGGATGGCAGCGATTTACGCGATAGTGTTTGCAATGTACTACATCTATCCAACGGCGCTTGGAAGCGGAAGCGACCTGGTCGGCCAGATCGGACGGGGAGACTTCGGCATTAAGGCTCTTGCGGTTCTTCTTATTGTGAAGCTTGTCTTCTCAACGGGCTGCTTCGGCTCGGGAGCTCCGGGAGGAATATTCCTGCCTCTGCTCGTTCTTGGCGCGATATCGGGCGGTCTTTGCTCGAGGGCACTGACAGCTCTCTGCGGAATCGACGAGAAATATATCGGCTTCTTTGTTGTGATATCGATGGCCGGACTTTTTGCTTCAATCGTAAGGGCTCCGGCAACAGGAATCATTCTGATTACGGAGATGACGGGTGAGTTCTCAAGTTTCCTGTCGCTTGTAATTGTGTCGTTAATTGCATACACGGTGGCGGATCTTATGGGCAGCGAGCCAATCTATGAGCAGCTGTGGAACAGAAGGATGAGAGGCCAGGCGACACTGAAGGAGGACAGGGAGCGCAAAAAGACTACCGAAAGAAAGGTCATCCTCTATCAGGACATTCATATGGGCTCGTACATTGACGGCCGTATGATCAAGGCGCTCAGCTTCCCTAAGGGAAGTCTGATAGTTGCGGTTCTGAGAGACGGCAGTGAGTTCATCCCGGCGGGTGATACTCTTCTTAAGGCAGGAGACAGGCTTGAGATTCTTTGCAGGGCGAGTGAAATCGCCGAGATGAAGACGCTTCTCAAGGAGAAGTGTCAGACCTTTGACGAGGTCGGGAGGTTGTAATGGATATCATTAGCTACGTTCTTGGCAGCAGCAGAACATTCAGCGAGCTGCCCTTCAACGAGGTGGACAGTCTTGTGCTTGCTCAGTTTTCATACGCCAAGCTTGAAGCGGTCGATCAGGCGGCAGGGCGCAGGTGGAGAAGCGGTGCAAGAATAAAAGACTATTACATGGCAGAATACTTCGACAGGGTTTTCTGCGATGCGATAACAGATGATGAGAACATAAGGCTTCTTGCAGCACTCTCAGCGAGCAGAAGATTCAGAGATGTCGTTATAAGGGATATTACGGCGCTGAGCAGCAGCGAGAGGAGCATGCAGTTCGCCGCTATGATTTTTGACATAGACAGCAATACGTCGGTAGCTGCCTTCAGAGGAACCGATGGAAGCCTTGTAGGCTGGAAGGAGGATTTCCTGCTTTCTTTTCAGGATGAGATACCTTCACAGATTGAAGCAGCGGCGTACCTCGACAGGCATTTCGGAGGCTGGGGAGGCCTCAGGGGAAGACGTCTGTATGTGACAGGTCATTCCAAGGGCGGCAATCTTGCCGTTTATGCTGCATGCATGTGCTCAAGGGAAGTAAGAAAAAGCATAGAGGCTGTATACTCGATGGACGGCCCGGGCTTCAGCTCGAGCGCCGGTGAAGTAATTGAGAAGGTCATTGCAGAAAGCGGCCTTAATGTGATTAGAATCAATCCTGAGCTATCTCTTGTGGGAATGCTCCTTAGAAACTACGGAGAGCGCAGGGTCGTAAGAAACTACGCCTCCGGAATAATAATGCAGCATTCAGCATATTCCTGGGAGGTAAAGGAAGACAGCTTCGATTATATCGAGGAGCAGGACTGGAAGAGCCAGTACCTCGACAGAACGATATCGAAGTGGCTCGAAGAGGCTACAGATGAGGAACGCGAAAGGGTTGTGGAGACGCTGTTCGACACACTCGATGCTAACGGGCTTAAGAGCGTTGCAGATCTCATCGGCATGTCTCATACTGATGTGCTGAATCTTATCAGGGAGCTTAACAAGGCTGATGAGGGAACAAAGGAAGTAATTACAGGAATACTTAAAAGCTTTGCTGTATCGGCAGTATCAAGTATCAGGCAGTAGGAGGCTGCTTTGGATTGGAGGAAAGAGAAATGAAGAAGGTTATTGCATGTATTGTTACGACAGCTTTTCTATTCGGCACGATGGAGATTGCGCTCAAGATTGGAGGAAACACCTTTGACCCGCTGCAGCTTACCGGCCTGCGATTTCTGATAGGAGGCCTGGTGCTCCTGCCGATGGCGATGAAGGAATATAAGGAGAACTTTACGGACAGAGGTCTTAAGCTTCAGGCGCGCGACCTCACCTGGCTCTTTCTTGTAGGCTGTATGGGCATTCCGGTGAGCATGCTTCTCTTCCAGATCGGAATCGAGAACTGCAACGCATCAACAGCCGCTTCAATAATGTGCCTGAATCCGATATTTACTATGGCAATCGCAGCAATCTTCACGGATGAGCACATGGACAGGGATAAATTCATTTCAGTCGCCCTCGGAATCATAGCCTGCGTATTTATGATGAGACCTTGGGACGTCCAGGCGGGAAACACTCCGCTCGGACTTCTTCTCGTGCTCGGAGCATCGATTACTTTCGGGGCATACACCGTCATGGGCAAAAGGAGCCTTGCAAGAATCGGAACCTTCACGCAGACCTGCATAAGCTTCATCATGGGATCAGCCGTGCTCCTGGCAATTACAGCGCTGAGCGGAAGACCTGTGTTCAGCGGAATGACAGAAAGCCCGCTTCTCCTCGCGTACATAGGAATCATAGTGACAGGCTTCGGATACCTTATCTACTTCATCGGAATAAAACATTCAGATGCGACCACAGGCTCTCTGACCTTCTTCGTCAAGCCCGCAATCGCACCTGTACTAGCCGTGATAATCCTGCATGAGAACATCATGTGGAATACAATAGTCGGAATTATGCTGCTTCTGTCGGCGTCCTTCATCTCAATACATGATGCCTTCAAGGCGAGAAGGACTGCAGAGGCTTAAGCAGCAGGCTTATTTAACAGCAACCCGGCACTGTCCGGGCTTAAGACTGTTATCTACCCGATATCTCAGATTGAGATTCGGGTATTTTCGTGCAAAAAATTCTTTGTTGCAGCCGCAGTTTCCCACCATGTTCGAGAACCACGACGGATGCGAGAATACGTCGACCTTGACCGAGCGTTCGTCGTCGCTTCCGTCCTTGAGCTCTGCAAGGCTGTCAAGCTCTGCCTCGATTCGGTCTCTTATGATTCTGCCTTCAACCAGCTGGCGGAATGCCGGATGATAGGTGCCTCCGTTAATGGCACCTCCGTCACCTATGATATCGGTGCTCTTAAGTCCTACCCTCATGATGTAGATTCCTGCCTCATCCAGAATCCTGTACATTTCTGCAGTTCTTGAGACCGCCTCTTCCCTTTCAAGCGGCACATAGCTGCCGCTTACATACATGTTAAGAAGCTCTGTGTCGTCGAGGACGATTGTAGGATAGAGCCTTGCAAGCTCAGGCTTGAGAGCCGCCGCTTCCTTCGCGGAATAGCTGCAGCTTGAAGCGGAGTCTCCCGGCAGTCCAATCATGAGCTGAATTCCAAGCGTAAAACCGTATTCTTTAATAAGAGCTGCAGCTCTGTATACATCTTCTGATGTGTGGCCTCTCCTCGAAAGCCTCAGAACTTCGTCGTCGAAGGACTGGACTCCGAGCTCTATCGTGCCGACATGGTGAGCCTTAAGATTATCAAGAATCTCCCGGTCTATGTAATCAGGTCTCGTCGAAAGGTGAATACCGTCGATTCTTCCCTGGCTGAGGAATTCCTCGGCAACGGATAGATAGCCGGACTGCTCCTCAAGCTCGAGGCCTGTGAAGCTTCCGCCATAGAAGGCGACCTCGACAGTCTCCACTCCCGAAAGTGTTGTAAGCCATTCTTCAATTGTCGCCCTGACAGCCTCCTCAGATGGCGCCTCGGTCCTTGCGGTAATCTTTCTCTGGTTGCAGAAAACGCAGTCGTTCGGGCAGCCGAGATGCGGGATGAATATCGGAATTATGGCATGCTTCTTCATGTGAATGCTCCTTTTGTACGTAGCCTTATCTTGAATTATTACTGTGAAGATGAGATTAGTCAAGGAGGCGGAAGGAATTTTCACTGTGCTTTTATATTTGCAGGGAGCAGGTGGAGTATAATAACCGAAGTATAAAGGAGAAGGATATTGAGCAAGGCTAAATCAAAGAGCAAAAGAATAAAGAAGCGCCATCCGCTAATCAGGCTCGTGATTCTCGGAGCGGTGCTGGTGCTTGGAATAAATGCAATCGTCTGCCTGATCGGCGGCATGAGCCTTACAGATGAGGAGAAGCTTAAAGGGACAACTGCGGACTGCGCTCTTGTCCTGGGGGCTGCTGTGAAGCCTGACGGAACGCCGTCGGCCATGCTTAAGGACAGGCTGGATACGGGAATTGAGCTGTATAAGAAGGGGCTTGTGGACAAGCTTCTGTTCTCGGGAGATGACGGGCAGGTTGAGTACAACGAGGTGGAGGTCATGAGGAAGTACGCCATAAAGAATGGTGTAAGGAAGAAGGACATCTTCCTCGATCACGCAGGCTTCTCAACCTATGAGTCGATATACAGAGCCAAGGCGGTATTCAATGTGAGCTCGGCAGTCATCGTTACACAGAAGTACCATGAGTTCAGGGCGCTTTACATAGCGAAGGCTCTCGGGCTTAATGCCAGAGGAATTGCCTGTAAGGATATTAAATACAGCGGCAGATTCTACCGCGAGGCAAGAGAGGTGCTGGCAAGAGACAAGGACTTCTTCAAGGCCATACTCAAGGTGAAGCCTACCTTCCTCGGGGATGTGATAGACATAAGAGGCGACGGACGGAGATCCTGGTCCGACTAGAATAACAAGAAGAAAGAAAAACAGTGCATTCGCAAAAGCGTCTGCACTGTTTTTCCGATAATAAGTATAAGGTAAGGATACTGGTGAATTAAAGCTTACTTCTTCTTGCCGAAGCCTTCATCAATCTCGCCAGCCTCAAGTCTCTTGAAGTAGCTCTTTGTCTCTGCAACAACTATTCCGCTAAGTCCGAAGAGGCCTACAAGGTTAGGGAAGGCCATCAGTCCGTTGAAGATGTCGGCGATTGTCCATACTGCAGAAAGGGTAAGGAATGGTCCGATAAGAACGGCCAGGATGTATACCCATCTGTAAATCTTAACTGCAGCCATGTTGTTATTGGTGAAGTACTGGAGACACTTCTCACCGTAGTAATCCCATCCGAGGATGGTTGTGAATGCGAATATTGCGAGACATACTGAGAGGATTACTGCTCCTACAGTTCCGCCCCAAGGCATGTGGCCGAAAGCGTAGATTGTAAGCTGAACTCCCTCGAGTCCCTGATCGAGAGCTGCATCGTAAGCTCCTGTTGTCATGATGCAAAGTCCTGTCATTGTACAGATAACGATTGTATCGAGGAAGGTTCCTGTCATCGATACAAGACCCTGTCTTACAGGCTCCTTGGTCTGAGCTGCAGCGGCAGCGATAGGAGCTGATCCAAGTCCTGACTCGTTAGAGAAGATACCTCTTGCGATACCCTTCTGCATTGCCACCATCATTGCGCCGAGAGCTCCGCCTGCTACAGCATTTGCTCCGAATGCACTCTGGAAGATTCTTACGAGAGAGCCCGGAATCTCCGATGCGTGGAAAATAAGAATCAGAACTGCGAAGGTAACATATAATACCATCATTGCAGGAACTACCTTTGATGCGAAGTCTGAAATTCTCTTAATTCCGCCTACAATTACGAGAGCAGCAGCGCCTGCAACAACTATTGCAGCGATTGTTGTTGCCCAGGTGTAGCTCATGTTGCCGATAGAGAATGCGACATGAGCTCCGTTTGGATCGAATACGTTATTGAAGGCAGCTGTGATTGAGCTTGCCTGAGTGATTGTGCCTATGCCCATTACACCTGCTACAGCGCCAAAGAAGGCGAACAGCTTGGCAAGCCACTTCCACTTAGGCCCGAGACCGTTCTCAATGTAATAGAAAGGTCCTCCGAGAGCCTTGCCGTTCTCGTCGAGAACTCTGTACTTTACTGCCAGAAGACCCTCAGCGTACTTTGTTGCCATTCCGAGGCAGGCAGCTATGATCATCCAGAAGAGAGCGCCCGGACCACCTACAACGACGGCTGTGGCAACTCCTACGATATTTCCTGTTCCTACTGTAGCGGCGAGTGCGGTTGTGAGTGCGGCGAAGCTTGAAACCTCTCCTTCACCCTCTGACTCATTGTGAACCATGTATCTAAGAGCCTTGCCAAGCTTCCTGAACTGGAGGAAGCCCATTCTGAAAGAAAGAAGCAGGCCGACTCCGAGGATAAGAACCATCATAGGAACTCCCCATACAGCACTGTCAATCTTTTCTAGCCATGCGTTAAATCCGGTCATTGTCGTATCTCCTTTCCGGGTTTCAATTAAAGACTTTGTATAATTTAAGAATATGGGTCAATGATACTACAAAAAATTGTTATATGCAACAAAAAGATTTAAAAATATTTGTATCGTTAAACAAATAACAAACAAATACAGCCATCCAAACTTGTCAGCTGCGGCACGGACATCAAATCAGCTATTACATATACTTCCAAAAGTGTTATAATATTGATTTAATGAATAAGAACGGAGGACATGGAATGAAAGAAAATGAACTTGCTGTAAACAGCAATGACAGAAGAGAAAACCTGCCCGAAGAGAACAAAATGGGAACTGAGCCGATTAGGAAGCTTCTTATTACAATGTCGCTTCCTCTGATTGTGTCCAATCTGGTGCAGGCTTTATACAATATAGTAGACAGTATTTTCGTATCGAGAATCAATGAGGACGCACTTACTGCGGTAACGCTCTGCTTCCCCTTCCAGATGCTCATGATTTCATTCGGAATAGGAACGGCAGTCGGCATGGGAGCCCTTCTCTCAAGATACCTCGGAGCGGGACTTACAGAGAAGGTAGACAAGGTTGCGCACAACGGAATTCTGCTGGGCTTCGTGAATTACGCGATATTCTTCAGCGTAGGAATGTTCCTGTCAGAGACTCTGATTAAGGCGCAGATCGACGATCCTGTAGTAATAGAATACGGAAAGACCTACCTCAGCATTGTCTGCATGCTGTCAATCGGCTTCATGATGCAAATCACAGTCGAAAGACTTCTTCAGGCTACGGGCAAAACAATCTATATCCTCTTCACCCAGGGTATAGGCGCGGTGATTAACATCATTCTCGACCCGATACTTATCTTCGGATGGTTTGGAGCACCTGAGATGGGAATTGCCGGAGCTGCCGCTGCAACCGTATTCGGACAGATCTTTGCTTTTGTACTTGGCCTGATATTCAATATTAAGAAGAATCATGAGGTTACACTTCATATAAAGCATCTTAAGCCTGACTTTGAGATAATCAAGGAGATATACAGAATAGCAATTCCGAGTATCATCATGCAGTCAATAGGTTCTGTCATGAACATCGCGATGAACAAGGTGCTCGTAAGCTTTACAAAGACTGCGGTTGCTGTATTTGGTGTATACTTCAAGCTTCAGAGCTTCATCTTCATGCCTGTGTTCGGTCTGAACAACGGAGTTGTTCCTATCGCTGCATATAACTACGGCGCAAGAAAGAGAGACAGACTTGAAGAGGTAATGAAGATAAGCGTAAGCTATGCGATAGTTATTATGCTGCTTGGAACAATCACGTTCTGGGCCATTCCGGATACTCTGCTTGGAATGTTCGACGCGTCTCCGTACATGCTTGAGATCGGAAGAAGCTGCCTGAGGACAATTTCCCTCTGTTTCCCATTTGCGGCTTATGCTATTATGAGAGGAGCGATTTTCCAGGCGCTTGGCAAGAGTGTATACAGCATGAACATTTCAATAATGAGACAGCTGCTGGTTCTCATTCCTGCATCAATCCTTCTCGGAATGACAGGCAATGTAAACAATGTATGGTGGGCCTTCCCGATTGCTGAGGTAGTCGGCTGCACATCATCTGTTCTTTACACAAGAAGAATCAGAAGGAAAATCATCAACAACATATAGGGATATAGGGGTTATTAGAGATGAAAGAGTCATTGAGAGAGCACAAACGATGGCGACGCAGGGAGATCGCCGGGATTAGAGAAGAACTGACCGATCGGTATATCACTGAGGCGAGTGCGGTCATTGCGGACAGACTTCTCGAGACAGAGGAATACAGTCGTGCTAACACTGTCATGTGCTATCTTGATTACGGCAAGGAGGTAAGAACCTCAGCTATTGTTGAGAGGCTGTGGGCCGACGGCAAGAGGGTATGCATCCCTCTTTGCACGGATACGAAGGCTCATATTATGGAGGCCAAGCTGTACACTGATGAAACAGTACTGGTGCCGGGGGCTTACGGAATAATGGAGCCGCCTGCAGATGCCGAGACAGTGCCGGCCGAGGAGATTGACCTGATAGTTCTGCCGTGCGTTTCTTGTGACAGAAGCTGCAACAGGCTCGGACACGGCGCAGGATACTATGACAGATATCTTCCGGGAACAGATGCGAGTCTTATCGCGCTGTGCACGGAGAAGCTCATGTCGGATGAAATACCTGTAGATGAGTTCGACGTTCCTCTGGATGCAGTTATAACAGAGAACGATATTTATAGAAGAGGATAATACAATGGAAACTAAGAAGAAAATCATGCTCACAGGCGACAGGCCTACAGGAAGACTTCACATCGGACATTATGTAGGATCATTAAGACAGAGAGTTGAGATTCAGAACAGCGGCGAGTACGATGAGATATTCGTAATGCTTGCAGATGCACAGGCGCTTACTGACAACTTTGACGATCCTGAGAAGGTAAGAGAGAGCGTAATGCAGTGCGCGATTGACTATCTCTCGATCGGAATCGATCCTGAGAAGACCAACATCTTCATTCAGTCAGAGGTTCCTCAGCTCCACGAGCTGACAGTGTACTACATGAACCTCGTAACAGTGGCAAGAGTTCAGAGGAACCCTACCGTTAAGAATGAGATTAAGCTCAGGAACTTCGAGGCGAACATTCCTGTCGGCTTCTTCACATATCCTATCAGCCAGGCATCGGATATTACTGCCTTCAAGGCAACCATCGTGCCTGTCGGAGAAGATCAGGAGCCTATGCTCGAGCAGTGCAGGGAGATTGTAAGAAAGTTCAATTACACATACGGCAAGGACGTTCTTGTGGAGCCTGAGATTTATCTGCCTCCTAACAAGGCTTGCCTCAGACTTCCGGGAACTGACGGACAGGCTAAGATGTCAAAGTCTCTCGGCAACACAATCTACCTTTCAGATCCTGAGGATGTTCTGAAGAAGAAGGTGATGAGCATGTTCACAGATCCTAACCACCTCCGCGTTGAGGATCCGGGCTCACTCGAGGGCAACACCGTGTTCACATACCTCGATGCATTCTGTTCAGACGAGGATTTCGATAAGTATCTTCCTGAGTACAAGAACCTCGACGAGCTCAAGGCTCACTACCAGAGAGGCGGACTCGGAGATGTAAAGGTAAAGAAGTTCCTTTTCAAGGTGCTTAACGACTTCCTGGCTCCAATCAGAGAGAAGAGAGCATACTACGAGGCTCACCCTGAGGAGGTAATCGAGGCGATTACAAAGGGAACCATGGCAGCGCGCGCCAAGGCTGAGGAGACTCTAAGAGACGTAAAGGAAGCCATGAAGATCGACTACTTCGAGAAGTGGGAGAAGGATTACGGTGTAAGATACGACAAATAGCTGTATCGACGCACAAATCATATGACTGATAATAACGGGGCATGGGCCGGATAAGGGTCTGAGAGCCCCGTTTTTAATAGAATGCATTTTCACATAATCTTCCCTTATCTTCACATACGGGATGGTACAATCATCAGAAGAAAGGGTGGTTAATATGCTTAAGAAAGTAGTTGGCCTTTATTTCAGTCCTTCAGGCGGAACGGCTGAGATAACAAAGAGAATAACAGAATCAATTGCAGAGGTCGTACAGGTGTCTTCTGTTGAAGATGTTGTGTGCGAATGCTATGACATAATAAGAAAGCCTCTTGAGGAGGATATGTACTTTGATGAGGACACGGTTGTTGTGCTCGGAATATCTGTTTTCACAGGAAGACTTCCTCTGCCTGCGATCAAGCTGATCAATCAGCTCCACGGCGGCGGGGCAATGATGGTCGGTGTTGTGTGCTACGGCAACACATCATACGGTGATTCGCTCTATGAGCTGTATGCCTTCGCGGGAGATCAGGGTTTCAGAACAATCGCGGCCGGAGCCTTTATTACAAGGCACGGCATGTTCGAGAGGCTTGCCCAGGACAGACCTGATGAGAACGATTACGCTATGGCAAGGAGCTTCGCAGACAATGCGGCCGGAAAGATTCTCAGGCTTTCGGGAAGCCTCGTTCACGGCCTCAGGATTGAGCCTGCTCCGCTTGACATCAAGGGCTGCATGCCTAGCAAGGGCCCGGTTAAGATGCCTCTTCATCCGACTCCCGGCAAGAATTGTGTTCTTTGCGGTGAATGTGCAAGGATATGTCCGGTGCAGGCTATATCACATGATGATCCGGCGAAGATCAACGTTAAGAAATGCATTTCGTGCACTGCCTGCATTAAGTCATGCCCTAACGGTTCAAGGGGAATGTACGGTCCGTTCGCTGAGGCGAGCAGGCTTGCCATGGAGGTAATGTACAGAAGAAGGAAGGAACCGGAGTGGTTTATCTGATATAAGTTAACGATGCGCCCAGAAGCCTTACGTCAGGGCGCTTTTTGTATACAATAATTGCGCAAAAACAAGGCGATATTGCGGGATAATGGCATAATCACGTGAAAAGTCATAGTTTTTGCACGAGATAAAAGAAAAAGTTGACATATCTGCGGCCTAGGAATAGAATGCTTGTATACAAATATACAAGGAAGAGCTCTGACGGGCCAGATTATAATAAGTACGGGAGGTGCTGTATGGAGAATGTTAAGCTGAATTCGAAGACGAACCTGCTTGAGATAGATGCATATAACTACAGGATACAGGATGTTGATGAGCCTAATCTGTTTAGGGAATTTTTCGAGTATACGGAGATTCCGAAGGTTTCCTTCAACCACAGACAGAGCCCTTACGGCATGCCTGAGGAAATATGGATTACAGATACAACCTTCAGAGATGGGCAGCAGTCGAGAGAGCCTTACACGGTAAAGCAGATTGTTGATATATACTCGATGATGTCGAAGCTGTCGGGGCCGAACGGAATAATCCGCCAGACAGAGTTTTTTGCATACAGCGAGAGAGACAGAGAGGCCATCAAGAGATGCATGGACCTCGGTCTTGAGTTTCCTGAGATTACCACCTGGATCAGAGCGAAGAAGGAGGACTTCAAGCTCGTTAAGGATCTGGGCATTAAGGAGACAGGAATTCTTGTAAGCTGCTCGGACTATCATATTTTTACGAAGCTGAACATGACAAGAAGACAGGCGATGGAGCATTATCTGTCGGTGATTTATGATGCTTTTGAGGCAGGGGTAATGCCAAGATGCCACCTTGAGGATATTACAAGAGCCGATTTCTACGGCTTCGTCGTACCTTTCGTAAGAGAGATTCAGAAGCTTTCGGAGCAGGCCGGCATGCCTGCCAAGATCAGAGCCTGCGATACGCTCGGCTACGGAATTCCTTACAATGGAGTAGCGCTTCCAAGAAGCGTTCCCGGAATCATCTACGGTCTTCAGCATTACGCGGATGTTCCTAGCGAGATGCTTGAATGGCATGGTCACAACGACTTCTACAAGGCTGTAACAAATGCTGCGACAGCATGGCTCTACGGCTGCTCAGGAGTCAGCTGCACACTCTTTGGAATCGGCGAGAGAACAGGAAACGTTCCTCTTGAGGCGATGGTATTTGAGTATGCGCAGCTTCGCGGAACTCTTGACGGAATGGATACAACAGTTATCACAGACCTTGCAAGATACTATGAGGAGAAGATCGGATACAAGATTCCGGAGCAGACTCCTTTCGTCGGCGAGAACTTCAACACAACCAAGGCGGGAATCCATGCGGACGGACTTCTCAAGAACGAGGAGATCTACAATATCTTCGATACCAAGAAGTTCCTCAAGAGACCGCCTACAGTTACAATCAATCAGAATTCAGGACTTGCCGGTGTGGCGAGATGGATTAACGATAACTACGGCCTTGAGGGCAACGATGTTGTTAACAAGAAGAGCGATGTCGTTATGTACGTAAAGAACTGGATTGACAGCGAGTACGAGTCAGGAAGAGTTGCGTCAATCGGCTCTGAGGAGATGAGACACAAGGTCGATGAATATCTTACAAGCATAAACGTAAGATAATAAAACAGGGGGAATATCATGGGTTATACAATTGCACAGAAGATTATTAGAGACCATCTTGTAAGCGGTGAGATGATTCCCGGTTCAGAGGTTGGACTAAGAATCGATCAGACACTTACACAGGATGCAACAGGCACAATGGCCTACCTCGAGTTCGAGTCGATGGGGATTCCAAGGGTAAAGACTGAGAAGTCTGTTGCATATATTGACCACAACACACTTCAGTCCGGCTTCGAGAACGCGGACGACCACAGATATATTCAGAGCGTATGCGCAAAACACGGCGTTTACTACTCAAGGCCGGGTAACGGAATCTGCCATCAGGTTCACTACGAGAGATTCGGAATTCCGGGCAAAACATTAATAGGCTCAGACTCACACACCCCAACAGGCGGAGGTCTCGGTATGCTCGCAATCGGTGCCGGCGGAATGGATGTTGCCGTTGCAATGGGCGGCGGTGCATACTACATTCCTATGCCTAAGATGATCAAGGTTGAGCTTAAGGGAAGCCTTAAGGGCAATGTAAGCGCAAAGGACATCATTCTTGAGGTTCTCAGAATTCTGTCGGTAAAGGGCGGAGTGGGATACATCGTTGAGTATGCCGGCGAAGGCGTACGTTCACTCAGCGTTCCTCAGAGATGCACAATTACCAACATGGGAGCAGAGCTTGGAGCAACAACTTCAATCTTCCCATCTGATGAGAATACAAGAGCCTTCCTTAAGGCTCAGGGAAGAGAGGATGACTACAGACCTCTTGAAAGCGATCCGGATGCAGAGTACGACAAGGTGATCTCAATCGACCTCGATACTCTAAGACCTCT